>NZ_JBRREN010000005.1:0-302882 GCF_056760315.1 Stenotrophomonas sp. STEN014 | reverse complement strand
ACCCACCCACCCCCTCGCAGCTGCCGGTTGTTTCTGCCCCTTTGTTCCCCCCCCTCGGTTGTTTTGACCGACCCCCGGGGGCGTTCCCGCTGGGGGGGGGGGGGGGGGGGCCCCCCGCCTTCCTGTTGTCCGAAACCTCTCATCCAGGGGCGTTGCCCGTTGCGCTGCAGGGGGCGCCGCGCATAGACTTGCCGCCTGATGCGGGTGTAGCTCAATGGTAGAGCAGAAGCTTCCCAAGCTTACGACGAGGGTTCGATTCCCTTCACCCGCTCCACTGCGCCTCGCGCAGCCGTTCCTGGCATAAGGCGCCACCGGCGCCGACCTTTCTGTTCGATCTTCTGTTTGTCATCGCGGCCTTGCGCACAACGGGTTGAAGACATGTGTCCGGCTTCATCCGGGCATGCAGTCGCGCGCTATGCTGCGCGCCTTTCCCCTGCATCGCCGCGATGAAACTCGCCATCCTCTCCCGCAACAGCAAGCTCTATTCCACCCGGCGTCTGGTCGAGGCGGCGCGCACACGTGGGCACACGGTGCGGATTCTCGATCCGCTGCGCTGCTACATGCGCATCACCGCAGGCGGTTTCAGCATGCATTACAAGGGCAAGCCGCTGACCGGCTTCGATGCGGTGATCCCGCGCATCGGCGCGTCCATCACCCGTTATGGCACCGCGGTGCTGCGCCAGTTCGAGATGATGGGCACGCGCACCCCCAATCCTTCCGACGCGATCCTGCGTGCCCGCGACAAGTTGCGGGCCCACCAGCTGCTGGCGGCCAAGGGCATCGACATGCCGGTGACGGTGTTTGGCGACAACCCCGACGACACCGATGATCTGCTGTCCATGCTTGGGCCGCCGCCGCATGTGGTGAAGCTCAGCGAGGGCACCCAGGGCCGCGGGGTGATCCTCACCGAGAAGCTCAGCGCGTCCAAGGGCACGGTCGAGGCCCTGCGCGGCCTGTATGCCAACTTCCTGGTGCAGGAATTCATTGCCGAGGCCCAGGGCGCCGACCTGCGCTGTCTGGTGGTGGGCGACCGCGTGGTGGCGACCATGCGTCGCCAGGCCCAGGAGGGTGACTTCCGCTCCAATCTTCATGCCGGCGGCACCGGTGAGCCGGTGACCAGCAGCAAGGCCGAGCAGCTGGTCGCGGTGCGTTCGGCACGCGCGCTCGGGCTGGGGATCGCGGGTGTGGACCTGATCCGCTCCGCGCGGGGGCCGCTGGTGCTGGAGGTCAATTCGACCCCGGGACTGGAGGGCATCGAGAGCGTGTCCGGCCGGGACGTGGCCGGGCAGATGATCGACTACGTGACCCAGCTCAAGCGTTGACGACGCGCTGCGATTTGTTTGCATGGTTTTAACAACGCTTTAATCCACCCACACCTACGCTGTTGCCACTGTACCCAGCCCTCCTCAGTGGGTCCGGTGATCGGGAATCTTCAGGCCCTGGCGGTTTTCGTCAGGGCCTTGTTTTTTGTGACAGGAAGGTTCTTGTTGGTGGCGCCAGCGACTGGGTACAGTGCGGAGGTGTGGCGGCAAGGTACCAGGGGCGAGTTAGACTGCGGCACTGGATGGTCGATGAATGAGGGTCATCAGGTGGTATCAGTCAGCGCTTCGATACTGAACCAAGCCAGCGCCTTCCTGTCGAACAACCCATTGTGATCCCCAAAGGGGCATTTAACCGTGCGAATTCTTGTAATCGAAGACAACAGCGACATCGCCGCCAACCTGGGGGATTACCTCGAGGATCGCGGGCATACGGTGGACTTCGCCGCCGATGGCGTCACCGGCCTGCACCTGGCGGTGGTGCATGATTTCGACGCGATCGTGCTCGATCTCAACCTGCCGGGTATGGATGGCATCGAGGTTTGCCGCAAGCTGCGCAACGATGCCCGCAAGCAGACGCCGGTGCTGATGCTTACCGCACGTGATTCGTTGGACAACAAATTGGCCGGGTTCGACTCTGGCGCTGACGACTACCTGATCAAGCCGTTCGCGTTGCAGGAGGTGGAGGTGCGGCTCAATGCGCTTTCGCGTCGTGGCAAGGGCACGCACACGCGGGTGCTGGACGTCGGTGAGCTGGAGTACAACCTCGACACTCTGGAAGTGCGTCGCCAGGGCAAGCTGCTGCAGCTCAATCCCACCGCGCTGAAGATTCTGCAGGCGCTGATGGAAGCCTCGCCGGCGGTAGTGACCCGGCAGGAACTGGAAACCCGCGTCTGGGGCGAAGAGTTGCCCGATTCGGACTCGCTGCGTGTGCATATCCATGGCCTGCGCGCGGTGGTGGACAAGCCGTTTGACGTGCCGATGATCCAGACCCGTCACGGCATCGGGTACCGCATCGCCGCTCCCGATGCCTGAAAGTGCATTGCCTGAGCCTGTCCGCAAGCGGGGGCGCTACCGCCGTCGTCTGCGCAGTCGCATCATTGTCTCGTTCGTGCTGTTGGGCTTCTGTCTGACCGCGCTGTTCGCGTTCGCCACCAACTGGGCGCGGATGCGGGTGGAAAACCAGCTGGTCGAAGATGTGATGAACCGGAACCTGGATGCCTCCTGGCAGAGCTACATCCAGAGTGGTGGACGCGATGTGGTGGCGCCGGTCCAGCAGATGCGCGCGTTCCTGTTCCGGCCGGACAAACTGGAGGGCCTGCGCCGGGACTATCCGGAGTGGGAGCATCTTGAAGATGGCATCCACAATTTCAGTGGCCAGGATGCCGAGGGCAATCCGTTCTCCTACAAGGTCGGGGTGCGCAAGACCGACGATGCCTGGTTCTTCATCGCCTATGACATGGGCCAGGCGTTACGCGGCGAGCAACAGCTCAAGCGCGCGCTGTTCCTGTCGGTGATCGTCTTCAGCCTGCTGTCGTGGGTGCTGGGCTGGTGGTCGGCATCACGGGTGATGCGGCCGGTCTCGGATCTTGCGGCGCGCCTGCGGGCCTATCGTGGCGGGAACCAGCATCCCGAGCCGCTCGCCCCGCGTTTCCCCGACGACGAAGTGGGGCAGCTGGCCGAGGCGCTGGACGACTATTCGGCGCGCCTGACCGAGGTGGTGCAGCGCGACCGGGAGTTCAATGCCGATGTCAGCCATGAACTGCGTACGCCGCTGGCAGTGATCCGCGGCGCCACCGAGCTGCTCCTCTCGCGGCCCGGACTGGATGAGAAGGTGTTGCAGCGTCTGCAGCGCATCCAGCGCGCCGAGCAGCAGTGCAGTGACCTGATCGGCTCACTGCTGCTGCTCTCGCGCAACGAGCGCGGGCAGGGTTGCAGCAACGTGGCGCGGGTGGGTGAACAGTTGCTGGAATCCCATCGTGCGCAGCTGGGAGGCAAGCCGCTGGAGCTCAAGCTCGAAGGCAATCGCGAACTGGTGGTGGATGCGCCGGAATCCGCGTTGTCGGTCGCGCTGGGCAATCTGGTGGGCAATGCGGTGAAGTATTCGCAGGAAGGCCAAGTGCTGATCCGCGTCCTGGACAATGCCGTCGAGGTCATCGACAGCGGTCCGGGCCTGAGCGAGAAGGATGCGGCGAGCCTGTTCCAGCGCGGCTATCGTGGTACCCATGCCGGCCATTCGCAGGGCGGTGGTATCGGCCTGTCCATCGTCAGTCGTCTGTGCGCCCTTTACGGATGGCAGGTGCAGATCCGGCCGGGTGAGGTGCGCGGGGTGATTGCAACGCTGACATTCACGCCGGGCTGAGCGGCTTCCGGCGTTGCCGTGTACGGCCCGAATGGGCAGGCGGGAATGCGATGCGGCTGAAGCCCGGTACTGCGTGCGGGAATCGCCTAGCGCTGCGCAAGTTGCCGATACAGGCGGTCCAGCTGTTCCACCTGGGGTTGCAGGTGTTCGGGTGTTCCCTCATTGACGATGATGTCATCGGCCAGTGCCAGCCGCTGTGCGCGGGTGGCTTGGGCCTGGATCATGCGCTGCGCGAGCGCTTCGTCGATGCTGTCGCGACGGCGCAAGCGTGACAGCTGGCAGGCCTCGGGCGTGTCGATCACCAGAACGCGGTCCAGCCAGGGATAGCTGGAGCGGCCGCCGGCCTCGGTCAGCAAGGGGATTGCAGCAATCGCATAGGGGCTTTCCGCCGCTTCACAGAGGGCTTTCAAGCGTGCGCGTATCGCCGGGTGGGTGATGGCTTCAAGCGCCCGCCGCTCTATGGGATCGGCGAACACGCGCCGGCGCAGCCAGGCGCGATCAAGGCTGCCGTCGGATTGAAGTGCCTCGGGGCCAAACCGTTCGACAATCTCCTCCAGCGCCGGAGTGCCCACGGCAACGACGTCGCGCGCGGCGATGTCGGCATCGGCCACGGTGATACCAAGGGCCTCGAAGCGGCGACTGACTTCACTCTTGCCCGAGGCGATGCCTCCGGTCAGGCCAACGATGAAGGTGCTCATATGCGTGCCCGCCGGAACTGTTAACAGTGTAGGAGCGACGTGAATCGCGACAAAGGGCATTACCCGTAGCGACGGGGCCTCACCCGCGGTGGGTAACCGGCCTGCGGGACCCTCGGCTGCAAAGCTTCCGCAGTGCCGGGCAAGGCCCGGCGGGGAGCTTCCCCGGCCATTCGCCTCTGCTCGATAAAGGCAGAGGCGATGGTCCCCACATCGCCCACTTCACCCACAAAAACAGAAGATCAGGCCAAGCCGGCAATGCGCATATAGCCGTCAATCATCTGGTCGCCCCACATGAAGACCAGCCAGCCGGCAATCGCGAGGTAGGGGCCGAACGGGATTGGCGTGGCACGGTCGCGACCGCGCGAGTACAGCCAGATCGAGCCCACAATCGCCCCCACCAGCGAGGACAGCAGGATGATCGGCAGAATGCCCTTCAATCCACACCAGGCGCCGAGCGCGGCCAGCAGTTTGAAATCGCCATGGCCCATGCCTTCCTTGCCGGTGATCTGCTTGAACAGCCACCACACCGTCCACAGCGACAGGTAGCCCACCGCCGCGCCGATCAGGGCAGGCTTGGCCGGGATGTACAGGCTGTCCATGCTGCCGATCAGGCCCAGCCACATCAGCGGCAGAGTCAGTTGATCGGGCAACAGCTGGGTGCGCAAGTCGATGCCCGACAGTGCCACCAGGAAGCAGCTGAGCACAATCGCGCCAAAACCCTGCCAGCCGAAGCCGAACTGCCAGACGCTGGCCAGCACCATCAGTGCAGTGACCAGTTCCACAATCGGGTACTGGATAGAGATGGGAGCCTGGCAATGGCGGCACTTGCCGCGCTGGATCAGCCAGCTGAACAGCGGAATGTTCTCGTACCAGCTGAGCTTGTGCTTGCAGTGCGGGCAGTGCGATGGCTCGACGACGATCCCCGGCGGCGGCGGCTCGTAGATGTCCGGCTCTTCCAGGATCTCGCGCGCATCGCGCTTCCACTGCCACTCCATGCGCCTGGGCAGGCGCAGGATCACCACATTGAGGAAGCTGCCGACCAGCAGCCCCAGCCCGGCGGCGAGGGGGTAGCCCAAGCCGGGGTTCTGGTCGAGAAATGCCATGAATCAGTTATCCAACGGTGGAGGCGAGTTTGAAGATAGGCAGGTACATGCCGACAACCATGCCACCGACTACGGTGCCGATGAAGACCATGATCATTGGCTCCAGCAGGCTGCTCAGCGCATCCACCGCGTTGTTCACTTCCTGCTCGAAATACTCGGCCACCTTGAACAGCATCGTGTCCAGTGCGCCGGCCTCTTCGCCGATGGCGGTCATCTGTACCACCATGTGCGGGAACAGGTTGACCTGTTTCATCGCCATGTTCACCGGGTAGCCCACCGAAACGTCATCGCGCATGCGCAGTACGGCGTCCTCATATATCTTGTTGCCAGTTGCGCCAGCAACAATACCGAGGGCTTCCACCAGGGGCACACCGGCCTTGAACGTGACAGCGGTCGTCCGGGAGAAGCGTGCAATGGCACTGTTGTTCATGATCTGGCCGATAACCGGGACCTTGAGAATGATGCGGTCAAGTGCATGCTGCATTTTGGGGGAGCGCTTGTACATGAAGCTGATGCCGCCAACGGTCAGAACGACCAGTAGCAGGATCGCCCACCACCACCCAACCATGAAGTCGGACGCAGTGACAATCATTTGAGTAAATACGGGCAGGTCGGTGCCAAAACTCTTGAAGATGTCTTCGAACTGGGGAACGACCCAAATCAAAAGGATCGAGCTGACTAGAAGGGCGACTGCGATCACCATCGCTGGATAGAACAGGGCCTTTTTGATCTTGCCCTTCAAGGTCTCCAGGTTTTCCTGGTAGTTGGCGATGGTCTCCAACACGGTTTCCAGCACGCCGGCACCTTCGCCGGCGCGCACCAGGTTGCGGTACAGCTCGTCGAACTGCACCGGGTGCTTGCTGATCGCTTCGTACAGCGACGAGCCGCCTTCCAGATCCGCGCGGATCGTGCCCACCAGCTTGGCCATGCGCGGATTCTTGTGGCCACCGCCGATGATTTCCAGCGCGCTGACAATGGGCACGCCGGATTTCATCATCGTCGCCATCTGGCGGCTGAAGAAGGCGATGTCCTTCGCTTTGACCGCGTGGCCGGCAGCGCCGAAGAACGGTTTGGGCTTGGGTTTCACCACCGTCGGATTGATCCCCTGGCGGCGAAGCTCTGCGCGGAGCAGGTTGACGTTCTTGGCGTCCTGCTCGCCTTTCATCTTGACGCCGCGCTTGTCTGTTCCCTCCCAGACAAACGGCTGCATCTGGCTGGTGCTGCGCGCAGCCGGCTCTTTGGCGATCGCGTTACGAGTTGCGGACATGTTTCTGGGCTCCCCAGCCAGCCCTCCCCGGGCCGGCGACCTTCGCATGGTATCCGTATCGGCCGGCTGCGGCATCCTGTCTGCCAAAATAGGCGAAGCCCGTCACGCCGGCAGGCTCAACGTCGCTCCTTGTAGAGCTGGGCAACGCCCCCCCCGAACCTTTCCCGGCAATGCCACCCGTCGGACTTCGCCTTGCACTACGAGGGCATCATCTGTTTGAAGAGCGGTGCTCTGGCTCGCTTGAGCCTTCCTGGTGATATTGGCTTGCCGGGAGTTGCCGGCACTACCTTGCGTCCGTAGTGTTGCTGGCATGTGGCTTTGTTCGTCACAAGGTGACGTACCGCGTCACTTTGCGGGCCGGTTCGCACTACGTTGATGCGGGGCTTCCAATCTGTGGCGTTGCTGCCATCATTGTCACGGGGAGTAGGAGCGCTGTTCAGATAGTTGGCATGCAACCTGCTTTGTAACCCCATGCGGGGCAGGCCTGGTGCCTGCAACCATGTTCACAATCCAACCTCTAGGGGATGTACTCATGAAGAAGCAGCAGGGCTTTACCCTGATCGAATTGATGATCGTGGTCGCGATCATTGCCATCCTGTCGGCCATCGCACTGCCGGCCTACAACAACTACCGTGTCAAGTCGGCCGACAACGCCTGCATGGGCGAGGCCAAGGCGTACATGAACTCGTGGGTTTCTGCTGTGAAGGGTGGAATGGATACCCTGCCGGCCTACACCGCGTCTGCTTGTGAGGTCGGTACCGCGCCAGATGAAGCCAATGCTGAGAATGATCCGGTCGATTACGAAGCTACCTTTACTGCTAAGGATCCGGGCGGCAAGGTCGTTGAATGCTCCGAGCAGACTGCGACCTGCCAGTTCCAGTAATGCTAGTTAAAGATTGATGAAACAAGCCCCGTTTTTGCGGGGCTTGTTTTTTGGCTTTGTACACGAGATTACTAGTTGATCAATGGGTACTTGGGTCAGATGGGCGAGATCAAGATTGGGTCGCTTTGATTCGCTTTTACTGTCGTTACTAGTGAGTATTGCTTTTGAGGGGGGGGTATGTCGAAAAATGTGCGTGGGTTTACTTTGATTGAATTGATGATTGTGGTGGCGATCATTGGAATCCTGGCAGCCATCGCTTTGCCAGCCTACAATAATTATCGCAAGAGCGCTGCGGAAACGGCCTGCATGGCCGAAGCCAAGGCCTACGCCAATAATGCATTAGTAGTGCTCTACGGAGATGAGACGCCGCCAGCGGCAGTTACCAGGGCATGCGCGACAATCACTGGCGGTTCGGCTATTGGGGTAGCTGTGGAGGCGACCCCGCAATCACCCGGTACCCGTACGGTCACCTGTCAGATGGATGGCGCCGGCAGTGACGGTAGTTGTGTGCTGAATTGATTGGGGCTTGCTTCTAATGAGCGGGTGCCTTTAATGCATATGCAATGGATCGATCTTGTGCTTCGGTGCCGGCGCGAGTAATCCCTTCCCTCCTACAGCTTTGTTGCTGTTTGACGGGTAACGGGTAAAGTGAATGGGTGCTTGTCTGGGCCTCCCCTCGTTGAATGGGTTGCGGCATGCCCCGGGTGCGGCCGTTGGCCTTGTCAGGCATCTGGCGACAGGCGGTGTTATTCCGGGTTAACGGTCAAACGCCTGCACGTTCCGTCAGTAAGTAACAACCTTCAGCGGCATACCGGTATCTGTACATAGCACGATTCGACCTTGCCCATATCTGGCGACGATGGGAAGACTGCGGAAAAGAACGGGATTGCCAGGCTTGGAAGGCAGCGCATCGGGTGTGCTTGCAGTAGCGTTGGATAGCAGTTGTGACGCTACCTCTGTATAGGGCACGTACCAGCGGGGCTGCTGCTCCCTGTCCATGCCGGTGTTCAGAAACGCGGAAAGCACAGACTGCTGGCCACTGCCTGCGGCTCCCTGTTGCAGCCCCACCAGTAGTGGGCGTCCCCACGAAAGCTGTGACCACTCCGGGCGGGTCGCCTGCCGCAGGGCGGTCTCACTGACTTCATTGGCAAGTACCACCGCCATGCGCACCCCGCTGGCCACCACAAATACCGGTCGTGATTGCCATAGCGTATACAGGCCGACCCCGAGGAAGCCCAGTTGCAGCAGGCCGATCACGGCCAGATCAAACCGCAGGGTCTTTTTGCCCTGTCTGTAGGTGATGAGCGTCAGCAGTGGCCCCGTCGCGAACTGCACGCCTGCCAGAATGGCCAACAGCGGTAGGACCCCGGAAATACAATAGATACCCCACGGGTGCCAGAGCGGCACGACAACGGCGGCTATCAGGCCGATCAGTGCAAGGCTGAGCAGAGAATGCAGGGCGGCGGCTTTGTAGCGGGTCATCGGCGGTGTGGGCTTGGGAGCGGGAGTGCAGCATGCCTGAATGGCGTGGCGTGGGGGAGCGTGGGGGCCGTGCCGCCGCATCAACCGCATCGCACTGGTCGGGTTGTCGTACTCCCGGCACAGACCGCGGGCGACTCTGTCATCCGCTATAGGGGAGCCCCGGGTGTCGCTTGCGGCTGTGAGTTGCTCCGGTGAGGTTATTTGCCTGCCGGATGCGGCTTTTTGCCTGTCGCACAAGGCTTTTTATCTGTCACGTGAGGCTTTTTGCCTGTCGATTAAGGCTGTTTGCCTGACGCGTGAGGTTTTTTGCTGCTCTGTTGAGGCTTTTTGCCTGACGGCTAAGGCTTTTTGTCTGTCGCGTGAGGCTTTTTGCTTGTCGGCTGAGGTTTTTTGTTACGACGTTCACGCTTCTGGAGGCTCCGCGGCGGTGTGGAGTGGCCGTGCTCAGCCCGCCGCGTGGTTGTCAGCATGCGCGACCGGTATTTCCGCGTTATCGGGAATAAAACAGGCCGCCCGGAGGCGGCCTGTGCATGACGACGCGGGGAGGGGCCCGGTGTTACGCCGGTTCCGGCACCTTGCCGCCGCGGCGCTGGCCCTTCTTGAAGCGGACCCCCAGCTCGTTGCGCAAGGCATCCAGGCCCTTGTCACGGCCGGAGACCTTGAGCTGGTTGTAGCCTTCCAGGGCCACGTTCATGACATCGCTGCCCAAGGCCATTTCGGTATCAGAGGCGCGGCTGCACAGTCGGTTGAGCCGGTCCAGAATGGGGCGCAACTGGTCGATCCCCTGCAGGTCGGCTTTGGCGCCGGGCAGTTCCGCAGCCAGGCTGGGCGGAATGATGTCCGGGTTCTGTTCCAGCGCTTCCAGCGCGCGCCGGGCAAACACTTCCGAGCCCGGGCCCATCTTGAACAGGCGTTGGCGCTGTTGCGGCTGCATGGCGGTGAGCTGGACCAGCTCGTTCTCCAGGTTGAGCAGCAGCTCGTTGATGCGGGTGACCTGATCCGCCGGCAGCACCAGCGTGGCTTTGCTTTGTCCCATTCCGGTATCCCTTCGATGAAAACCATCGGCTGATGGCAGGGCCTATTGCGGGTGTTGATGCGGCCTCCGGGTATCGGAGTTTGCCGGTATCGGGTCGTCGACAATGCCCCGTTCTGTTGTCAGGTAATTCCGACGCGGGCGTAGGAAATGGACGCGGTTCGGCATCGGAATACTGCCCGATGCGCCGGACTGCGCGTGAATGGATAATGCCGGCCCGCGTCGACACCTCGTTGCAGGCCGGCAGGCGCGCCCCCCGTCCAGATACGGCGTGTAGCCCGGGTAAGCAGCGCGCACCCGGGCCTGTTCGATCCCTGTACCACGGTGTTTACCCGGGTGCGGCCGATGGCCTTACCCGGGCGACTCGACTGCCCGATGCGCCGGACTGTGCGTGAAGGGATAATGCCGGCCCGCGTCGCCACCTTGTTGCAGGCCGGCAGGCGCGTCCCCCCTTCAGAAACAGGAATCAGCAATGGGTGATGCCATCCGCATCGGAATCGTGGGTTACGGCAATCTGGGACGCGGAGTGGAATTGGCCATCGCGCGCAATCCGGACATGGTGCTGGCCGGGGTGTTCACCCGTCGCCCGCCGGACCAGGTCGCCACGGTCTCTGCCGCTACGCCGGTCCACGGCATCGAAGCGCTGGACGCGCCACGCGCCGATATCGACGTGCTGGTGCTGTGCGGGGGCTCCAAGGACGACCTGCCGACGCAGGGGCCGGCCTTGGCGGCACGTTTCAACACGGTGGACAGCTTCGACACCCATGCGCGCATTCCCGACTACTTCGACGCGGTGGACGCGCCGGCCCGGGCGGCCGGGCGTACCGCGCTGGTGGCCTGCGGCTGGGACCCGGGCCTGTTCTCGCTCAACCGCGTGTTCGGCGAGGCGCTGCTGCCGGAAGGCGAGACCTACACCTTCTGGGGCCGGGGCCTGAGCCAGGGCCATTCCGATGCGATCCGCCGGGTGCCGGGCGTGGCCGCGGGCGTGCAGTACACGCTGCCCTCGGAAGTGGCCATGGCGCAGGTGCGCAGCGGCGCGCGGCCGCGCCTGTCCACCCGCGACAAGCACACCCGGCACTGCTTCGTGGTGCTGGAGGACGGTGCCGATGCCGGACAGGTGCGGCAGGCGATCGTGTCGATGCCGCATTACTTTGACCAGTACGACACCCGCGTGGATTTCATCAGTGCCGAGCAGCTGGCGCGTGAGCATTCGGCCATGCCGCATGGCGGCTTTGTGATCCGCAGCGGCAGCACCGCCGACGGTGTCTCGCAGGTGGTGGAGTATTCGCTGAAGCTGGACAGCAACCCGCAGTTCACCGCCAGCGTGCTGGTGGCCTATGCGCGGGCGGTGTACCGCATGAACCGCGCCGGGCAGGTGGGAGCGGTGACGGTGTTCGATGTGGCCCCGGGCCTGCTGTCGCCGCGCTCGGCGGCGGAGCTTCGCCGCGACCTGCTGTAGACCGGCCGGCAACAACTTGGCAACCCCCTTCGTGCCCGGGCAGGACGAAGGCGGGAGCGGGGCGATCCGGGCAGTGCGGCAGCCGCCGTGGCGGCCGGATGCGGTATCTTTCTGGTCTGATTGAAGGGGGAATCCCATGAACACACTGGCATCCGCCAACCTGGTGGGTATTACCGGCATCGCCCGGCGTCTGGTCCAGGACGGAGCGCTGGACGAAGCCACTGCGCGCACCGCGATGGCCCAGGCGGCCGATGCCAAGGTGCCGCTGACGCAGTGGCTGGCGGACAAGAAGCTGGTCAGCGCCGCCAGCATGGCAGCGGCCAATGCGATGGAATTCGGCATGCCGTTGCTGGATGTGTCGGTGTTCGATGCCGGCCAGAGCGCGATCAAGCTGGTCAGCGAGGAGCTGCTGCGCAAACATCGCGTGCTGCCGCTGTTCAAGCGTGGCGGCAAGCTGTTCGTGGGTACCAGCAACCCGACCCAGCCGCTGGACGAGATCAAGTTCCACACCAATCTGGTGGTCGAGTCCATTCTGGTGGACGAGGAGCAGATCAAGCGCACGCTGGACCTCTGGCTGGCCAGTAATGACAGCTTGGGCAACGCGCTGGGCGGCGACGACGGTGATGTGGGCGATCTGGATGTCGCCGCCGGCGATGAGGACATGGGAGGTGGTGGCGACGCCGGTATCGACGCCAAGGGCGATGACACCCCGGTGGTCAAGTTCGTCAACAAGGTGCTGGTCGATGCGATCCGCAAGGGCGCCTCGGATATCCATTTCGAGCCGTACGAGGACGAGTACCGGGTGCGTTTCCGCATCGATGGCCTGCTCAAGCAGGTGGCCAAGGCGCCGGTGAAGCTGCGCGAGCGCATCGCCGCGCGCCTGAAAGTGATGTCGCAGCTGGATATCGCCGAGAAGCGCGTGCCGCAGGACGGCCGTATCAAGCTCAACCTGTCCAAGACCAAGCAGATCGACTTCCGTGTCAGCACGCTGCCGACCCTGTTCGGCGAGAAGATCGTGCTGCGTATCCTCGATGGCAGCGCGGCCAAGCTGGGCATCGACAAGCTCGGCTACGAGCCGGAGCAGCAGAAGCTGTTCCTGGAGGCGATCCACAAGCCCTACGGCATGGTGCTGGTGACCGGCCCGACCGGTTCGGGCAAGACCGTGTCGCTGTATACCGCGCTGGGCATCCTCAACGATGAGACCCGCAACATCTCCACCGCCGAAGACCCGGTGGAAATCCGTCTGCCGGGCGTGAACCAGGTGCAGCAGAACAACAAGCGCGGCATGACCTTCGCCGCGGCGTTGCGCTCGTTCCTGCGCCAGGACCCGGACGTGATCATGGTCGGTGAAATCCGTGACCTGGAAACGGCGGAGATCGCGATCAAGGCCGCGCAGACCGGCCACATGGTGCTGTCCACGCTGCATACCAACGATGCCCCGCAAACCATCGCGCGCCTGATGAACATGGGTATCGCGCCGTTCAATATCACCTCCTCGGTGACGCTGGTCATCGCCCAGCGTCTGGCCCGCCGGCTGTGCTCCAACTGCAAGCGCCCGCTGCAGCTGCCGGAAAACGCGCTGCTGGCCGAAGGCTTCACGGCCGAGCAGATCGACAAGGGTATCCAGCTGTACGAGCCGGTGGGGTGCGAGGAGTGCACCGAGGGTTACAAGGGCCGTACCGGTATCTACCAGGTGATGCCGATGACCGACGAGATCGCCTCGATCGTGCTGCAGGGCGGTAACGCGATGGAGATCGCCGCGGCCGCGCAGCGGGTCGGGGTCAATGATTTGCGCCAGTCCGCGCTGCTCAAGGCCGCTCACGGTGTGACCAGCCTGGCCGAGATCAATCGCGTGACCAAGGATTGATCCAGGACCGGTTGATCCAATGAAAAACGCCGGGTCTACCCGGCGTTTTTCATTGCTGCAGTTCTCTGCCGATCTGCGGGACGCCGGTTACTCCATTTCCAGCTTTTTCAGCTTGTAGCGCAGGGCGCGGAAGGTGATGCCCAGCTGCGCGGCGGTGCGGGTCTTGTTCCAGCGGTTTTCTTCCAGCGCCTTCTGGATCGCGGAGCGCTCCAGCTGCTCGATGTAGGTGGGCAGCGCGGCGTTGGCCGGATCGATATCGATCACCGCTTCCTGGGGGGCGGCGCCCTTGCCGCCATCGGCACCGAACGGCCGGGCGTGCGGCAGCCGCAGATCATCGGCGCCGATATGCCCGCCTTCGACCATCGCCAGCGCGCGCTCCAGGATGTTCTCCAGCTCGCGCACATTGCCCGGGAACGCATAGTCGGTCAGGGCATCGATGGCGGAGGGGGCCAGCGCAGGCAGGGGTTGTCCCTGTGCGTGTGCCAGCCGGCTGAGGATGGCCGCCGCCAGTTGCGGCAGGTCGCTGCGGCGTTCGCGCAGCGGCGGCACGCGCAGTTCGATCACGTTGATGCGGTAGTACAGGTCGTGGCGGAAGCGTCCATCCTCCACCAGTTCGGCCAGATCCTTGTGGGTGGCCGACAGGATCCGCACATCCACCGGAACTTCGGCCGCCGCGCCCACCGGGCGCACCGATTTTTCCTGGATCGCGCGCAGCAGTTTGACCTGCATCTGCAGCGGCAGCTCGGCCACTTCGTCCAGGAACAGGGTGCCGCCGTTGGCGGCCTGGAACAGCCCGGGCTTGTCAGCGTGGGCACCGGTGAAGCTGCCCTTGCGGTGGCCGAAGAACTCGCTCTCCATCAATTCGCCGGGGATGGCGCCGCAGTTGACCGGGATGAATGGCCCGGCCGCGCGGGCGCCCTGCTCGTGGATGGTCCGGGCGACCAGCTCCTTGCCGACGCCGGATTCGCCCAGGATGTAGACCGGTGCCTGGCTGCGCGCGACCTTGGTGATGGTGGCGCGCAGTTCGTCCATCGCCGCCGATTCGCCGAGCAGGCGCGCGGCATTTTCCGGCGGCGCCGGGGTGCGGGGGCGTTCGGTATTGTTCAGTTCCAGCGCGTGCTTGACCATGCCGCGCAGCACGCTGATGTCCACCGGCTTGCTGACGAAGTCGAAGGCGCCGGCCTTGAGCGCTTCCACCGCCAGATCCATGCTGCCAAAGGCGGTGATCATCGCCACCGGTGTGCGCGGGTGGTCGCGGGTGATCTCAGTGACCAGCTCGATGCCGTTGCCGTCGGGCAGGCGCATATCGGTCAGGCACAGATCGAAGTGGTTGCTGGCCAGCAGCTCGCGCGCTTCGGCCAGGTTGGCCGCGGTACTGATGCGCAGCCCCATCCGGCCAAGGGTGAGAACCAGAAGCTCACGGATGTCGCGTTCGTCATCGACGACCAGGGCGCTGTGCGTCACATTCATGGCGGGAACGATAGCGGAGGAGGCCGGTTGCCGCCAACCTCGCGCCAGCGGGAGTGTGCCCGGGGTATCAGTGCGGCAGGGTCTGGGGCGGCGCGGACAGGGTCAGGCGGAAGCAGGCGCCGCCGGCGGGCACGGAGATGTAGTCCAGCTGTGCCTGGTTGGCACGGCACAGCTCGCGGGCGATGTACAGCCCCAGCCCGGTGCCGTGTTCGGAGGTGGTGTAGAACGGCCGGAACAGCTGTGCGGCCACCGCATCGGGGATGCCGGGACCGCGATCGGTCACATCGATGATGGCGTGGCGTTCGGCCGAGGCGACGCGGATGCGGACCCGTGCCGGCTCCTCGGCCAGGCGGCCGTACTTGAGCGCGTTGTGCACCAGCGAGGTCAGCACCTGGTGCAGGTGCCGGGGATCCATCAGCGCCATCACCGAGGCCTCGCGGATGATGACTTCCAGGCTGTCGGTCTCGATGGACAGGGTCTGCCGGTACTCCAGCACGAAGCGGCGGACGAAGCTGGCCAGGTCCAGGTTCTCCGGGTTGGCGCGTTCGCGCCGCGCCAGGCCGAGCACGCTTTCGACAATGCCGTTCGTGCGCTGGCACTGGTGATGGATGATCTGCAGCAGGCGGCGGTCGGCTTCGCCGATATCCGGCGATTCCTCCAGCAGCTGGGTGGCGTAGTTGATTGCCGCCAGCGGATTGCGGATTTCATGGGCCAGGCTGGCGGAAAAACGCCCCAGCGTGGACAGCGTCAGCGATTCGGCGCGGCGCGAAACGACGGTGGTGTCATCCAGGAACACCAGCGACAGTTCGCTGTCGGCCAGCAGCCGGGCGAAGCGCGGCTGCACCTCGGCCTGGTCGGGCGCCAGCTGCAGCGGCAGTTCTTCCTCGCGCCAGCCATTGCGCCAGCGTTGCAGGCGTTTGGCCAGTTCGGGCGCGCGCAGCGACAGCCGGTTCTCGCCATCGTCCAGGGTGCCGCCGGCATCGCCGAGCAGGGCGGTGGCGGCCTCGTTGGCCACGGTGATGCGGCCGTGGCCATCGACCACCAGCACGCCGGTCCGCATACGGCGGATGATCAGTTCGTTGATCTCGAACAGGTTGGCCACTTCGGCCCCGCGCTGCTCGGCCAGCTGCTGGTTGCGGCGTGCACGGTTGCCGATCTGGTAGCTGATCCAGGCCAGCGCCAGATAGCTGGTGATGAACATCGCCAGTTCGGCCACGGTGCGCGCATTGCTTCCGTCCTCCAGCTCGCGCCAGACGAATTCGAGCACGGTGGCCGCGCTGGCGCCCAGCGCCACCAGCATGCCGCGCGCGAGCGGCAGCAGCATCGCCGCGGCGGCGATGTTGAACAGCAGCGACATCGAGATGCCGGCGCTGGCGCCGGGCAGGGCGTGGGTCAGCAGCATCGCGGCCACGGTGTCGACCATCACGCTGCACAGGACGATGGTCTGCAGCCAGCGTTCGTTGCGGCCCCAGATCAACAGGCCCAGCGAAACCAGCAGGTAGCCGATGGAGACCAGCTGCGCCAGTCGCGGGTGATGGGGCTCGCCAACCAGCATGGACAGCGGGCTGAACACCAGCGCCGCGATCAGGCTGGCGACCAGGAGTCGGTAGAGCGCGAAGAAATACAGTTCGCGTCGCGGGATCGATTCGATGCGATCGATAAGCGATGAGCTGGGGGACAAGCCGGACTCCTTTCCTCGCGACGAGCGCACAGTATAGGTGCCGAACCGGTGGCGGGCGGCGCCGTGGCGGCGTCGAATTTCACAGGCAAGTGACTGAAAAGCTTTTGAAAACCGGGCCCGCGCCGATGATTTGTACAGACTTCTTTGCGCCGCGGCCCGGGGTCGGCGACAATAGCCGGCCCGCCTGCGCTGTATGACGGCCACTTTGGCCTCGCGGACTTATGAGGCGGTCGTTCCTATTCCCACGGTGACGCATGAATTTCCACGAATACCAGTCAAAACAG
The DNA here is from genome assembly GCF_056760315.1 of Stenotrophomonas sp. STEN014. Classification (NCBI taxonomy): domain Bacteria; kingdom Pseudomonadati; phylum Pseudomonadota; class Gammaproteobacteria; order Lysobacterales; family Lysobacteraceae; genus Stenotrophomonas; species Stenotrophomonas sp. STEN014. The sequence continues at coordinate 285,974 of NZ_JBRREN010000005.1, read as the reverse complement.
CTGCTTGCCCAATATGGCATTCCGGTCCCGGCCGGCAAGGTCGCAGCCACCGCCGATGAGGCCGTTGCCGCTGCCCAGTCGCTGGGCGAAGGCCCCTGGATGGTCAAGGCGCAGATCCATGCGGGCGGTCGCGGCAAGGCCGGCGGCGTCAAGTTCTGCAAGACCGTCGACGATGTGAAGGCCGCTGCGGCCAAGATGCTCGGCACCAAGATGGCCACCTACCAGACCGCCGGCGTCGAGCTGCCGGTCAACCTGGTGCTGGTGACCACCGCCGGTGAGATCGTCAAGGAACTGTACCTGTCCGTCCTCGTGGACCGTGGCACCAAGACCATCAGCTATATCGCCTCGTCCGAAGGTGGCGTGGAGATCGAGCAGGTCGCCGCCGAGACCCCGGAGCTGATCCACACCCTCAACGTCGACTTCGTTGAAGGCGTGCAGGGCTACCACGGTCGCGATTTCGGCTTCAAGCTGGGCCTGACCGCCAAGCAGGCCGGCCAGTTCGCCAGCATCATGGTCAACCTGTACCGCCTGTTCAACGAAAAGGACCTGGCGCTGGTTGAGATCAACCCGCTGGCGATCCTGGACGACGGCAACCTGTATGCGCTGGACGGCAAGTTCGACAGCGACGACAACGCCAGCTACCGCCACAAGGATCTGGTCGCCATGCGCGACAAGACCCAGGAAGACCCGACCGAAGTGATCGCGTCGGAGCTGGACATCAACTACGTCACCATGGACGGCAACATCGGCTGCATGGTCAACGGCGCCGGCCTGGCCATGGCCACCATGGACGTCATCAAGCTCAACGGCGGCGAGCCGGCGAACTTCCTGGACGTGGGCGGCGGTGCCAACAAGCAGCGCGTCATCGAAGCGTTCAAGCTGATCCTGTCCTCGGACAAGGTCGAAGGCATCTTCGTCAACATCTTCGGCGGCATCGTCCGCTGCGACATGATCGCCGAAGGCATCATCGCCGCGGTCAAGGAAGTGGGCGTCAAGGTTCCGGTGGTGGTACGTCTGGAAGGCACCAACGTGGAAGAAGGCAAGCAGCTGCTGCGTGACAGCGGCATGGCCATCATCCCGGCTGACAACATCAACGATGGCGCCAAGAAGATCGTTGAAGCGGTCAAGTCTGCTGCCTGATCCACGACACCCCAAGGAATTACCCATGAGCGTTTTGATCAACAAGAACACCAAGGTGATCGTGCAGGGCTTCACCGGCCAGCAGGGCACCTTCCACGCCACCCAGATGCTGGAATACGGCACCCAGGTGGTCGGCGGCGTGACCCCGGGCAAGGGTGGCACCACCCATCTTGAACTGCCGGTGTTCAACACCGTCGCCGATGCCGTCGCCGCCACCGGCGCCGACGCCTCGGTCATCTACGTGCCGCCGGCCTTCGCCGCCGACGCGATCCTGGAAGCCGCTGCGGCCGGCATCAAGGTCATCGTCTGCATCACCGAAGGCATCCCGGTGCTGGACATGCTGCGCGTGAAGAACGTGCTGACCCGTTCGCATCCGGACACCGTGCTGATCGGGCCGAACTGCCCGGGCGTCATCACTCCGGGCGAGTGCAAGATCGGCATCATGCCGGGCCACATCCACATGCCGGGCAAGATCGGCATCGTGTCGCGCTCGGGCACGCTGACCTATGAAGCGGTCAAGCAGACCACCGAAGTGGGCCTGGGCCAGTCGACTTGCATCGGCATCGGCGGCGACCCGATCAACGGCCTGAACTTCGTCGACTGCCTGAAGCTGTTCAACGAAGACCCGCAGACCGAAGGCATCATCATGGTCGGTGAAATCGGCGGCGACGCCGAGGAAGCCGGCGCCGAGTACATCGCCAAGCACGTCAAGAAGCCGGTCGTCGGTTTCATCGCCGGTGCCTCGGCTCCGGCCGGCAAGCGCATGGGCCACGCCGGTGCGATCGCCTCCGGTGGCAAGGGCACGGCCGAAGGCAAGTTCGCCGCGATGGAAGCCGCTGGCGTGAAGACCGTCCGTTCGCCGGGCGATCTGGGCGCGGCGATTGCCGAGCTGATGAAGAAGTAAGCCATCCGCTGCATGGATGTCTGTAAAAGGCCGCCTTCGGGCGGCCTTTTCTTTTGGACCCTTGCCCGGCTGGGCCCCGGTACGGCGGGCAATGGGCCACATCTGGAATAATGGCCCGGTGCATCCGCGCGGCGGTTGCACGGGGCGGGCGGCAGCCCGCCAGGTGTTTCCTTTCCGGCATCCGCATGGGGATGCCCGCAGAACAAGGCAGCTGACATGACCCAATCGCTTCGCATCGCTCTGGCCCAGTTCGACTTCCCGGTCGGTGATGTGGCGGGCAACGCCGACCGCATCATCGAGTTGATGCACGAGGCGCGCGACGAATACGGCGCCGAGGTGGTGCTCTTTCCGGAACTGGCGGTCAGCGGCTATCCGCCGGAAGATCTGCTGCTGCGCCCGGGATTCCTACGCCAGTGCGAGCAGGCGCTGCAGCGTATTGCGGCCGCCGCGCACGGCATCGTGGCGGTAGTCGGCTGGCCGCAGAGCGCCGGCGCGGTGGTCTACAACGCGGCCAGCGTGCTGCGCGAGGGGGCGGTGGAAACCACCTACCGCAAGCGTGAGCTGCCCAACTACGCGGTGTTCGACGAGCGCCGCTATTTCGACGTCGATCCGGACGGCGGCGACTGCGTGTTCGAGGTCAACGGCGTGAAGCTGGGGCTGGTGATCTGCGAGGACCTCTGGTTTGCCGAGCCGCTGGCCGGTGCGGCCAAGGCCGGCGCCGAGCTGGTGCTGGTGCCCAACGCCTCGCCCTATGAACGTGGCAAGCACGCCCAGCGCGATGCGCTGCTGGCCGAGCGCAGCCGCGAGACCGGCGTCGGCATCGTCTACGTCAACACCGTCGGCGGCCAGGACGCGGTGGTGTTCGATGGCGCCTCGGTGGTGGCCGATGGCGATGGCATCGTGCATCCGGCCGCGGTGGCGTTTGCCGAGGAGATGCTGGTGGTCGACTACGACGTGGCGCGCCGCAGCTTCATACCGATGCGCTGGATCGATGATGGCGATGAAAGCATGGACGCGCTGGCCTGGCGCGCGGTCACCCGTGGCATCCAGGACTACTGCCGCAAGAACGGTTTTTCCAAGGTCTGGCTGGGCCTGTCCGGCGGTATCGACTCGGCGCTGGTGCTGGCGCTGGCGGTGGATGCGCTGGGCGCGGCCAACGTCACCGCGGTCAGCCTGCCTTCGCGCTACACCGCCGACCTGTCCAATGACTTGGCCGTGGAGCAATGCCGCGCGCTGGGGGTGAAGCTGGAGACGGTGCCGATCGAGCCGGCCTTCCAGGGCCTGATGCAGTCGCTGTCGGCGATGTTCGAAGGGCAGGCGCCCGACGTCACCGAGGAGAACCTGCAGTCGCGCAGCCGTGGCGTGATCCTCATGGCGCTGGCCAACAAGTTCGGTGGCCTGCTGCTGACCACCGGCAACAAGAGCGAGTACGCGGTCGGCTACGCCACCATCTACGGCGACATGTGCGGCGGCTACGCGCCGCTGAAGGACCTGTACAAGACCGAGGTCTACGGCCTGTCCAAGTGGCGCAACACCGTGGGCGGGGCCCCGGTGATCCCGCCGGCGGTGATCGCGCGCGCGCCGTCGGCCGAGCTGCGCGAGAACCAGACCGACCAGGATTCGCTGCCGGCCTACGACGTGCTCGACGGCATCCTGTACCGCTACGTCGACCAGGAGCAGTCGCGCGAGGACATCATCGGCGCCGGCTATGCGCCGGAGGTGGTGGACCGGGTGCTGCGGCTGGTGCGGATTGGCGAGTGGAAGCGCCACCAGGCCGCGCCGGGGCCGAAGGTGTCACGGCGTGCGTTCGGCCGGGAACGGCGCTATCCGATCAGCAACGGTTTCCGCGGCTGAGCCGGCCCAAACCGTTCAAGGGATAAAAAGAAAGGGGCCGCAAGGCCCCTTTCCTGTGTCTGCGCCGGATGGATCCGGCCGCTTACTTCTTGCCCATGGTGGCCTTGCGCTGCCCGGTGGCCACCGACTTCTCGCCGGCGAACGGGTTGAGCTTGCGGATCATCCACGGGTACTTGGGCCAGTTGCCGGCCAGCCACGGGTGGTCGGGCTGGTTCAGCTCGAGCACGCGACGGGCGTCATCGGCCAGGGTCTGGTTGCCCAGGCGGGTATAGGCCTCGGCCAGCAGTGCCACCGCATCGTACTGGAAGGCGCTCTGCGGATAGGTTTCCAGCAGGTAGTTGGCGCGGCCGGCGACCGAGACCCAGGCGCCGCGACGGGCGTAGTACAGGGCGTTGTCCAGCTCGTGCTGGGCGAACACGTCGCGCAGCTCGATCATGCGCTGGCGCGCGTCGGCGGCGTAGCGGCTGTTCGGGTAGCGCTCGGTGACGATGGTGAAATCGGCATAGGCCTGACGCGGCGAGGACAGATCGCGGCGGCTCGGATCCAAGGACCATACGCGGCGCAGGAAAACCGTATCGCGGTTGCTGTTGGCCAGGCCACGCAGGTAGTACAGATAGGCGATGTTGCGATGGGTCGGGTAGGTGCGGATGAAGCGGTCGATGCTGGACACCGCGTCATCGTTCTTGCCGGCCTTGTACTGGGCGTAGGCGCTTTCGATCATCGCCTGCTCGGTGTACGGGCCGTACGGATATTGCGCAATCAGGCGCCGAAAGCTGTTTTCAGCCCCCGACCAGTTGCCGCCCTGCATCAGCTTGTGGCTCTTTTCGAACAGCTGTTCGACCGGCACGCCTTCGTCGGCATTCTTGCCCTTGGTACCGCGGTGGCAGCCGGAAACGGCAAAAACCAGCACCAGCAGCAGGGCGGTGAAACGGAGGGGGGCGGACAGCATCGAGAAGCCTCGGATCATGGGTCAGGGCAGGACGCGGCAGGAATACGAAGGGGCGATGATAGCCTAGTGGCCTGTCCTGCGACTGACTGTTGCCGTCAGGACCCCCAATTTCGTCTTTCTGTTGGTCTTTCCCATGTCCGAGAACACCTCTGCCACCCAGCGCCAGGCGCTGGTCCCCGATTCCGCTGCCGGTCGTCGTTTTGATGCCGTGCTGGCCGAACTGTTTCCCGAATTCTCCCGTTCGCGCCTGACCGAGTGGATCAAGACCGGCGCGGTACTGCTCGACGGCGAGCCGGTGCGGCCGCGCGATCCGGTCCGTGGCGGCGAGCTGGCCACATTGAACGCGGTGCTGGAGATCGAGACACACGCGGTGCCGGAGGATATCCCGCTGTCGGTGCTGTACGAGGACGAGCATGTGCTGGTGATCGACAAGCCGGCCGGGCTGGTGGTCCATCCGGGCGCCGGCAACCCGAGCGGCACCCTGGTCAACGCGCTGCTGTTCCGGGACCCGGAGATCGCCAAGGTGCCGCGTGCCGGTGTGGTGCATCGCCTGGACAAGGACACCAGTGGCGTGATGGTGGTGGCGCGCACGTTGCAGGCGCAGACCGCGCTGGTGGAGCAGCTGTCGGCACGTGAAGTGCACCGCCAGTATCTGGCGGTCGTGGTCGGTGCGCTGGTTGCCGGCGGTACCGTGGATGCGCCGATCGACCGCCACGCCCGTGACCGTCTGCGCATGGGCGTGCGCGAGGACGGCAAGGACGCGGTGACCCATTACCGGCTGCGTGAGCGCTTCCGCGCGCACACCGCCCTGGAATGCCGTCTGGAAACCGGCCGTACCCACCAGATCCGCGTGCACATGGCCCACCTCAAGCACGCCATCGTCGGCGATCCGCTGTACGGCGGTTCGCTGAAGCTGCCCAAGGGCGCCACCGATGAGCTGATCGCGCAGTTGCGTGGCTTCAAGCGCCAGGCGCTGCATGCTGAAACCCTGGAGTTCGTGCACCCGGTCAGTGGCGAAACGATCCGCAACACCGCGCCGGTGCCGGCCGACCTGCTGGCGCTGATGAAGGCGCTGCGCGAGGATTCGGAAGCCTTCGCCGAGCGCGAGCGGGACCGCCGCTGATGCCCAGCGCGCAGCCGTGGATGCGGGCCCACTGGCCGGCGCCGCCGGGCGTGTGCGCCTTCACCACGACGCGCCATGGGGCGGGTGGCTCGCAGCCCCCGTTCGATACCTTCAACCTCGGCAACCGCACGGCCGCTGACGGTGACGATCCGGCGCAGGTGCAACGCAATCGTGAGGAGCTGCAGCGCCTGGCCGGGCTGCCTTCGGCCCCGCACTGGTTGCGGCAGGTGCATGGCACCGGTGCGCTGCGTTTCGACGCGCCGCCCGCCGCGCAGGGCATCGACGCCGAACCGGTGGCCGATGCGGCGGTGACTTCGGTGCCAGGCGTGGTGCTGGCGATCCTCACCGCCGATTGCCTGCCGGTGGTGTTCGCCGCGCGTGATGGCGGTGAAGTCGCCGCCGCCCATGCCGGCTGGCGCGGGTTGGCCGACGGCATGCTGGAAGCCACACTGGCGGCGATGCGTACGCCGGCCGGGTCGGTGATCGCCTGGCTGGGGCCGGCGGCTGGACCGGCGCACTATGAGATTGGCGCTGACGTGTATCAGGCGTTCGTCGCCCGCTCGGCCGAGGCGGAAGCGGCGTTCACGCCGACCCGGCCCGGCCATTGGCGGGTGGACCTGTACGCGCTGGCGCGGCAGCGGCTGCTGGCCGCGGGGATGGAACCGGCCGCTATCCACGGTGGTGATCTGTGCACGATCACCGACCCCGCGCGCTGGTTCTCGCACCGCCGTGACCGCCGCAGTGGCCGGATCGCCACCCTGGTGTGGATGCAGGGATGAATGTGCCGCTGTTCGCGCAGGTGCTGGGTTCCGCGTTCGAACAGCTGTCGCCGCAACTGCGGGCATTGCATTCGGTGCGTGACCGGCAACGCTGGAGCGGGCAGGGTGACGTAATGCGCGGCAGCCATTGGCTGGTAGCGCCGTGCGCCTGGCTGGCGCGTCTGCCGCCGACCTCGACCGTGCCAGTGGCTGTCGAGTTCGTGGTCGATGCCGATGGCGAGTGCTGGCGTCGCCGTTTCGGGCCGGCGCGGATGCACTCGCGGCTCTGGCAGCGCGGCGGGCGGCTGTTCGAGCAGCTGGGCGCGGTGCGTTTCCGCTTCGGCCTGTCCGAAAGCGCCGGGCAGATCCTGTGGCGGGTCGAGCGGGCCTGGGCCTTCGGGCTGCTGCCCCTGCCGGCACGCTGGTTCGCCCAGGTGCACTGCCGCGAACGCGAACAGGCCGGACGCTACGAATTCCTGGTCGACGTCTCGATGCCGCTGATCGGCCGGCTCATCCGCTACGAGGGCTGGCTGTTGCCAGACACCGATGCGCACTGAGCCGGCGGTGATCGTGTTCGACGGCGTGTGTGCGCTGTGCAGCCGCTGGGTCGGGTTCCTGCTGCGTTTTGATCGCGGCGGACGCTACCGCTTCGCGGCGATGCAGGGCCGCTGCGGTCGCAGCCTCCTGCACCGCTACGGGCTGGATCCGGAGGATCCGCTGTCCTTCCTGCTGCTGGAGGATGGCATCGCGTACACCGATACCGACGCGATTATCCGGGTGGTGGCCGGACTGGGCGGTGTCTGGACGCTGGCCGTGCTGGCCCGGGTGGTTCCCGCGCCACTGCGTGACCGCGGCTACCGCTGGCTGGCGCGCAACCGGTACCGCTGGTTCGGCCGCCATGAGCGCTGCTTTGTGCCCGATGCGGCCAGCCGCGAACGGTTTCTGGACTGAGGCTGGAGCAGTTCAAGGGGCCGCTTCCAGTGCCTGCAGGTAGTCGCGGCGCCAGCGGTTGATATCGAATTCTCGCAGGTGCTGCATCATCGTCTGCCAGCGCTCGATGCGTTCGGCGCGTGGCATGTTCGCCGCCGTGGCGATGGCATCGGCCACGCCATCCAGATCGTGCGGGTTCACCAGCAGCGCCTGTTGCAGCTCGTCGGCGGCGCCGGCCAGCAGTGACAGCACCAGCATTCCGGGATCTTCCGGGTTCTGCGCGGCGATGTATTCCTTGGCGACCAGGTTCATGCCGTCGCGCAAGGGCGTGACCAGTCCCACTGCCGCCTCCCGGTAGAAGCCGGTCAGGGTGCTGTGCGCATAGTTCTGGTTGACGTAGCGCAGCGGGGTCCAATCGGCTTCGGCATGGCTGCCGTTGATGTGGCCGGCCAGCTGTTCCAGTTCCCCGCGCAGCTTGCGGTATTCGTTGACGCTGCCGCGCGAGACCGGCGCGATCTGCAGGAAGGTCATCGTGCCTTTGTCCTGCGGATGGCGGCTGAGGTAGCGCTCGAAGCCGTGGAAACGCTCGGGCAGCCCTTTGGAGTAGTCCAGCCGGTCCACGCCGATGGCGAGCTTGCGGTGCTGCAGGCTCTGCCGCAGTGCGCGCACCGCGCTGTTGCCGGCGGCGCTGCGTGCCTGCCGGGCGATGTGCTCCGTGTCGATGCCGATGGGGAAGGCGGAAGTGCGCACACGGCGACCGTCGGGGGCCTGTATCCATTGGCTGTCGATCAGACTGCCGCCGCCGAACAGGCGCACATAGGACTGGAAGCGGTCCACGTCGCGCCGGGTCTGGAAGCCCAGCAGGTCGTAGGCGTACAAGGTCTGGAACAGCGCGCGGTGGTCGGGCAGCGCATGGATCAGATCGGCCGAGGGCACTGGCACGTGCAGGAAAAAGCCGATCCGGCAGCCCACCCCGCGCTCGCGCAGCAGTGAGGCCAGCGGAATCAGGTGGTAGTCATGGATCCAGACCGTGTCGTCTTCGCGCAGCAACGGTGCCAAGGTATCGGCGAACAGCCTGTTCACGCGCCAATAGCCGGCGCGTTTGCTGCGGTCGTAGTCCACCAGGTCCAGGCGGAAGTGCAGCAGCGGCCACAACGTCCGGTTGGAGAATCCGTTGTAGTAGGTGTCCAGATCGGCCTTGCTCAGGTCCATGGTGAGCAGGCGGATGGCCCCGTCGGTGTGCTCGTGCAGTGCCCCGCTTGTCGCGGTGCTGCGCCCGCTCCAGCCGAACCACAGTCCCCCGCGCTCGCGCAGTGCCGCCAGCAGGCCTGTCGCCAGGCCACCGGCGCGATTCTCGCCGGGCACGGCCACCCGGTTGGAGACGACCACCAGCCGGCTCACGAGGCCTCCTGCCAGCTGCGCGACAGACGCATCGCGGCGGTGATCAGCCCGACATGCGAGTAGGTCTGCGGGAAGTTGCCCCAGGCTTCGCCACCGTTGAAGGCAAGGTCCTCCGACAGCAGGCCCAGGTGGTTGCGTTGTTGCAGCAGCGCTTCAAACATTTCGCGTGCCTCCTCCATGCGGCCGATTGCGGCGAGCGCATCGATGTACCAGAACGTGCAGATGGTGAAGCTGGTTTCGGGTTCGCCGAAATCATCCGGAGCGATGTAGCGGTACAGCGCGTTGCCATGCTTGAGGTCCCGGCCGATGGCCTCGACGGTGGCGATGAAGCGGGCGTCGCTGGCGTCGATGAAGCCCAGATCGGCCAGCAGCAGCAGCGAGGCATCCAGGCGATGGCCGCCGAAGGTATCGGTGAAGTGGCCGAGCTGCTCGCTCCAGGCTTTTTCCATGATGCGCTCATGGATGATGTCGGCGCGCTCGCGCCAGTACTGCGCACGTGCATCGAGCTTGAGCCGCACTGCGATCTTGCACAGGCGATCACAGGCCGCCCAGCACATCGCGCTGGTATAGGTGTGTACGTCGGTGCGGCCGCGGAACTCCCACAGTCCGGCATCAGGCACGTCATGCAGGGCGAAGGCCTGTTCGCCCAAGGGCTCCAGCCGGGCGAAGGTGTGCGCGTCGCCCGGGTCCTGCAGGCGCTGGTCGAAGAACAGCTGGGTCGAGGCCAGCACCACGCTGCCGTAGACATCGTGCTGGCGCTGCAGCCAGGCCAGGTTGCCGCGCCGCACCGGCCCCATGCCGCGATAGCCGGACAGCGTCGCCACCTCCTCCTCATCGAGCTTGGCTTCAAAACCGATGCCATACAGCGGCTGCAGGCTGCCATCGCTGGTGGCCAGGTTGAAGATGTAGCCCAGGAACTGCTCCATCGTACGGGTCGCGCCGAGGCGGTTGAGCGTGCGCACCACGAAGGCGGCATCGCGCAGCCAGCAATAGCGGTAGTCCCAGTTGCGGATGCTGCCGGGGGCTTCGGGAATGGAGGTGGTCATCGCGGCGATGATCGCGCCGCTGTCTTCGTACTGGCACAGCTTCAGGGTGATCGCACTGCGGATCACCGCGTCCTGCCATTCCAGCGGAATGGACAGGTAGCGCACCCATTCGCGCCAGTAGTCGCGCGTGCGCTGGAAGGATTCCTGCACATAGCCACTAAGCGAGCGGTTGAGTGATTCGTCCACGCCCAGTACCAGGTGCACGCGGTGGTTGAGCACGAACGGCAGGCCGTCCCGCACGAAGCGCACCGGCACATCGGTGGTCAGGCGCAAGGCGTGGTCCGGCAGCAGCCAGCGGATGTGGTTGCTGCCCCAGGTGGTGTCCGGTTGGCGTGCGCCCCAGTCGGCCAGTGGCCGCGCACGCACGACGATGCGCGGGCTGCCCGACAGCGGGGTGACCTGGCGGATCAGGCTGACCGGACGGTAGAAGCGCTCGTTCTGCCGCCAGCGTGGTGCAAAGTCGATGACTTCCACCGCACCGCCATGGCGGTCATACAGCACCGTGCGCAGGATGGCGGTATTGGTGAGATAGGACTGCTCGCTGTTGCGGAAGTCCTCCAGCTCGATGCCGAAGTCACCGCCCGGATGCTGGTTGGGGCCGAGCAGGGCACAGAAGGCCGGGTCGCCATCGAAGCTGGGCAGGCAGCTCCACACCACGCGCGCCTGTGTGTCGATGAGCGCGCCGAAACTGCCATTGCCAACTACGCCAAGGTCGAGGGTGGCGTCTTGCATTGCTTACTCCTTGTTGTGCGAACGCCGCTGGCGTCGCTGTTTCCTCCGGAGGGGTCAGGTCGTGGCTGCGCGCAGCCAGGCATGTACGGCGGGGATGTCGGGCAGGGCGCTCCGCGCATGGCTTTCGGCGCGTTGGCCGACCAGCACGCCCAGACCGCCAGACTGCTGCGCAGCCTGAAATCCGTGCTCGTCGGTGAGATCGTCGCCGATGAAGAGCGGACGGCGGCCCTGAAAAGGCGGGTGCTGCATCAGTTCCCGCAGCGCCCGGCCCTTGTCGTGCGTGGCGGTGACGAACTCGATGACATGGTTGCCCGGCTGCAGACGCACCCCGGGCAGCTGCGGCAGCTGGGCACGGGCAAAGGCGGTGATGGCGCCGGCGGCGTCCGGGGCGTTGCGCCAGTGCAGTGCCAGAGACTGACCCTTGTGTTCGACCAGCATGCCGGGGTGCGCGTGGGCGAGCTGTTGGGCGCGCACGTGCAGAGCATGCAGCCACGGTGCGGTGTCGCTGTCCGGAAGGGGGGCCTCGGCGCAGTGCCGCAGCTGTGCGCCGTGCAGGCCTGCCATCGGCAGTTGCAAGGGCGCGAACATCTGCTGCAGTTGGGCCAGCGGCCGTCCACTGAGCAACGCCAGCGCACCACCCAGACGCCGGTGCAGGATGGCAAGCAGGTCCAGCAGCGGCGCGTCGGGCTTCACTTTGTCCGGATGATCGGCAAAGGCGAGCAAGGTGCCGTCGACGTCGAGGAAGAGCGCATCGGTGTCCGCCAGCGCCGGAGGTGGCGGACGCTGTAGTTCTTCAAACATGCCGACACTATGCCGCGACAGTTGTTATGGGAAGGTCATCCCGCGTGCGACAGCCGCTGCATGACTGCACATGGTGCGATGTGCGTGCAGCTCCCCTGTCCTGCTGCCAGGAGAGGGGAGCCGGCGTGTTTGCCGATCAGAACGTAAAGCGCACCCGGCCATACCAGTACGCACCGTTGCTTCCGATCGGTGACAGCACGTCATACGGCAGGTTGCCGAAGTAGTGGATGTCTTCGTTCGACAGGTCCGGATAGTTGTCGGTCAGGTTCTGGCCACCAACCGCCACGCTCCACTGCGGACTGATGCGGTATTCCACTTCCGCATCCAACTGCCATTCGGCCTGGTAGGTCTGGGTCGGTACATAGCCATCGCCGAAATCGAACACGCGCTTGGCACTGCCGTGACGGCTGATGCGGCTGCTCAACGACCAGCTGTCATTGGCCCAGCTCGCGGCGAACTGCGCGCGGGTGCGCGGGGCGGCATCGGTCAGCGTGTTGCTCTCTTCCACGCCGAACAGCACGTAGTCCGGATCCAGTGCCAGCAGCTGCGCCGGCGTGGCCAGCACGTTCTTCAGCTCGGTCTTGGCATAGCTCCAGGTACCGGTCAGCAGCAGCTCGCCATCGCCCAGCGACTGCCGCCAGTTGCCGACGAACTCGGCGCCGCGGGTACGGGTATCGGCCGCGTTGACGAAGTAATGCGCGCTTTCCAGCCCGCCGATGCCGAACTGCTGCTGCACGAAATCGGTCAGCGCATCGCCGGTGATGCTTTCCGACAGTGCGATACGGTCATCGATATCGATCTGGAACAGGTCCAGCGACAGGTCGAAGTGGCTGCCTATCTGGCTGGTGAAACCCACGCTGGTGTTGATCGACTTTTCCGGCTTCAGGTCAGTAGCGCCCAAGGCACGTGCGATCGGATTGTTGACCGACAGCAGCCGGCCCTGCACCAGCTGCCCACCGGCGGTGTAGCCAGTCGAGGTCGACTCGTAGCCGATCTGGCTCAGCGACGGCGCGTGGAAGTTGTTGGAGACCGAACCGCGCAGCGCGAATGCCGGTGCAAATGCATAGCGCGCACCGATCTTGCCGGTCAGTTCGCCGCCGAAGTCCTCGTAATGCTCGTAGCGTGCGGCGATATCGGTGGAGAATTTCTCGCCAAACGTGGACGACAGGCTGGTGTAGGCACTGATCACATCGCGCGACAGATCGGCCTCGTCCTGCGGGGTCAGGCCACCGCCGGCCTGCGAGCCGGTCGGACGGTCGGTATACGGGCCGGCTGCATAGCTGGCCGGGTCGCCGGCGCCGGTTTCATAGCGCTCGTGACGGCCTTCGATGCCGAAGCCGAGGCTGTGGCTGTCATTGGCGCGCACGAAGATGCGGCCGACATCCAGGTTGGCCACGGTCTGCGCGAAGCTGAAATCACCGGTCTTGAAGCGGGTCGGGCTGGCCGGGCCGAGCGAGGCGTTGAGCGAGTTGTGCAGTCGATAGGTGAACGCGTTGCGGCCATGGTCGAGGCTGGCATCGTAGTTCCAGTCGCCGAGTTCGCCGCGTGCACCGGCCACCAGCTGCACATCCAGGTTTTCGCCTTCGGAGATCGGGCGGTAGCCGTTCGGGTACAGCGCCTTCCAGTTGGCCTCACCGTCCGGGTAACGGAAGTAGTTGGCGCCTTCGGTATCGCGCTGGTTCCAGGTGCCGAACGCATAGGCCTTGGAGGCCGTGCCGAAGGGGATTTCGGCATTGAACCAGGCGTTGAGGTCTTTGCTGGCGCCATCGCCGAGCGAGTAGTTGCGCTTGCCGGCCAAGGCCAGGTTGTCCGGAGTCTGCGCCTCCCACGGCGGGATCTGGTCGAAACCGGCACGGTTGGTCGCTTCGCGGTTCTTCAGTTCCAGGCCCACGCGCAGGAAGCCACCGTCATCGGTCAGGGCGGTGCCGACCTTGGTGCTGAAGTAGCTGGTCTGGCCATCGGTCAGGGTACGGTCGATCGGCTTGAGGTCGGTGTGGTGGGCGCCGAAGCTGGCCTCGATGGCGCCACCTTCCGGGGCGTCGTCGAGGATCACGTTGATCACGCCGGCCACCGCATCGGAGCCATACAGTGCGCCGGCGCCGTCGCGCAGCACCTCGATGCGCTTGATCGCGCTGACCGGGATGGCATTGAAGTCGACCGGCGTGGTGCCCTTGCCGATCTTGCTGTCGGTATTGACCAGGGCGCTGTTGTGGCGGCGCTTGCCGTTGACCAGCACCAGCACGTGGTCTGGCGACAGACCACGCAGTTGCGCGGCACGCACATGGTCGGCACCGCCGGAGTTGGACTGGCGCGGGAAGTTGAACGAGGGCAGCAGCGCCTGCAGCGCGCTGCCCAGCTCGCCGTTGACCACGCCGGCCTTGCGGATGTCCTCGGCGCTGAGTACGTCCACCGGCGCGGTGGATTCGAGCACGGTGCGGTCGATGGCGCGGGTGCCGGTGACGATCACCGTGTCCAGGTTGGTGGCTTGCGGGGCGTCCTGGGCAAAGGCGGGAGAAGACAGCACCAGCGCGATGGCCAGGCCAAGCGGGGCCGAGGTGGGGCGGGACATGGAAACTCCGGAGAAGGGCGGGGAGGAAATTTATTACTTACATCCATCCGGATGAAGCGATATATTATCTTGGCGTGATGACGGCATCCGGCGCAAGTACCGCGCACGGCATCTGCATATCGCCGATGGCGATCTGCGCCATCGGCCGTCCGACCATTCCTGTCTTTCCCTGTTCCGGAGTTCCCCGATGAAGTTGCAAGCCCTCCTGTTCGCCGCCGCCCTGGCCCTGACCGGCTGTGCCAGCCTGTCGTCGACTGCTCCGGCGGGCAGTGCGGTCACCGCCACACTGCAGGACGATGCGGCGCGTCCGGCCGCAGCCAGTGGCTGGGTGCGCAGCGAGCTGTATTTCGGCGTCGGCGAGGAAAGCGGGAATTCCGCCCGCGAACAGACCGATATCGTCAGCGAGGCCCAGTGGCGCGCTTTCCTGGACAAGGAGGTGACGCCACGCTTTCCCGATGGCCTGACCGTGTTCGACGCCTATGGCCAGTGGCTGTTCCGCGGCGCGCCGGAGCCGAACCGGCTGCGCACGAAAGTGCTGGTGGTGTTGCACGAAGACACCGCGCAGCGTCGCGATGACATCGAGGCGATCCGTCTGGCGTGGAAGCAGGCCACCCGGCACCAGTCGGTGCTGTGGTCGCGGCAGCCGGTCGAGGTTTCGTTCTGAGCGACACCGGATCGACTAGCCTGCGGGCAGCTTCCAAGTGCAGACGAGTTTCTCCATGACGCCCCCCATAACCCGGCCCCGCTGGCGTTTTGCCGCTTTCGGCCTGCTGCTCGCAGCGGTTGTGCTGCCGGCAGTGCCAGCGCGGGCTGCCGATGACCGCGAGATACGCTTCGAGGTTACCGCCGCTGTGAGCGCGCATGCGCGCTTGCCCGGCGATGGCCGCGTGGACGTGGGTACCAGTCGCTCCTCGGCCCGCCAGCTACTGCTCGCGTCCACGGATGAAGCAGGCGGCGGCACGCGCCTGGGCCACGCCGACTACAACTTCGACGGTTACCAGGACCTGGCTACCCGCGCGACGCTGGGCCAGGTCAACGAGGCGGTCACGGTCTACCTGTACGAGCCGGCCAGCGGCCAGTTCAGGACATTGGCCGCGCCTGCGGGGGCGCACATCAGCTGCGCGGGCTTCTGGTCGCTGACCCCGGACCCGGCCACACGCACACTGACCAGCAGCTGCCGCAGTGGGCCGATGTGGTACAGCGATGTCTACCGCTACCAGGCAGACAGGGTCTACCTGTATCGCTCCATGCGCGGCGCCATGCTCGACACCGCCCCCCTGGCGCCGGTTCTGGATCTCGGGCTAGCCGGGGATGGGGATCGGGAAATCCTCACCGTGTGGAGCACCTGGGACGTTGCAGGAAAGCGTGTTGATAGTGCCATCCGGGATGCATTCGATCCGCCACTGGAGGATGCACCGCTGCCGGGCCGCAGTGCCTCGGTGGTGCCGGACAAACTGCAGCTGTACAGCAGGGCCGGCGACACTGTCACCCGGCGCTATCTGCGCAAAGGTGATCGCGTCGAGCTGCTGGACGAAGCCGAGGGCTGGCTGCAGCTGCGCTACCACAATCCCCGCCATGGCCCGGTGCTGGGCTGGGTGAAACTGCCCCCGAACGGCTGATCTGCTCCATCCGCACCCAACATCCCCGCGATTGCTCCGCCCCGCTTTCCTGATGACATCCTCATGAATCCTTCCGCTTCAAGCTTCCCCCGGCGCTGGTTCGTCGCCGGCGATCTCAACGGCTTCTTCGGCCTGGTGGTCGACAACCTGTCGATCCTGGGCTTCATCGCGATGGCCCTGGTGGGCATGTTCCAGTTCCCGGCCGAGGTGGTGTTCGGGCGCATGTTCCCCGGCACCGCGCTGGGCGTGCTGGTCGGCAATCTGATGTACACGCTGATGGCCCGGCGGCTGGCCGCGCAGACCGGCCGCGACGATGTCACCGCGATGCCGCTGGGGCTGGATGCGCCCACCAGTATCGGCATGGCGCTGCTGGTGCTGGGCCCGGCGTTCGTCGCGTTCAAGGCGCAGGGGCTGGACCCGCACGCCGCGGCGATCGCCACCTGGCAGCTGGGCATGGCTTCGCTGGTGATCATGGGCGTGCTCAAGACCGTGTTGTCGTTTTTCGGCGAGGCGGTGACCCGCGCGCTGCCGCGGGCCGCGCTGCTGGGCTCGATCGCCGGGATCGCGATCGTGCTGATGGGTTTTCTGCCCTTGCTGGAAACGCTGCGCTCGCCGGTGGTGGGTTTCGTCACCCTCGGTCTGCTGCTGTATGTGCTGATCGCCAAGGGGCGCCTGCCGGTCCGCGCGCCGGGAGTGCTGGTCGCGTTCGCGTTCGGCACGCTGCTGTATTACGGGCTTGGGCTGACCGGGCTCGGCGCGCCGGGCTTCAAGGTGCCGCAATGGACGCCGCCGCAGGTGGTGCTGCCATGGCCGAGCCTGGGTTTCATCGAGGGCCTGCCCACGGCGATGACCTATCTGCCGCTGCTGCTGCCGTTCGGCCTGCTGATGGTGGTGGGGGGCATCAACGTTTCCGAAAGCGCCCGCGCGGCCGGTGACGATTACCGCACCCGCGACATCCTGCTGGTGGAAGCCTTCGCCACGCTGGTGGCCGGGCTGTGCGGCGGGGTGGCACAGACCACGCCGTATATCGGCCAGCCGGCCTACAAGCACATGGGCGCGCGCAGCGGCTACACGCTGCTGACCGGCCTGTTCATCGGCATCGGCGGCATGCTCGGGGTGATCTCCGGGCTGGTGCAGTGGCTGCCCCTGGCGGTGCTGGCGCCAATCATCGTGTACGTGGCCATCGACATCACCACCCAGGCCTTCCAGGCTACCCCGCGCGCGCATGCCGGGGCGATGGTGCTGGGCTTTCTGCCGTCGGTGGCCTATCTGCTGGCGATCAAGGCCCCGGGCTGGATCGCGCCGGAACAGCTGGTGGCGATGACCACGACGCTGGATGGGCACGGCCTGCCGGAGCTGGCGGTGATCTTCACCCTTGGCAACGGCTTCATCATCACCGCGATGCTGTGGATCGCCACGGTGGTGGCGATGATCGATGGCCAGTTGCGGCGCGGTGCGGTACTGATGTTGATCGCCGCCGGGCTGACCCTGTTCGGTCTGATCCATTCGGTGGATCCGCGCGGCGGCATCTACCTGCCGTGGATGCTGGAAGGCCTGCCGAAGATCATCAGCTGGCAGTTCGCCGGCGCCTATGTCGCGCTGGCGCTGATGCTGGGACTGCTGTCGCTGCAGAGGCGGCCGACCGGCCAATAGCGGGGAACCCTCGCCGATCGGCCCGGTCACACCCTCACATGCAATACGAGGTGCAAGTGATGCAGAAGCGCAAAGCGGTGTGGCCGTGGGTGGTGCTGGGAGTGGTGGCGGTAGGCGGAGCCGGGGGCTGGCTGTTCCAGGATGATCTGCGCCGGCTGCCGTCGCCGGGCAAGGTTGCGCCCGGCGGTAATACCGGGGTGGCAGCGCCGGCCGCGGCACCGTCGCAGATTGCCGCAGCGCCGGCCGCGGCCTCGCCGCGTTATCCGCTCCACAGCACGGATGCCGCCGATGTGGCGCTGCCTGTGCTGGCCGACAGCGATGCGCAGGTGATGCAGATGCTGGGCGGGATGTTTCCGGACGGGCTGCTGGCCTTGCTGGTGCCCGGGCACCTGATCCAGCGCGGCGTGGTGCATATCGACAATCTCACCCAATCCAGCCTGCCGGCGGCGGCGATGGCGCTCCGCCCGGTTGCCGGCAGCCCCCTGCTGCAAGCTGACGGCCAGGGCGGTGAGCAGCTGGCCGCGGCCAATGCGGCGCGCTATGCGCCTTATGTGGACGCCTTCACCGGCGTTGATGCCCAGCGGCTGGCGCAGGCCTATCGCCGTTTGTATCCGCTGATCCAGCAGGCCTGGCGCGAGGTCGGGCATCCCGATGGCCATTTCAACGACCGCCTGGTCGCGGTCATCGACCATCTGCTGCTGACGCCCGAACCGCCGGTGGCCCCGTCGCTGGTGCGGGATGAGCGTGGCAGGTACCGCTTTGTCGATCCGGATCTGCAGGCGCGCTCGGTGGGGCAGAAGGCGCTGCTGCGGCTGGAGGTGGCGCAGGCGCGGGCGGTCAAACAGCAGTTGCGCGAACTGAGGACCGCATTGACCGGCGGATAACCCGCTCGCGCAGGCGTTTGCGCCGGATCAATGCACGGGGTGACGGTGTGGCGATACTGGACCGGAGGCGGCGATTGCAGCTGAACAGGGCAGGTTGCCCGCCCTTGAATCACACCATTGCAACCGCATCTGAACCAGTATCGCTGGCAGTGCCGGCCCCCTGATATCGAGGAAGAACACCCATGCGGATGGACAAGCTCACCTCCAACTTCCAGAAGGCGCTGGCTGACGCGCAATCCCTGGCGGTCGGCCGCGATCACAACATCATCGAACCGGTGCACGTGCTCAGTGCGCTGCTGGACCAGTCCGGTGGCAGCAGCCGTCCGTTGCTGGCCCAGGCCGGCGTCAACGTGCCGGTGCTGCGCGAGCGACTGGCCGAATCGCTGGATGCGCTGCCCAAGGTCTCCGGCCAGGCCGGCAGCCTGTCGATGGGCAACGATCTGGTGCGTCTGCTCAATGCCACCGACAAGCTGGCCCAGCAGCACAACGACCAGTTCATCGCCAGCGAATGGTTCCTGCTGGCCGCCGTGGATGACGGGGGGGCCGCCGGCATGGCGTTGCGCGGCGCCGGTGCCGACAAGAAGAAAGTGGAGGCCGCCATCGACAAGCTGCGCGGCGGAGAAACCGTGCAAAGCGAAAATGCAGAAGAGCAGCGCCAGGCGCTGGAGAAGTACACCATCGACCTGACCGCGCGCGCCGAGAGCGGCAAGCTCGATCCGGTGATCGGCCGCGACGAGGAGATCCGTCGCACCATCCAGGTGCTGCAGCGCCGGACCAAGAACAACCCGGTGCTCATCGGTGAACCCGGCGTGGGCAAGACCGCCATTGTCGAAGGCCTGGCCCAGCGCATCATCAACGACGAAGTGCCCGAAGGCCTGCGCGGCAAGCGCGTGCTGTCGCTGGACATGGGCGCGCTGATTGCCGGTGCCAAGTTCCGCGGCGAGTTCGAGGAGCGGCTGAAGGCCGTGCTCAGCGACCTCTCCAAGAACGAAGGCCAGATCATCCTGTTCATCGACGAGCTGCACACCATGGTCGGTGCCGGCAAGGGCGATGGCGCGATGGATGCCGGCAACATGCTCAAGCCGGCGCTGGCGCGTGGCGAGCTGCACTGCATCGGCGCCACCACCCTGGATGAGTACCGCCAGTACATCGAGAAGGATGCCGCGCTGGAGCGCCGCTTCCAGAAGGTGTTCGTGGGCGAGCCGACGGTGGAAGACACCATCGCCATCCTGCGCGGTCTGAAGGAGCGCTACGCGGTACATCACGGCGTGGAGATCACCGATCCGGCCGTGGTTGCCGCGGCGACGTTGTCCAACCGCTACATCACCGATCGTCAGCTGCCGGACAAAGCCATCGACCTGATGGACGAGGCGGCGTCGCGCATCCGCATGGAGATCGACTCCAAGCCGGAAGAACTGGACCGCCAGGAACGCCGGCTGATCCAGCTCAAGATCCAGCGCGAGATGCTCAAGAAGGAGAAGGACGAGGCCTCGCGCAAGCGGCTGGCCGATCTGGAAAACGACATCGACACGCTGGAGCGCGAGTTCTCCGACCTCAACGAGATCTGGAAGTCGGAAAAAGCCGCGCTGCAGGGGGCGACAAAGATCAAGGAGCAGGTCGAGAAAGCCAAGCTCGATCTGGAAGCGGCCCAGCGCCGCCAGGATTTCGCCAAGATGAGCGAGATCCAGTATGGCGTGCTGCCCAATCTGGAAAAGCAGCTGGCCGCCGCGCAGGAGGTCGAGCGCAAGGATTTCAAGCTGGTGCAGGACAAGGTCACCGACGAGGAAATCGCCGAGGTCGTCTCGCGCTGGACCGGCATTCCGGTCAGCAAGATGCTCGAAGGCGAGCGCGACAAGCTGCTGCGCATGGAGGACATGCTGCACAACCGCGTGGTCGGCCAGGAAGAGGCGATCAAGGTTGTTTCCGATGCGGTGCGGCGTTCGCGCGCGGGCCTGTCCGATCCGAACCGTCCGAGTGGCTCGTTCCTGTTCCTGGGCCCCACCGGTGTGGGCAAGACCGAGCTGACCAAGGCGCTGGCCGACTTCCTGTTCGACTCGCCCGACGCGATGGTGCGTATCGACATGAGCGAGTTCATGGAGAAGCACAGCGTCTCGCGCCTGATCGGTGCGCCCCCGGGTTATGTGGGCTATGAGGAAGGCGGCTACCTGACCGAGGCGGTGCGTCGCCGTCCGTACAGCGTGATCCTGCTGGACGAGGTGGAGAAGGCGCATCCGGATGTGTTCAACATCCTGCTGCAGGTGCTCGACGACGGCCGCCTGACCGATGGCCAGGGCCGTACCGTGGACTTCCGCAACACCGTCATCGTGATGACCTCCAACCTGGGCTCGCACCAGATCCAGGACATGAGCGGCGACGACAGCCCGGAGGCCTATCTGCAGATGAAGGCGGCGGTGATGGGCGTGGTGCAGGCGCACTTCCGCCCGGAGTTCATCAACCGGCTGGATGACATCGTCGTGTTCCACCCGCTGGACAAGCAGCAGATCAAGCAGATCGCGCGCATCCAGATGCGTGGGCTGGAGAAGCGGCTGGGCGAGCGTGGCCTGAAGCTGGAAGTCACCGATTCGGCGTTCGAGCAGTTGGCCAACGTCGGTTTCGATCCGGTCTACGGTGCCCGTCCGCTCAAGCGTGCGATCCAGGCGCAGTTGGAGAATCCGCTGGCGCAGAAGATCCTGTCCGGCGAGTTCACCAGCGGCGACACCATCCAGGTGGAAGCCGGCGGCAGTGGCCAGCTGCAGTTCGCCAAGGCCTGATCGCGAGACTGCGACGGCGTGGCCCGGTGCCCGTCGTCGCAGCGATTCACGCCTTGCAGGAGCAGGGTCGATTGGGCTGCGGGCGCGGGCCCTACGCTGCGGGAAGGCCCGCGCACTCCGTGGATGAGGAAGATCTGATGCGGTATGTGATTGCATCGTTGCTGGCATCGCTGCTGGTGGTACCGGCGGCGCTTGCGCAGCGCACCGGCACCGAACAGCTGCTGCGCCCGCAGGTATCGGGTTATGTAAAGGCGTTCGAGAACACCGAAGCTGACGGCGCACGCCTGTGGGAATACGTGCCCACTGGCCAAACCGTGCAGCAATGGACGGAGATGTTGACGGTCACCGCCTCCCGTCCCGGCCTGCAGGCGACGCCGCGCGAGTTCCTGGGCTTCATTGAACGCGGCTGGAAAGGCGCCTGCCCGGGTGGCGAAAGCCGCTGGATCCGCGAGGGCGAGGAGAATGGCTATCCCTTCGCCTTGTTGATGCTCACCTGCCCGGACAATCCCGCCAGCGGCAAGCCCGAATACACCTGGTTCAAGGGCATCCAGGGGGCAGACCGTTTCTATGTGGTGCAGAAAGCCTATCGCTTCGCGCCGGAACAGGAGCAGGTGGTGTCCTGGGTGCAATACCTGAGCAAGGTGCAGCTCTGCGATACCCAGGACGCGGCCCATCCCTGCCCGCAGATGAGCCCCGCCAAACCGTAAGGTGCCGCAGGATGCCGGCAGGCCGGGCAGCTGCTGTCCGGCCTATCCGCTGATGCCAGGCACTCACAAGTAACGGCTGCAACCTTCGGCCGGACGCCATTCCTCCTCGGCTATCGTCAGCGGTCCCTCCTGACCGAGCGCTCCGATGACCAACCCGCAGTGGAAGCCTGAAACCATCGCCGTGCACGGCGGCTATTCGCCCGATCCGACCACCCGCGCGGTCGCGGTGCCGATCTACCAGACGGTTGCCTATGCCTTCGACGACACCCAGCACGGTGCCGATCTGTTCGACCTCAAGGTGGCCGGCAATATCTATACCCGCATCATGAACCCCACCACCGATGTGCTGGAAAAGCGTATCGCTGCGCTGGAAGGCGGCATCGGTGCGCTGGTGCTGGCCTCCGGCCAGGCCGCCATCACCTACGCCATCCAGACCATCGCCGAGGCCGGTGACAACATCCTTGCCGCAAGTGCGCTGTATGGCGGCACCTACAATCTGTTCGCGCATACGCTGCCGCAGTTCGGCATCCAGACCCGCTTCGCCGACTACCGCGATCCGCAGGCCTTCGCCGCCTTGATCGACGAGCGCACCAAGGTGGTCTTCGTCGAATCCATCGGTAACCCGCGCGGCAACATCACCGATATCGAAGCCATCGCCAAGATCGCGCATGCGCATGGCGTACCGGTGATTGTCGACAATACCGTGGCCACGCCGTATCTGCAGCGCTCCTTCGATTTTGGCGCCGATATCGTGGTGCATTCGTTGACCAAGTATCTCGGCGGCCATGGCACCAGCCTTGGCGGTGCCATCGTCGATTCCGGTCGTTTCCCGTGGGCTGAGCACAAGCAGCGCTTCCCGCGTCTCAATACGCCGGATGTGAGTTACCACGGTGTGGTCTATACCGAAGCGCTGGGCCCGGCGGCCTTCATCGGCCGTGCGCGGGTGGTGCCGCTGCGCAACATGGGCGCGGCGATTTCACCGTTCAACGCGTTCCAGATCCTGCAGGGCATCGAGACGCTGGCGCTGCGCATGGACCGCATCAACAGCAATACGCTGGCGGTGGCCCACTATCTGCAGAAGCACGCCAAGGTGGCATGGGTGAACTACGCCGCGCTGCCGGACCATCCGGAGCATGCGCTGGTGCAGAAGTACCTGCGCGGCCATGGCTCGGGGATTCTCACCTTCGGCCTGCCCGGCGGACGTGAGGCCGGTGCCCGTTTCCTCGATGCGCTGCAGCTGTTCACCCGTCTGGTGAACCTGGGCGATGCCAAGTCCCTGGCCACGCATCCGGCCTCCACCACCCATCGGCAGTTGAATGCGGCCGAGCTGGAGAAGGCGGGCGTCACCCTGGACACGGTGCGGCTGTCCATCGGCATCGAGCATATCGACGACCTGCTGGCCGACCTGGAACAGGCGCTGGCCAGCGCCTGATCAGGGGCGCCGTCGCCTCGTGGCGGTGGTGGAGAGGGCGTATGCGACCCCCACTCCGCCCGGTAACGGAACGCCCCCGCCGCCACTGGCGGGCGGGGCGACAGGGCGATGCCGTCAGTAGCCGGGGCCGTGGCGCAGGGCGCGATAGGGCGGGGTGGCCATCACCATTTCCGCCAGTGAGTGCGCCAGTTCGCGCTCGGCCATCACCGTGCCGTCGGCGCCGTGCTCCAGCAGGTGCTTCACTTCGGCATCGCTGTGGGCGCGGGCCAGCAGGGTCAGGTTGGGATTGATCGCACGCAGTTTGGCCAGCGCCTCGCCCGATTCCAGCGGCTGCGGAATGGCCAGCACCGCGATCTTGGCGCGCTCCGGATGCGCTTCGGCCAGCACCCGGTCGGCCGCCGCGCTGCCGCGGATGCCGGGAATGCCGGCCGCATGCGCGCGCTCGACGTGCTCGCGGTTGTCATCGATCACCAGCACCGGCACGCCGCGCTCGCGCAGCACCTGCGCCAGATGGCTGCCGACCCGGCCGTAGCCGATGACGATGGCATGGTCCTGCAGCTCCAGCGACGGGCCCGGCGGAATCTCCGGTTCCTGCGCCACCTGGGTGGCGATCGGATGCTTGGCCTGCCAGCGGTCGAGCAGGCCGAACACCAGCGGGTTGAGCATGATCGAGACCAGGGCGCCGGCCAGCACCAGCGACTGCCCGGTCTCGGGCAGGATCTTCAGCGCCACGCCGAGTCCGGCGACGATGAAGGCGAACTCGCCGATCTGCGCCAGTGAGGCGGAAATGGTCAGTGCGGTGCTCTTGGAGTGGCCGAACGCGCGCACGATGAAGAACGCCGCGGCCGACTTGCCGAACATGATGATCGCCACCGTCGCCAGTACCTGCCACGGGTGCTCGACCAGGATCATCGGGTTGAACAGCATGCCAACGGAGACGAAGAACAGCACCGCGAAGGCATCGCGCAGCGGCAGCGAGTCGTGCGCGGCCTTATGGCTGAGTTCGGACTCGTTGAGCATCATGCCGGCGAAGAACGCGCCCAGCGCGAACGACACGCCAAACAGCGCGGCGGCGCCGAAGGCCACGCCCAGCGCGATGGCCAGCACGCACAGGGTGAACAGTTCGCGCGAACCGGTGCCGGCCACTTTCTCCAGCACCCACGGAATCACCCGGCGGCCGACCAGCAGCATCACCGCCACAAACAGACCCAGCTGCACGAAGGTCCAGCCGATGGAGGCCAGCACACCGGCGATGGAAGGGGCCTTGCCGCTCGCATCGGGGCCGAAGACGTCGGCGATCACCGGCATCATCACCAGCGCCAGTACACAGGCCAGGTCTTCCACGATCAACCAGCCCACGGCGATCTTGCCGCGGGTGGTTTCCAGCAGGCGCCGCTCTTCCATCGCCCGCAGCAGCACCACGGTGGAGGCGGTGGCCAGCGAGAAACCGAAGATCACCCCGTGCAGTACCGGCCAGCCCATCACCGAGGCCACGCCCCAGCCCAGCAGGGTCGCCACGAGGATCTGGCCGACGGCGCCGGGGATGGCGATCGCCTTGACCGCCATCAGATCCTTCAGCGAGAAGTGCAATCCCACCCCGAACATCAGCAGCATCACCCCGATTTCGGCCAGCTGGTTGGCCAGCGCCTGGTCGGCAACAAAGCCCGGGGTGAAGGGGCCGACGATGACACCGGCAACCAGATAGCCCACCAGCGGCGACAGCCGCAGCTTGTTGGCCAGGACGCCGAGTACGAAGGCAAAGCCCAGGCCGATGGCCAGCATGTTGATCAGGGCGGTGTCATGGTGCATTACAGCTCGCAGTTATGGGGGATAGCTCGATTCTACGGACGCGGCCGGCATCGACAAAGCGGAAATACGCCGGAAAAAGCAAAAAATTCAAGATGATGGATTGCCGGCTCCGGCCCGTGCCGTTGGTGGCGGATGCGGCAACGGCGAGTCTGTGCCAGGCGACGGCGGGGCACCGGCCAGGCCCAAAAAGATGCCCCGGTTTCCCGGGGCATCTTCCTTCCACGACGCGGCTGCGGTCTTACCAGGTGTAGCTGATGCGGCCGTAGACGTAGGCACCGTTGAAGCCGAACGGGGAGTAGTTGCTGTACGGCAGCATGCCCCAGGTCGAGTTCTGCAGGTCGGCGGTGCGCTCCGGGTAGGTGTCCAGCAGGTTGTCCGCACCCAGGGTCAGCTTCCACTGCCCGCTGGGCTTGAAGCTGGCCGAGGCGTCCAGCACCCACTTGGCGTTGTAGGTCTGGTCGCGGGCGGCGGTGGCCGAGTTGCGCACGGTGAAGCTGCCATAGCGGGTGGCCGACAGGCCCAGCTCCCAGCGGTCCGAGCGCCAGGTGCCGCTGAGAATGGCCTTGTCACGCGGGTAGCTGTCCTCGATGCGGCCGATCTCGTCGCGGCCGATCAGCGACTGGGTGATGCCCAGGCTGCCGAACACCGCCGGCGAGGCGAGGAACTTCTTCACCTCGGTTTCGTTGTAGCTGTAGGCGGCGGTCAGCTCCAGGCTGCTGGCCGCCAACGGCACGGTGTAGCTGGACACCGCATCCACACCGCGGGTACGGGTGTCCATGCCATTGGTGAAGTAGGAGAACGCGGTGACCTGCGGCAGCCCCAGCCCGGCCAGCAAGGCGTTGGCGGCGGCATTGGTGGTGATGTTGGTGGACAGCACGATGCGGTCGTCGATGTCGATCTGGTAGGCGTCGACGGTCAGGTACAGCCGGTCCACCGGCTGCAGCACCAGGCCGACGCTGTAGGAGGTGGAGCTTTCGGCCTTGAGCGGGCTGGCACCCAGCGCCTGTGCGGCGGTGCTGGTGGTCGGGAAGGTGCCGCGCTCAACGAAGACGCCGTTGATGATGGTGCTGGTCACCGCCTGGTAGCTCTGCTGGGCCAGCGACGGGGCGCGGAAACCGCTGGAGGCAGTGGCACGCAGCGCCACCTTGTCGGTGAAGGCGTAGCGCGCCGACAGCTTGCCGGAGAACTTGTCACCGAAATCCGAGTAGTCCTCGTAGCGGCCGGTCAGGCCGGCGGAGAACTTGTCGGTCAGGTCGGCTTCCAGGCCGGCATAGACCGCGTAGTTGTGGCGATCGGCGTCGACCGCGTTGATCGGGGTGAAGCCGCCGAAACCCTGGGCGCCGCTGCCGGTGTACGACTCCAGCTGGCCGGCGGTCTGCTCCCACTTCTCGCGGCGGTACTCGCCGCCGAAGGACAGGGTGGCCGGGTAGGCCAGGCCCCAGTCCAGCGACTTGGTGAGGTCGGCGTTGAAGATGTCCTGCTGGTACTTCAGCGTGCCGTCGTAGAACGAGCTGGGGCTGTTCACGCCCAAGCTGTAGTTGATGCTGTTGCGGGTGTGGAAATCCAGGGTGTTTTCACCGTGGTTGAGGCTGACGTCCCAGGTCCAGCCGCTCTCGGTGTTGCCCTTCACGCCGGCCACCAGCGAGCGGTCCTTGGAGTACTGGTTGATCTGCGGCACGTAGCCGTCCGGATAGACCTGGGCCAGCAGTGCGCCCTGGCTGCTGTGGTTGGGCGAGCGGTAGAACGCGAAGGAGGTGATGTCGCGGTTGCCCAGCAACGCGTTGGCATAGCCGCTGATGTTGTCGGTGAAGGCAAAGCTCAGGTTGGCCGAAGCGGCGCTGGCGTCCACGCGCGGGTCGCCGACGATGAAGGTGGTCTGGCCAATGGACGGGAAGTTGCCGGTGTTGGGCGTGGTGCCGCGGTAGGGGCCGGCACGGTTGCTCTCGTCCTGCTGGCTGATCTGGCCGGCCAGGTGCAGCTTGCCGCGCCCGTCGGCGAAGTCGACGCCGGTGTCGCCGGAGAGCTGATATTTGGCACCGTCGCCGGCCGAATACTGGCCCGCGTCCACCGCCAGGCTGCCGCCCTCACCGCTGCCCTTGAGCACGATGTTGACCACGCCGGCGATGGCGTCCGAACCGTACTGCGCCGAGGCGCCGTCGCGCAGCACTTCCACCCGTTCGATCGCGGCGATCGGAATGGCGTTGATATCCACCGCGGCCGAACCGCGGCCGATGCTGCCGTTGACGTTGATCATCGCCGAGGTGTGGCGGCGCTTGCCGTTGACCAGCACCAGCACCTGGTCGGGCGAGAGCCCGCGCAGCTGCGCCGGACGGATGCCGCTGGTACCGTCGGTCAGCGCCGGGCGCGGGAAATTCAGCGAGGGCAGGGCGCGTGACAGCGCGGTGGCCAGCTCGGAGGTACCGGTGGACTGCAGCACTTCCGGGGTGATGATGTCGATCGGCGACTGCGATTCGGCCACGGTACGGTCGGCCACGCGGGTACCGGTGACGATCACCGTGTCCAGCGTGTTGGCACTGGACTGGGCCAGGGCGGGGACGGCGGGGGCGCCCAGGGCGAGGGCAATGGCGACGGCGAGGGTACTGGACTTGCGGTTCATCAGCTTGCAGCTCCGGTATTGAGTGGCGGCATCGGCGAGGCGTGGGGTTCGCGGCTGTTGCGGTGCGCCATCAACGGATTAATGGAATTTTTACCTCGTGTCAAACCGGATGCTTCAGCTAAATTGTTGCTTTTGAAAGCTTTTTCAGATCGGCAGGAGCGATTTGGCAGGGGGAGTAGGGGAGTCCTGCGGTTAAACGCCGGGAGGGCGCCTGCCGGTGCAGGAGGTGAGTCAAGTATTGGATAACGTTAGAATCACGTCGCAGGAATGCTGCTCACATGCACATTCCTTTTCGTTATAACGGACCTATTCATGATTTCCCTTCGTAATTTCGCCCTGCGCCGGGGCGAACGCCTGCTGCTGTCCAATGTCGACCTCACCCTGCATGCCGGCTACCGCGTTGGCGTGGTGGGGCGCAATGGCGCGGGCAAGTCCAGCCTGTTTGCCGCCGTGCGCGGCGAGCTGGAGGCGGACAAGGGAGATGTGTCGCTGCCGGGCAAGATCCGCATCGCCGACGTGGCCCAGGAAACCCCGGCGCTGCCGGACCGCGCCATCGACTACGTGCTCGGTGGCGATGACGTGGTGGCCGCGGTGCTGCTTGAAGAGGCCGCCGCCGCCGCACGCGAGGACTGGGAAGCGGTCGCCAACGCGCACCAGAAGATGGCCGAGCTGGGCGCTTATGACGCCGAGGCCCGTGCCGGCAAACTGCTGCACGGCCTGGGCTTTCCGGCCGAAACCCACAGCCGGCCGGTGGCCGCGTTCTCCGGCGGCTGGCGCGCGCGTCTGAACCTGGCCCGCGCGCTGATGATGCCCAGCGACCTGCTGCTGCTGGACGAACCGACCAACCACCTGGATCTGGATGCGGTGTACTGGCTGGAACAGTGGTTGCTCAAGTACCCGGGCACCCTGTTGCTGATCTCGCATGACCGCGAGTTCCTGGACAACGTCGCCACCCACACCCTGCACCTGCATGGCGGCAGCGCCAAGCTGTACCCGGGTGGCTATACCGATTTCGAGCGCCAGCGTGCCGAGCACCTGCGCCAGCAGCAGATCGCGCACGAGAAGGAACAGGCCGAGCGCGCTCACCTGCAGAGCTTCATCGACCGCTTCAAGGCGCAGGCCTCCAAGGCCACCCAGGCGCAGAGCCGGATCAAGCGTCTGGCCAAGATGACCGGCACCGAAGCGGTGCGCGCCGAGCGCGAGTTCCGCATCGAGTTCTCGCCACCGGCCAAGCTGCCGTTCTCGCTGATCCGGCTCAACGATGTGACCGCCGGCTACGGCCCGGACGCGGTGATCCTGGACAACGTCGGCTTCGGTCTGGAAGCCGGCCAGCGCGTGGGCCTGCTCGGCCCCAACGGCGCCGGCAAGACCACGCTGGTCAAATCGCTGGTGGGCGAGCTGCCGCTGCTGGCCGGTGACCGCATGGCGCATCCGGACCTGCAGATCGGCTACTTCGCCCAGCACACGGTGGAATCGCTGCGCGAAGGCGCCACGCCCATGGACCACTTCCGTGATCTGGACCCCAATGGCGTGAACCAGAGCTTCCGCGATTTCCTGGGCAAGTGGAATTTCCCGGGCGATCGCGCGTTCGAACCGGTCGACGGATTCTCCGGTGGCGAGCGCGCGCGTCTGGCGCTGGCGCTGATCGCCTGGCAGCAGCCCAACGTGCTGCTGCTGGACGAACCGACCAACCACCTGGATCTGGAAATGCGCGAAGCGCTGGCCGAAGCGCTGGCGCTGTTTGAAGGCGCGATCGTGATGGTCAGCCATGACCGCCATCTGATCGGTCTGGTCTGCGACACCTTCTGGCGCGTGGCCGATGGCGTGGTCGAGCCGTTTGAAGGTGATTTGGACGAATATGCGGCGTGGCTGCGCACCCGTGCCAGTGCCCAGGGGGCGCGCAGCAAGGCCGACAAACAGGAAAAGCCGGCCGCTTCCGCGCCGCCGGCAGCCGTGGCGCCGGTCAAGCCGGCTGCGGCCAGAAAGCCGGTCAATCCGCACAAGCTGGAAGCGGCCGAAAAGAAGGTGGAGCAGCTGGGGGCCGCGTTGGCCGGGATCGACCGCCAGCTCGCCGATCCGGGCAACTACGCCGATGCGGCCAAGATGGCAAAGCTCGGCGGCGAGCGCGAGGTGCTGGCCCAGCAGCTGGAACAGGCAGAAGCCACGTGGATGGAGATGCTGGAAGACTGAGCTTCCCGCGGCGCCTGGCCTCGCAGCTTGGCAGGCGGTGGACAGCTCCCACCGGTGATCAAGGACCGGCCGGCGCTTCCTGCGCCTGCAGCCAGGCCTTGAACCGGCGCATCGGCTCGCGTTCCGGGCGCGAGCGCAGCCGCGTCAGCCAGTAACGGCCGAGTGACAGCGTCGGCGTGAACGGCTGCAGCAGGCGGCCGTCGGCAAGCTCCTGCTCGAACATGCGCAGCGGCAGCAACGCCACCCCGGCACCGGCCGCCGCCGCGCTGGCCAGCGTCAATGACGAATCGAACACCGGCCCGCGCGCTTGAACGCCGCTGATGCCGGCCAGTTTCAGCCAGCGCGGCCACTCGTCATTGCGGTAGGAGCGCAGCAGCGGCACGTTGCCCAGCTCGCGCGGCTGCCGCAGCCGCCGGGCCAGCGCCGGGGCGCACAATGGCGCGAACGGGGTATCGACAATGGCCGTGCAGTCTTGGCCCTGCCAGTCGCCCTCCCCGAAGCGGATCGCTAGGTCCAGCCCTTCACCGGCCAGGTCGATGCGGTTGTTGTGGGTCTGCACACGCAGTTCGATATCCGGATGGGCAGCCTCGAAGGCCGCCAGCCGTGGCAGCAGCCAGCCGGTGGCGAAGGTGCCGACCACGCCGACGGTGAGCACTTCGCGGAAGCGGCCGTCGCTGAAACGCGCCAGCGCGATCGCGATGCGGTCGAACGCCTCGGTCAGCACCGGATGCAGCGCCGCCCCTTCATCGGTCAGGGCCACGCCGCGTGGCAGGCGGTGGAACAGACTGACCTGCAGGCGGTCTTCCAGCGAGCGGATCTGGTGGCTCAGGGCGGCCTGGCTGACGCACAGCTCCAGTGCGGCCCGGGTGAAGTTCAGGTGCCGTGAGGCGGCCTCGAAGGCACGCAGGGCGTTGAGGGGCAGCGGCGGGCGGATCATGCAAAGCCATTAGGGCGGGTGATGGGTTGTCCGCATTATTCCGCCTTTGCTGCGGCAAGGGCGGGGTCAGCTGCAAATTCAGCTCATGGCTGATGCTGGTTTTTCGCGCTGGTCACAGGCCGCCGCGGCTTTCACCATCGTTGTCAGCCAATGCCCAGGAGAGTCCGCATGTTCGCCCGTCGCCAGTTCCTGAAGTTCGGGGGTGCCGCCCTGGCCAGTGCCGTTGCCGTGCCGGCACTGGCGCGGTTGGCCAACGCTACGGCACCTGCCCCGCCGGCCCGCGATTTCGCCGCGCTGGAAGCCGAAAGCGGCGGTCGGTTGGGCGTGTGCCTGTGGCATCCGGCCAGCGGTGCGCGCTATGGCCACCGCATGCAGGAACGCTTTCCGATGTGCAGCACCTTCAAGTTCCTGCTGTCGGCCGCGGTGCTGTATCGCGCCGATCGGGGCCAGCTCGCGCTGGACCGGCGCGTGCCGGTGCGGGCGGCGGACATCATCGACCACTCGCCGGTCAGCCAGCGCCACGTCGGCAAGGACCTGACGGTGCGCGATCTGTGCCGGGCGACGATGATCACCAGTGACAACGCCGCGGCCAACCTGCTGCTGCCGCTGGTCGGCGAGCCGGCCGGGCTGACCGCCTTCCTGCGGGCGCAGGGCGATGCGGTAACCGTCTGCGCGCGCTACGAGCCGGAGGCCAACCGCTTCGCGCCCGGCGATCCGCGCGACACCACCAGTCCGGCGGCGATGGCCGCCAACCTGCAGCGCTTCGTGCTGGGCGACGTGCTCGCCCCGGCATCACGGCAGCAACTGGCCGACTGGCTGATCGACAACCAGACCGGCGATGCGCGCCTGCGTGCCGGCCTGCCGCGCGGTTGGCGGGTGGGCGACAAGACCGGCAGCAACGGGAGTGACGCCACCAACGACATCGCCGTGCTGTGGCCCGAGGCCGGCGGCAGTCCGTGGCTGCTGGCCAGTTTCCTGCAGGGGTCTGCACTGGATGATGACGGTCGCAATGGGATTCTTCGCCGCGTGGGGGAGCTTGCGGGGGCCTGGTTGCACTGACAGCCGGTCTGTTCCGGCGCCCGCGTTGTCAGTTGTCCATCAAGGATGCCGGGCTCATGAACAAAGATTTCATCTACCTGTTGCTGATTTTCGCGTTGCTGGTGATCCCGCGCGCGATCCAGCGCTTCAGCATTCCCGCCCCGCTGACCTGCCTGGCGTTCGGTATCGGCGCGGTGCTGTGGCTGGACGATGGTGCCCACGATCCGGTGGTGAGCCTGCTGTCGATACTGGGAATCTCCTCGTTGTTCCTGTTCGCCGGGCTGGAGGTGGATATCGCCAGCCTGCGCAAGGGCCTGTGGCCGCTGCTGGCGCACCTGCTGATCCGCAGTGCCTCGCTGGTCGCGGTGGCCTGGCTGGCATGGCGCTACGCCGGCCTGTCGTGGCAGGCCGCGGGGCTGCTGGCGTTGGCGCTGCTGA
The DNA here is from genome assembly GCF_056760315.1 of Stenotrophomonas sp. STEN014. Lineage (NCBI taxonomy): Bacteria > Pseudomonadati > Pseudomonadota > Gammaproteobacteria > Lysobacterales > Lysobacteraceae > Stenotrophomonas > Stenotrophomonas sp. STEN014. Next base: position 253,672 of record NZ_JBRREN010000005.1, on the reverse strand, counting down.
CGCCGTCGACCGGCTTCATCATGGATTCCCTGTCGCAGCTCGGGCTTGGTGACGAGGAACGGTTCTGGGTGACCAGCAAGGCCATCGCCGGCGAGCTGCTGGCGCTGGCAGCGATGTTCGTGGTGATGCAGGCCGATGATCCGGTGCACCTGGGGCTCTCCAGCCTGGCGCTGGTGGCGATGATGGTCGGGCTGCCGCTGCTGTTCGTCGGTCTCGGCCGCTGGGTGGCGCCGCACGCGCCGGGCTCGGAGTTCTCGCTGCTGGTGATGGTGGGCATGCTCGCGGCCTACATCACCTACTGGCTGGGGGTGTACTACCTGGTCGGCGCGTTCATTGCCGGGCTGGTGGCACGCCTGCTGCAACAGCGGATGCCGTCGCTGGCCTCGCACGAGAACCTGCACGCGTTGCGCCTGTTCTCCTCGTTCTTCGTGCCGTTCTACTTCTTCAATTCCGGCACCCATGTGCCCGGCGACGCGCTCAGTTTCGAAGCGCTGGGACTGGGGGTGGTCATCACCCTGGTGGTGCTGCCGCTGCGCATCGCGGTGGTGAGCCTGCAGCGTCGGCTGATCTTCGGCGAGAACCTGCGTTCGAGCCTGCGGGTGGCGCTGGCGCTGTCGCCGACGTTGATCTTCACCCTGGTGCTGGCCGGGATCATGCGCGAGCGTTTCGATGTCTCGCCGGTGCTGTATGGCGCGCTGCTGTTCTACGCGGCGGTGACCACACTGCTGCCATCGCTGGTGTTCCGCACTCCGATGGATGTGGATCCGTTGCAGCACGAACGCGCAAACGACGCCGCGGCGACGAACGTAAGAGCGCAGATGGCTGCAGATGGGCCGCTGGACGTCGCCTCGAAACCGGCTGATCTGTCGCGCAAGACCTGAGGCCTGGGCCTGCCGGCCCGCTATCATCGGCACCCGGAAAGCGGGACGCCAAAGCGGCGCCCTGCAGGCACAGGGGATGCGGGTGGATCGGGACAGTTGGCAGCAGGTGCGGGAGCTTTTCGACTCGGTGTGCGCGCTGGATCCGTCGCAATGGCGGACCGAGCTGGCGCGGTTGAGCGCCGATCCGCAGGTCATCGCGGAAACCCTTGGGCTGCTGGAGGCACAGACCTGCGATCTGGGCCGCGCACGCGCGCCGATGGAGCAGCTGCTGACCGCCGCGGCAGTGTCGGAATTGAATGAGGGTGAACGGATCGGACCGTGGCGTCTGTGTGAGCGGTTGGCCAGTGGGGGCATGGGCGTGGTGTTCCGCGCCGAGCGTGCCGATGGCCTGTACGCGCAGCAGGTGGCGATCAAGTTCCTGCTCGGTCAACCCGGACCCCGGGTGGCCGAGCGGCTGGCCGCGGAACGGCGCATTCTGGCCGGATTGCAGCATCCCAACATCGCGCGGCTGTATGACGGTGGCAGCACGCCGGCGGGCAATCCCTATCTGGTCATGGAGTACGTCCGTGGCGAATCGCTGGATCAGTACTGCCGCCGCCAGGCCCTGGATATTCCCCAGCGCCTGGCTCTGTTCCTGAAGGTCTGCGGCGCGGTGCAGGCGGCGCATGCGCAGCTGGTGCTGCACTGCGACCTGAAGCCCTCCAATATCCTGGTGCGCGCCGATGGCGAGCCGGTGCTGCTGGATTTTGGCGTGTCGCGGCTGCTGGAGGGCGAAGAGCGCGGCGTGCGCGAGCCGTTCTTCACCGCGGCCTACGCGGCCCCGGAGTTGCAGTCCAACCAGAACGTGGGTGTCGCCAGCGATGTGTTCAGTCTGGGGGTGGTGCTGGGCGAACTGCTGGCGGGCGGATGCGTGCGCCGCGCTGCCGGGGCTTCCGCCGCGGCGGTGGTCGCGCCCAGCCTGCGGGTCGGTCTTGGCTCAAGGCAGCGGCGCGCGCTGCGCGGTGACCTGGATGCCATCGTGGTACGTGCCGGAGCGCTGCTGCCGGAGCAGCGCTATTCCTCGGTCGAGGCGATGGCGGCCGATGTACGGCGCTATCTGCAACACCGCCCGGTGCGGGCGCGCAAGGGTGGGCGTGGGTACCGCGCCGGTCGCTGGTTGCGGCGCAACTGGAAGGGGATGGCGGCCCTGTCGGCAGGGCTGCTGCTGGCGGCCGGGTTTGTCTGGCGGTTGGGCCAGGCCCGGGCCGAGGCCGAGCGTGAGGCCATGGTCGCCGAACAGGTCAGCGGCTTTCTGGTGTCCATGTTCCAGGCGGCCGATCCGCGCGAGAAGGGACTGCGGGGCGGAGAAACGATCAGCGCCAGGGAAGTGCTGGACCGGGCCGCCGTGCAGGTGGACACCGATCTGGATACCGCACCGGAAGTACGCGCGCGGCTGAAGGCGGTGATAGGGCTGGCTTACAAGAATCTGGGGGATTCCAGCAGGGCCCGGCCACTGATGGAGGCCGCTGCCGAAGCACTGGCGCAGGCCGGTGGCGCAAAGAACATCGATCTGGCCACGCAGAGTCTGAATATGGCCTCCAGCACCTATTCGGCCGATCGCTTCGGCAAGGAGGGCGAGCGTCTGGCGCGCCGTTCGCTGGCGCTGCTGGGCGAGGGCGCGCCGGACAGCTTCCGGATTGCGCAGTCCTACAACTCGCTGGGACTGGCGTTGCTGTCCGAGCAGCGCTATGACGAGGCCGAAGCGGCGTTCAAACAGGCCTTGCAACGGCATGAGGCCGGCCGGCGCGAGCAGTTCATCGGCGTGCTGCAGGACAACCTGGGCATGCTCTACCGGCGCAAGGGCGACCTGGCCGCCGCGCTGGCCATGTTCGACCGTTCCACGCCGATGTTCGAGCGCCTGTTTGGACCGATGTCGTTCGACTACTGGGGCAGCCATACCGAGCGCAGCCTGGCCGTGGCCGACAGCGGCCGGCTGGCGGAGGCGGTGACGCTGTTCGAGGCCAACCTGGCGCGGGCACCGAAGATTTTCGGCGAACACAGTGTGTATGTGTCCAGCGAGAACAACCGGCTGGCCGCCACGCTGATCCGCAAGGGTGAGTATGTCCGCGCGCGGCCTTATCTGGATGAAGCGCTGCGGCTGACGGTCGCGGTGCAGGGCAAAGACAGCTACGGCTATTCGCTGGTACTGGAAACGGCGGCGCAGCTGGCGGTGGGGACCGGCGACATGCGCCGTGCCGAGGCCGACTACCGCACGGTGCTGGCCACGCGCGAGGCGGTGATCGGCGCCGATCATCCCGATACGCTGGATGCGGCGTTGCAGCTGGGCCTGTTGCTGACCCGGCTGGGCAGGAACGAGGGTGACGCGCTGCTGCAGCGGGCGTACCGGCAATGGCTGCCGCGTATTCCCGCCAACAGCGCCAATGGCATCCGCGTGCGCCAGGCCTGGACGGAGTGGCTGATCGGCAAACAGCGTCTGGACGAGGCGGCGGCGATGCTTGCGGCGCTGGAACCGGTCGTGCAGGCCAGTCCGTTCGCGGCGATCAACCAGCACGTACTGCGTGCGCGACTGGCGCAGCAGCGTGGTGCGTGGGCCGAGGCGGTGACGGCGTGGCAGGCGGTGCTCGCCGCGGCGGTGCCGGTATATGGCGATGATTCGCCGATCACCCGCCAGTGGCGGGCGGCATTGGCAACCGCCCGCGCCGCATCAGCCAATGCGAGGCCCTAGGCAGGCGCTTGCCCGTCAATCCACGGCGGGCTAGGGTCGCCGGATGAACAAAAAACTTTCGCATTCCCTGATGTGCGTGCTGGCCCTGGCCGGCGGTGCGGTTTCCCCGGCCTTTGCGGGCACTCTCGATGCCGGGCGCATCGCCCGTCCGGACCCGGCGCCGGCCGACCAGTTCCTGGCGGCGCTGGCGCGGCATTGTGGGCAGGCGTTCGCCGGGCGCGTGATCGCCAACCAGCCGGCCACGGCCACACCCGATGCCTTCGAGGGCCAGCCGCTGGTAATGCATGTCCGCGGCTGCGATGCGCCGACCCAGGAGCTGCGCGTGCCGTTCCATGTCGGCGATGACCGGTCGCGGACCTGGGTGCTGACCCGCACCGCCGGGGGGCTGCGCCTGAAACACGATCACCGCCATGAGGACGGCAGTCCGGATGCCACCACGATGTACGGCGGTGACACCCAGGACGCCGGCAGCGTGACGCGGCAGCGCTTCCCGGTGGATGCCGAGTCGGTGGCGCTGTTCCAGCGCGAGGGTCTGCAGGGCTCGGTGCGCAATACCTGGGCGATGGAGCTGGAAGCGGGCAAGCGCTTCGTCTACGAGCTGTCGCGCCCGGACGGGCGGCTGTTCCAGGTCGAATTCGATCTCACCGCGCCGGTGGCGCTGCCGCCCGCGCCGTGGGGCAGCGAGAGCTGAGCGGAAAAAGGAAGGGCGCCGATAGGCGCCCTTCTTCACTATTCCGGCAGGAGCCGGGTCGGTGCTCAGCGGCTGCCAAAGCGCGCGCGGCAGCCGGCGTTCACCCACACGCTGTTGCCGCTGTAACCCCAGTTGCGGCCTTCGACGCACGGGGTACTGGACAACTGCTGGATGACCACCGGGCGCCCCTGGCGGCGGTCCCAGGCGCAGGAGCGCATGCGGTTGTCATCGCTGCTGCAGGTGACGCTGTAATCGCTGTTGCCGCCATTCCAGTTGCCACCGTTATTGCCCCAGCCACCGCCACGGCCTTCCGTGAATTCGGCACGGCAGCCATTGCTGACCCAGACCGTACCGTTGCCGCTGCCCCAGTTGCGGCCCTCGATGCACTGGGTCTTTGACAGCTGACGCACCAGGGTGGCGCGGCGCCAGCCCGTGGTGCATTCGCGGCGACGGTTGTCATTGCTTTCACAGCGGATCGTGCCGGCATTGCCGTTCCAGTTGCCGCCCGTGCCGCCACGGCCCTCGGCAAACTCAGCGCGGCAGCCGTTGCTGACCCAGACGCTGCCGTTGCTGCTGCCCCAGTTGCGGCCCTCGATGCACTGGGTCTTGGACAACTGGCGGACCAGGGTGGCGCGGCGCCAGCCGGTGTTGCAGATCCGCTGGCGGTTGTCATTGCTTTCGCAGCGGAGGGTCCCGGCGTTGCCGTTCCAGTTACCGCCCCCATTCCAGTTGCCTCCGCCATTGCCGCGCAGCGAAGTGGCGATGTCCTGCTTGATCCGCGAGAAGCCCCAGCCGGAGTTGACCTGGTCCATGTAGAACTCCAGCTGGTCGTCGGGAATGCGGCGTCCGCCGGACTGGTCGGCGTATTCGCGTTCGATCACCCGCGCGCGGTCGGCGCGGTTGAGCTGGCGCAGGTCCTCGGGTGCGTAGGCGCGGGTGGCCTGGGCCTGTGCGGTGGTTGGCAGGGCGGTCAACAGCGCGCCGGGCAGGGTCGCGGCAAGGCAGGCAAGCAGGAGGTGGCGTTTCATGGTGACATCCCCATTCAGTTCCGGAGGTGGCCGACTATAGTCCGCCACCCGCTTAAGCGGGCGTGACTGGTCGCCGGATTTGCTCCCGCACCGCCCGGGCCGCAAAATAACCGGCTTGATCGGCCTTGGCTGATATAAAACCTTAACCGGCGCCGCTGCGCGCTGGCATCCCCTGCGGAGCTTTTCCATGCGTACCCATTTCTGTGGCCTGGTCGATGAGACCTTGATCGGCCAAACCATCACTCTCGCCGGCTGGACCGACGTGGCCCGCAACCAGGGCGGCGTCTGCTTCATCGATCTTCGCGATCACGAAGGCATCGTGCAGGTGACGGTGGAGGTGGACAACGCCGAGGTGTTCGCCGTGGCCGCCTCGTTGGGCTACGAGGACGTGCTGCAGGTGGAAGGCGTCGTGCGCGCCCGCCACGCGGTCAACGACAAAATGCGCACCGGCAAGGTGGAAGTGATCGCCACCGCCATCACCGTACTCAACAAGGCCGCGCCGCTGCCGTTCCACGCCCACGAGAACCCGGGCGAAGAAACCCGCCTGAAGTACCGCTACCTGGACCTGCGCCGTCCGGAAATGCAGCGCATGCAGCGCACCCGCATCAAGCTGGTGCAGGCCCTGCGCCGTCATCTGGATGCGCGTGGCTTCCAGGATATCGAGACCCCGATCCTGACCAAAGCCACCCCGGAAGGCGCGCGCGACTTCCTGGTGCCGGCGCGCATGCACCCGGGCGAGTTCTACGCGCTGCCGCAGAGCCCGCAGCTGTTCAAGCAGATCCTGATGGTGGCCGGCTTTGACCGCTACTACCAGATTGCCCGCTGCTTCCGCGATGAAGCCCTGCGTGCCGACCGCCAGCTGGAGTTCACCCAGCTGGACATGGAGTTCGCCTTCGTGCGCGAGCGCGACGTGCAGGATTTCGTCGAGGACATGATCCGCTCGATTTTCAAGGAAGTGGTCGACGTCGATCTCGATGCCAGCTTCCCGCGCATGACCTGGGCCGAGGCGATGCGCCGCTACGGTTCGGACAAGCCGGACCTGCGCATCGCGCTGGAGCTGGTGGACGTGGCCGAGCTGGTCAAGACCAGCGAGTTCCCGGTGTTCACCGCGGTCGCCAATGACGCCGACGGCCGCGTGGCCGCGTTGCGCATCCCGGGTGGCGCCAGCCTGAGCCGCAAGCAGATCGACGAATACGCGGCCCACGCCGCCAAGTACGGTGCCAAGGGTCTGGCCTACATCAAGATTGCCGAAAACGGTGAGATCAGCTCGCCGATCCAGAAGTTCTTCGCCGAAGACGCCTTCGCTGCGCTGCTCAAGCACATTGGTGCTGGCAATGGCGACATCGTGTTCTTCGGCGCCGGCGGCTACAACAAGGTCTCCGACTTCATGGGCGCACTGCGCCTGAAGGCCGGTCGCGACTTCAATCTGGTCGCCGATGGCTGGGCCCCGCTGTGGGTCACCGACTTCCCGATGTTCGAGTGGGACGAGGAAGAGCAGCGCTATGTGGCCCTGCATCATCCCTTCACCGCACCGGCGGTGGATGACGTGGCCGACTTGCGCGCCAATGCCAAGACGGCGGTGTCGCGCGGTTACGACATGGTGCTCAACGGCAACGAGATTGGCGGCGGTTCGATCCGTATCCATCGCCCGGAGATGCAGAGTGCGGTGTTCGAGCTGCTCGGCATCGGTGCTGAAGAAGCGCGCGCCAAGTTCGGCTTCCTGCTGGATGCCCTGAACTATGGCGCACCGCCGCACGGCGGCATCGCCTTCGGTATCGACCGCATCGCCGCGCTGATGGCCGGCACCGAGTCGATCCGCGACGTGATCCCGTTCCCGAAGACCACCGGCGCACAGTGTCTGATGACCGACGCGCCCTCGCCGATCGCCGACGCGCAGCTGGCCGAGGTGCACGTGCAGGTGCGTCCGAAGGCGGCCAAGGAATAAGTTCCGCTCGCCGTTTGATAGGTGCCCGGTCGCGTTGATGAGCGCCTGGCGCCCGCCGCCAATGCATCTGGAGGGATGCGTTGGCGGTCCTATCCGATGGCAGTGCCGCCGGATAGATTGGGCATCGTTCCCGTACCGCCGGAAACCCCGTGATCAACAATCGCTACACGCTCCGCCGCGCCACTGCTGACGACGCCGACACCTTGTCGGCGCTGGCTACACGTACCTTTGTCGAGACCTTCGGGCATCTGTATCCGCCGGAGGATCTGCAGGCGTTTCTGGACGAAGCGTATCCGGCGGCCCGCCAGCGGGTGATCCTGGAGCATCCGGACTATGCGGTTTGGTTGCTCGAATGCGATGGGGTGGCCGTAGGTCATGCCGCCGCCGGACCGTGTGGTCTGCCGCATCCGCAGGTGCGTCCCGGCGACGGGGAGCTCAAGCGCCTGTATCTGCTCCAGGGCCATCAGAATGGCGGCTGGGGCGGCCGTCTGTTCCAGGCCGCGCTGGCATGGCTGGAGCGCGAGGGCCCGCGCACGCTGTGGATCGGGGTGTGGTCGGAAAACTTCGGCGCGCAGCGCTTCTATGGCCGGCACGGTTTTGAGAAAGCCGGCGAGTATGAATTCCCGGTGGGCCGGGTCCGCGACCGGGAGTTCATCCTGCGCCGTTCCCCCTAGCGCCGGCTATGGCCACCCAACACCTGCTTCACCCGGGATTGCCCGTGGGTCGGCTATCACTCCCCGTATCTATATGGAGCACGGGCGCCGCAAGCGGCGCAAGGTGGACGCAATGACATCACCGGTACTGCTGCTGCATGGCATCTGGAACGCCCGCGCCTGGGTCGGCCCCCTGGCGTGGCGGCTGCGCGCGCAGGGCTTTTCAGTCAACAGTTTCGGCTATCCCAGCGTATTCGGTGGCCCGGAGGTGGCGGTGCCGCTGCTGATCGAGCGGTTGCGTGGTCGCGGCCCGGTCGCGCTGGTCGGGCATAGCCTCGGGGGGCTGGTGGCGCTGGAGGCCCTGCGGGTGGCGCCGGAGCTGGAAGTGTCCCGGGTGGTGTGCCTGGGCTCGCCGTTGTGCGGCAGCGAAACCGCGCGCGCCCTGGCCGGTCATGGCTGGGCGGCGGCCTTGGGGCGCAGCGGCGGACTGCTGCGGCACGGATTGCCGGCGTGGCAGGGCCGGGCCGAGGTGGGGCTGGTGGCCGGCTCGGTGCCGCACGGCCTGGGGGCCCTGCTGGGCGCGGTGCATGCCGATTCCGATGGCACCGTGGCGCTGGCCGAGACCCGTCTGCCGGGATTGGCCGACCATTGTGTGGTGCCGGTCAGCCACAGCGGGCTGGTGCTGTCGCCGGAGGTGGCGCGGCAGACCGCGGCGTTCCTGCGTGAAGGGCGGTTTGACCGTGATCTGGGGCGACGGGTGGCGTGACAGGTACCGGCGCGGCGATCGGGTAGAATTCACGCCCTGTTCCTGACAGATGTACGGTATTCCCATGGGTAGAGGTCCTTCCATCGAAGGCCGCAAAAACGCGTCTGACGCGAAGCGCGGCAAGATTTTCACCAAGATCATCCGTGAGATCAGCGTGGCCGCACGCGGTGGTGGAGGCGACCCCAACAACAACCCGCGCTTGCGTACGGCCATCGACAAGGCGCTGTCGGCGAACATGTCCAAGGACGTGATCGAGCGCGCGATCAAGAAGGCGACCGGCGAGCTGGAAGGCGTTGAATATGAGGAAATCCGCTACGAAGGCTATGCTCCGGGCGGCGTGGCGGTGATCGTGGACTGTCTGACCGACAACCGTGTGCGTACCGTGGCCGATGTGCGCCATGCCTTCAGCAAGTGCGGCGGCAATATGGGCACCGAGGGCTCGGTGGCTTTCATGTTCAAGCGCCTTGGCGTGCTGGCTTACGCGCCCGGCGCCGATGAGGAAAAAATCACCGAGGCCGCGATCGAGGCCGGTGCAGATGACATCGCGGTCTATCCGGAAGATGGCGCGATCGATGTGATCACCGCCCCGGAATCATTCCTGGGGGTGAAGGCGGCGATGGAAGCGGTGGCGCTGACGCCGGACCATGCCGAAATCACCTTCCGCGCCGACAACGACATTGCCGTGGATGCCGACACCGCTGTGCAGGTCAAGAAGCTGCTGGACATGCTTGAAGATCTGGACGATGTGCAGGACGTGTATTCCAACGTCGATCAGGCCAGCCTCGAGCGGGCCTGACCGGCCGTTCCCGTCCTACTGATTGAGACGGCGGTGGCGGATCATGGCCGCCGTCCAAATCCAGGCAGACCCTCCAATGACCCGCATCCTCGGCATCGACCCGGGCTCGCAACGCACCGGTGTCGGCATTATCGATATCGATGCCAGCGGCCGCGCCAGCCACGTCTACCATGCCCCGCTGGTGCTGCTGGGCGCCGATGGCTTTGCGTTGCGGCTCAAGCGGCTGGCCGATGGCCTGCACGCCTTGATCGAGGAATACCGGCCGCAGGAAGTGGCCATCGAGAAGGTGTTCATGGCCAAGAACGCCGACTCGGCGTTGAAGCTGGGCCAAGCCCGCGGGGCGGCGATCTGCGCGGTGGTGATGCGGGATCTGCAGGTCAGCGAATACGCGGCCACCGAGATCAAGCTGGCGGTGGTCGGGCGCGGCAGCGCGCAGAAAGAACAGGTCCAGCATATGGTGGGCCTGATGTTGAACCTGAAGGGCAAGCTGCAGGCGGATGCCGCCGATGCGCTGGCCGTTGCCATTACCCATGCGCATGTGCGCGCCACGGCCAACCGGCTGGGCGTGGATGTGCGCCAGGCCTGGAGTCGCAAATGAGGAACTTGGCATGATCGGACGCCTGCGCGGCATCCTCGCGTACAAAGCCCCGCCGTGGCTGGTGATCGACGTCAACGGCGTCGGCTACGAGTTGGAGGCGCCCATGAGCACGTTCTACGACCTGCCCGATGTCGGCCGCGAGGTGATCCTGTTCACCCACTACGCGCAGAAGGAAGACAGCGTGTCGCTGTACGGCTTCTTGCGCGAAGGCGAGCGCCGCCTGTTCCGTGATGTGCAGAAGGTCAGCGGTATCGGGGCGAAGATCGCGCTGGCGGTACTTTCCGGGGTCAGCGTCGACGAGTTCGGGCGGCTGATCCAGACCGGCGATGTCGCCGCATTGACCCGTATTCCGGGCATCGGCAAGAAGACCGCCGAGCGTATGGTGGTGGAGCTGCGTGATCGCGCGGCCAATTTCACCGGCGGCGGTGCGCCCATCGCCGGACAGCTCGGGGCCGATCCGGTGTCCGAGGCGACAGTGGCCTTGCAGCAACTGGGCTATAAACCGGCCGAGGCGGCCAAGATGGCGCGCGATGCCGGCGGCGAGGGCGACGATGTCGCCACCGTCATCCGCAAGGCGCTGCAATCGGCGCTGCGCTGAGGCGCGGTGCCCATCCGGCTGTATGACGTCAATCGAGACTTCCATGTCCCACGTTTCCCCGCAGTCTGACTCTTCCGCGCCACATTCCGGCCACGGCACCGCTGGTGGTCTGGCGCTGGTCATCGGCGCCATCGGCGTGGTGTTCGGCGACATCGGCACCAGTCCGCTGTACACCCTGAAGGAGGCGTTCTCGCCGCACTACGGGCTGACCAGCGACCACGACACCGTGCTGGGCGTGCTGTCACTGGCGTTCTGGGCGCTGAACATGGTGGTCACGCTCAAGTACGTGACCATCATCATGCGCGCCGACAACGATGGCGAGGGCGGCATCATGGCGTTGATGGCGCTTGCCCAGCGCACGCTGCGCAACGGCTCGCGCTCGGCCTATGTGGTGGGCATTCTCGGTATTTTCGGCGCCTCGCTGTTCTTCGGTGATGGGGTGATCACCCCGGCCATCTCGGTGCTGGGCGCAGTGGAGGGCTTGGAGGTCGCAGCGCCCGGACTGGGACATTTCGTTGTGCCGATCACCCTGGTGGTGCTGGCCGCGGTGTTCGCCGCGCAGCGTTTCGGTACCGAGAAGGTTGGCAAGGTGTTCGGACCGGTGATGACGATCTGGTTCCTGTCGCTGGCGGCGATCGGCATCTGGAACGTGGTCAGTGCCCCGGAAGTGCTCAAGGCCTTCAATCCCCTGTGGGGCGCGCGCTTCTTCCTGGAGCATGGCTGGCACGGCATCTTCATCCTCGGTGCGGTGGTGCTGGCGGTGACCGGTGGCGAGGCGCTGTATGCGGACATGGGCCACTTCGGCGCGCCGCCGATCCGCCATGCCTGGTACTTCTTCGTACTGCCGTGTCTGGTGCTGAACTATCTGGGCCAGGGCGCGCTGGTGCTGCAGCGGCCGGATGCGGTGTCCAATCCGTTTTTCGAAGCGGTGCCGCAATGGGCGCTGTACCCGATGATCATCCTGGCGACGATGGCGGCGGTGATCGCCAGCCAGTCGGTGATCACCGGCGCATTCTCGGTGTCCCGTCAGGCCATACAGCTGGGTTACATCCCGCGCATGCGCATCCTGCATACCTCGCATGACACCATCGGCCAGATCTACATCCCGGGCATCAACTGGGGCCTGGCGGTGATGGTGTTCGGGCTGGTGCTGGCGTTCCGCAGTTCCAGCAATCTGGCCGTGGCCTACGGCATCTCGGTGTCGGCCACGATGCTGATCGACACCCTGCTGCTGGCGCTGGTGGCGCGTGCGCTGTGGCCCAGGGCGCGGCATGCCATCGTCGCGCTGTGCGTGGTTTTCTTCGTCATCGACCTGGGGTTCGTGATCGCCAACGGCGCCAAGCTGCTGCAGGGGGCGTGGTTCCCGGTTGTGCTGGGGTTGGCCCTGTTCACGATGATGCGCACCTGGCGGCGTGGTCGCGAACTGCTGCGCGATGAGATCCGCAAGGACGGTATCCGCATCGATACCTTCCTGCCCGGGCTGATGCTGGCACCGCCGGTGCGTGTACCGGGCACGGCGATATTCCTGACGGCCGATCCGGCGGTGGTGCCGCACGCGCTGATGCACAACCTCAAGCACAACAAGGTGCTGCACGAGCGCAATGTGTTCCTCCACGTGGAAACCCTGCCGGTGCCGTATGCGGCCGATGCGCAGCGGCTGAAGATCGATTCGGTGGGGGACGAGTTCTATCGCATCCAGGTGCGCTACGGTTTCATGGAAACGCCGGACGTCCCGCTGGCGCTGATGCGCTCATGCGACCACGGCGGCATCTATTTCGATCCGATGGAGACCACGTTCTTCGCCAGCCGCGAAACCATCGTCGCCAGCGCCAATCGCGGCATGCCGATCTGGCGTGACAAGCTGTTTGCGTTCATGCATCGCAACGCGGCCCCGGCCACCGGCTTCTTCCGGATTCCGGGCAACCGTCTGGTCGAGCTGGGTGCGCAGGTGGAGATCTAGCCCGTATGCCCGTAACTTGCCGCGCGCTTGGCGCATAATTGCGCGATGACTGATCATCGCATCATCGGCGCCGGCGCCACCCGCGAGGACGAGGTGGCCGATGCCAGTATCCGTCCGCGCACCCTGGCCGACTATCTCGGCCAGGCGCCCGTGCGTGAGCAGCTGGATATCTACATCCAGGCGACAAAATCGCGTGGCGAGGCGCTGGACCATGTGCTGATCTTCGGCCCGCCGGGGCTGGGCAAGACCACCCTCAGCCACGTCATCGCCAACGAACTGGGCGTGGCGCTGCGGGTCACCTCCGGCCCGGTGATCGAGAAAGCCGGCGACCTGGCCGCGCTGCTGACCAACCTGCAGCCGCACGATGTGTTGTTCATCGATGAGATCCATCGCCTCTCGCCCGTGGTCGAGGAAGTGCTGTACCCGGCGATGGAGGATTTCCAGATCGACATCATGATCGGGGAGGGCCCGGCGGCGCGTTCGATCAAGCTGGATCTGCCTCCGTTCACCCTGATCGGCGCCACCACCCGGGCCGGGTTGTTGACCGCGCCACTGCGTGACCGCTTTGGCATTGTGCAGCGGCTGGAGTTCTATTCGGCCGACGAGCTGACCCGTATCGTCCGGCGCTCGGCCGCCATCCTCGGGATCGATTGCAGCGCCGAAGGCGCCGGCGAGATCGCGCGCCGTTCGCGCGGCACCCCGCGCATCGCCAACCGCCTGCTGCGCCGCGTGCGCGACTATGCGCAGGTCAAGGCCAGTGGGCATATCGACCAGAACGTCGCGCAGGCCGCCATGCAGATGCTCAAGGTCGACCCGGAAGGCTTCGATGAGCTGGATCGGCGCCTGCTGCGCACGATGGTCGAATATTTCGATGGCGGCCCGGTCGGGATCGAGTCGCTGGCCGCCGCCCTGTCGGAAGAGCGCGGTACGCTCGAAGACGTGGTCGAGCCCTATCTGATCCAGCAGGGTTTTCTGGTGCGTACCGCGCGAGGGCGTATGGCCACGCACAAGGCCTATCGCCACATGGGGCTGAAGCCCAAGGCCGCGCCGGCACCGGTGGATCTGTTTGTGGAGCAGCGCGATGACGATTGAGGCCCGGTTCAGTTGGCCGACACGCATTTACTGGGAAGATACCGACGCAGGTGGTGTGGTCTACCACGCACGCTATGTGGCGTTCATGGAACGCGCCCGCACCGAATGGATGCGCGCGCTGGGCTATGGGCAGGAAGCCATGCGCAATGGGGGCGGACAAGTGTTTGTGGTCCGTGCCATGAAGCTGGATTTCCTGAAACCGGCCAGGCTGGACGATGCACTGACCACCACGGTGGAACTGGTGCGATGCCGGTGGGCCAGTCTGCTGATGACGCAGGCGGTGATGCGAGAGGACCAACTGCTGGTCAGTGCCGAGGTCCGGCTTGCCGCCGTCAGCGCAGCGGATTTCCGTCCGCAGCCCATTGATGAAACGCTGTACGCAACGCTCAAACCCCTTCAAACACAAACCGCTTAAGCAATACTGAGGAAGACCGGATGATCGCTTTGCTTCTGGCCCTGCAGGCCACCGTGACCGAGGCCCTGCCGGCCGATGTCAGCGCCGCAGCTGCGCAGACCGTTGCCCAGGCCAGCCATGGCGGCGGCATCAACTATCTGGATCTGATGATCAAGGCCAGTATCCCGGTCAAGCTGATCGTGCTGCTGCTGCTGGCCGGTTCGTTCATCAGCTGGGTGATCATTTTCCGCAAGGCGCGCGTGTTCAAGGCCGCCGATCGCGAGGCCAACGATTTCGAGAACCGCTTCTGGTCGGGGGCCGATCTGGGCAAGCTGTATTCGGCGGCGACTGATCGCAACCGGTCGGTGGACGGTCTGGAAGCGATCTTCGAATCCGGTTTCCGCGAATACACCCGGATGCAGAATCGTCGCGGCCTGGACGGCCGCAGCCAGCTGGAAGGCGCGCAGCGCGCCATGCGCACCGCCTATGCCCGTGAAGTGGACGGGCTGGAGCGCAACCTGGAGCTGCTGGCCAATATCGGTTCAACCGCCCCTTATGTGGGCCTGGTCGGTACCGTGTTCGGCATCATGGTGACCATGCACGACATGATCAGCAGCGGTGAGCAGGCCGGTATCGCCTCGGTCGCGCCCGGCATCTCCGAAGCGCTGTTCGCCACCGCCATCGGCCTGTTCGTGGCCATCCCGGCAGTGTGGGCCTACAACCGTTTCACAACCCGCGTGGAGCGCCTGTCGGTGCGTTATGAAACCTTCGCCGAAGAGTTCAGCTCCATCCTGCAGCGCCAGAGCGGCGCTGACGAGTAAGCGCCTCCGCGCTTTCCTCTGACCGCAGGAGCCCAGAACATGACCGCCGCCATACCCCGCCGCAAGCGCCGCAAGCTCAAGTCCGAGATCAACGTCGTGCCGTACATCGACGTGATGTTGGTGCTGCTGATCATCTTCATGGTGACCGCGCCGCTGCTGACGCTCAGTTTCGAAGTCGATCTGCCCAGTTCCACCGCCAAGGCGCTGGAAAGCCGGCAGGATCCGGTGATCGTCTCGGTGCGCGCCGATGGCCAGCTCAGCCTCAAGCTGCCCGAAGCCAAGGACCCGCAAGCCATGGAGGCTGGTGTGCTGCAGGCGCAGCTGGGCGCGTTGGCCTCGCAGGACAAGGATCTGCGCGTGATCGTCGCCGCCGACAAGACCGTGACCTATGAGAAGGTCGTCGCGGCGATGGACGTGATCAAGGCCGCGAAGATCGAGAAGGTGGGTCTGGCGACCGATGCACGCTGACGCTTTGCCGCCGCCGCGCGATTCCAACAGCGAGTGGGGCCTGCCGGTCGTACTGGCCTTGCTGGTGCATCTGCTGGTTGCGGCGATCTTTATCATCGCCTGGGTCTGGTCGCCCTCGCGCTCGACCGACGCCGCTGCCGGGAGCCCGGCGGTGGAGGCCAGCCTTGAGCTTTCTGCTGCCGAGGCGGCAGCCGCACGCCAGGCGTTGCGTGCTTCGGAAAAGCTGCCCGACCTGCCCGAGCCGGTGCAGGACGTGCAGCCCGAACCGGTGCCCGAAGACACCGTGCCGCCGCCGCAGCCGATTCCCGAGCCGCGCCCGCAGGATGCGCCGACTCCGCAGCAGCACAATGCACAAGAACGCATCGCCCAGCCCGATACGGTGGACCAGGAGCGCGTCAGTGCACTGGCGATCTCGCAGGAGAAGGCCCGGCAGGAGCAGGAGGCCAAGCGCCGCCAGGAGCAGATCGATCTGACCGAGCGCAAGCGCGTGGAGGAGGCCGAGCAGAAGCTGAGGCTGGCCAAGCAGCAGGAAGAAGCCGACCGCCAGAAGAAGCTGGCCGACCAGCAGCGCCAGGCCAACGAGGCCAAGGCCGAGCAGGAGCGGCAGCAGAAGATCGCCGAGATCCGCCGCAAGCGGGAGCAGGCCGAGCGCGAGGCCAAGCTCGCCGAGCAGCGTCTGCGCCAGGTGGCCGATGCGCGCGCCAAAGCCCAGGCTGCATCGTCCAGCAGTGCCGGAAGTGCCGGGCCGACATCGCCCGCACCGGGGCAGGGGGGGACCAGCACGGATCTCACCGCCAAATATGCGGCGGCGATCCAGCAGGCGGTGCTCAACCAGTGGATACGTCCGGATTCCATCCCGCGAGGCCAGCGCTGCCGCCTCACCATCCGTCAGCTGCCCGGGGGAGAGGTGATGGATGTCGAATTCGCACCGGGCTGTCCCTATGACGAGGCCGGCAGGCGTTCGGTGGAGGCCGCGGTGCGGCGCGCCCAGCCGCTGCCCTATCGCGGATTCGAATCGGTGTTCCAGCGCAACCTCAATTTCAATTTCGAGGCGCAGGATCGCTGAGCGCAGGGCAGGTCGCGGTAGCCACTTGCTCTGATTGCTCAAGTAGCCATGGTGGTGGACTCCGTTTTCCGCAGTTGGCGGAATTTCACAGGGTGTTCGTTCACAATTGCGAAACTGTTCATCCGCGTGCTGCTATCCCTCTTTGACTTGATCCGTACCGTTGAGCCTCCCATGAAGAAAATGCATCGCTGGCTGGTTGCCCTCGCTGTCCTGCTGTTGCCGCTTGCGGCGATGGCGCAGCAGAAGGGCTTGGAAATCGACATCATCGGTGGCAATGCATCGGCAATGCCGATCACTGTCGTGCCGATGCCGTATCAGGGCTCGGTCGCGCCGCAGACCGATGTCGCGGCGGTGGTGCGCGCCGATCTGGAGCGCTCCGGCCAGTTCCGCAGTCTGCCCGAGGCGCAGATTGTCGAGCGTCCGACCCGCGGCAGCGAGGTGCAGTACCCGACCTGGCGCGCGCTCAAGCAGGACTACCTGGTGGTGGGGCGTGTGCTCGATGCCGGCGCCGGTGCCTATCGGGTGGAGTACGAGCTGTTCGATGTCGCCAAGGGCGAGCGCATGCTGGGTCTGGCGATGACCGCACGCTCCAACGCGATGCGTGATGTCGCCCATCAGATGGCCGATGCGATCTACGAGAAGATCACCGGTGTCCGCGGCGCGTTCTGGACGCGTATCGCCTACATCACCGCCAGCGGCAAGGGCGCCAACATGCGCTATGCGCTGATGGTGGCCGACTCCGATGGCTTCAATCCACAGACCATCGTGCGTTCGGCCGAACCGCTGCTGTCGCCCAACTGGAGCCCGGATGGCCGCAAGCTGGCCTATGTCAGCTTCGAGCGTGGAAATTCCTCCATCTACATCCAGGACATTTCCACCGGCGCGCGCGAATTGCTGACCAGCTTCCGTGGCATCAACAGTGCCCCGTCGTTTTCCCCGGACGGCCGACGGCTGGCGCTGTCCCTGTCGCGCAGCGGCAATCCGGAAATCTATGTGATGGATCTGGGCAGCAAGCAGCTGACCCAGCTGACGAACCACTTCGGTATCGACACCGAGCCGACCTGGGCGGCGGATGGCGGCTCGATCTATTTCACCTCCGACCGGGGCGGTCGTCCGCAGATCTACCAGGTCCCGGCCAGTGGCGGCAGCGCCAGCCGTGTGACGTTCCAGGGCAACTACAACGCCACCCCCAGTGTTTCATTTGACGGCAAGAAGATCGTCATGGCGCAAGGCAGCGGCAATACGTATAAGATCGCGATGATGGACAGCAGCCTGGGGTCTCCCCGCTGGAGCACGCTGTCGCCGGGATCGCTGGATGAGTCTCCCAGTTTCGCCCCGAATGCAAGCATGGTGCTGTACGCCGCCCGCGAAGGTGGCCGTGGTGTGCTGTATGCCGTGTCGGCGGATGCGCGGGTGCGCCAGCGACTGGTTTTGGCGGATGGTGATGTCAGGGAACCTTCGTGGGGCCCCTACCGTGCCGCGCGTTGATAAAATGTTAATATCGCAGTTGCATTAAACCCCAACACCGGCTTAGGAGCCTTGAGTTATCGCCATGAATAAGTCCACTCGCGTTTTGCTCGTTTCGCTGTTGTCCGTGGCCGCGCTGGCCGGTTGCTCCAAAAAGGTCAAGGAACAGCCTGCTGCTCCGGTCGATACCACCCCGACCGCTCCGGCACCGGCTCCGTCCACCTCGGGTCTGTATGGCCCGGGCGACCTGGATACCGACGCCTGCTTGCGCCAGCGCGTGGTCTACTTCGACCTGGATCAGGATTCGGTCAAGCCGGAATTCCAGGCCATCATGGCCTGCCACGCCAAGTATCTGCGTGACCGTCCGTCCTCGCGCATCACCCTGCAGGGCCACACCGACGAGCGTGGTTCGCGCGCGTACAACCAGGCTCTGGGCGAGCGTCGTGGCAACGGCGTGAACTCCGCGCTGCAGGCCAACGGTGGCTCGGCTTCGCAGCTGACCGTCGTGTCCTACGGTGAAGAGCGTCCGGTGTGCACCGAGTCGAACGAGTCCTGCTGGTCGCAGAACCGTCGCGTCGAAATCGTCTACACCGCGCAGTAATCGATGCGTATCGGCATCACACTGATGCTCGCGGTCGCGGCAGCCGTTTCGGGTGCCGCACCCGCGTATGCACAGCGGCAGAGTCTGGCCGATCGCGTTGGCGTGCTCGAGCAGCAGGTCAACAACAGCCAGGCCAATACCGACATGCTCAACCAGCTGCAGCAGTTGCGTACTGAGCTGCAGTCGCTGCAAGGCACGATCGAACAGCTCCAGCATGAAAATGAACAGCTGAAGCAGCGCAATCGCGATCAGTATCTGGACCTGGATGGTCGTCTCAACCGTCTTGAGGGCGGTGTTGGCGCTCCAGCAGCTCCAGCCACTGGCGCAGTGACGCCCGCCGCTGCGGCCGCAAAGCCGACAGCGGCTGCTGCGGAACGTCCGCCCACGGTGCGTGGTGACGCCGGTGCGCTGGCGTCGGCCGGTGACGAGCGCGCCGCCTACAACGTCGCGTTCGATGCGTTGAAAGCAGGCAACTATGCCGATTCGGCGCAGCTGTTCCAGAGCTTCCTCGAGCTGTATCCCAATGCCGCCTACACGCCCAATGCGTTGTACTGGCTCGGCGAAAGTTATTACGCCACCCGCAATTTCAAGATGGCCGAGACGCAGTTCAGTGATCTCGTCGCGCGCTATCCCACCCATGACAAGGCCGCCGGCGGTTTGCTGAAGCTTGGCCTGTCGCAGCTGGGTGATGGCGATGCAGCGTTGGCGCAGCAGACCCTGGAGCAGGTGGTATCCCGTTTTCCCGGCAGTGATGCGGCCCGTACCGCCCAGGATCGACTGCAGTCGATCCGGCTTGGCCGGCAGCTGCGTTGAGGTGATGCCGCACCCGTCGGTGCGGCTGATGTGACTATGAATTCTCCCAGTGCCGCTGTCCCCAGCGAGATCGTGCAGTCGCCATTGCCGCGACTGAAGATCACCGAAATTTTCCTGTCCCTGCAGGGCGAGGCCGATAGCGTCGGCTGGCCGACGGTCTTCGTGCGCCTGACCGGCTGCCCACTGCGTTGCCAGTACTGCGATACCGAGTATGCGTTCCATGGCGGCACTTGGTGGGACATCGACGCGATTGTCGACGAGGTGCTCCGGCAGGGCGTGCGGCATGTCTGCGTGACCGGGGGAGAGCCGTTGGCGCAGAAGCGCTGCCTGATCCTGCTGCAGAAGTTGTGCGATGCAGGTCTGGAGGTCTCGCTGGAGACTTCCGGCGCCTTGGACATTGCCGAGGTGGATCCGCGCGTGTCGCGCGTGGTCGACCTGAAAACCCCGGATTCGGCGGAAATGGCGCGCAACCGGCTTGAGAACATTGCGTTGTTGACGGCGCGCGATCAGCTCAAGTTCGTGATCTGCAGTCGCGCCGACTACGACTGGGCCAAGTCGATGCTGGTCGAGCATGACCTCCCCGGGCGTTGCATGGTCCTGTTTTCGCCCAGCAAGTCGCAGGTCAGCGCACGTGAGCTGGCCGACTGGATCGTAGCTGACCGCTTGCCGGTGCGGTTCCAGATGCAGCTGCACAAACTGCTGTGGAATGACGCCCCCGGCCGCTGAGCCGCGTATGCGCAAGCGGATGCGGGATTTCATCGGCGCTTTGATTGTTGATCCGATATTTCAAAAATCCGGCGCGGGACAGCGTGCTGGCATTCCCTCCCCAACCGGACGATTCCCATGAAGAAGGCTGTTGTGCTTCTCTCCGGCGGCATGGATTCTGCCGCCGTCATCGCCATTGCCCAGGAGCAGGGCTATCAGGTCTACGCGCTGAGCGTGCGTTATGGCCAGCGCCACACCTCCGAGCTGGATGCCGCGGCACGTGTCGCGGCGGCACTGGGCGTGGCTGGGCACAAGGTGGTCGACGTGGATCTGCGCAGCATCGGCGGCTCGGCGTTGACCGATGATATCGCTGTGCCCGAAGCCGGCGGCGCCGGTATCCCGGTCACCTACGTGCCGGCCCGCAACACCATCATGCTGTCGCTGGCGCTCGGCTGGGCCGAGGTGCTGGGCGCCAATGATATTTTCTGCGGCGTGAATGCGGTGGACTACTCCGGTTATCCGGATTGCCGACCCGAATTCATTGCCGCCTTCCAGACGCTTGCCAATCTGGCGACCAAGGCGGGTGTGGAGGGCGCGGGCATCCGCGTCCATGCACCGTTGCAGCACCTGAGCAAGGCGCAGATCGCCAGCGAAGGGCAGCGCCTTGGCGTCGACTTCGGCCTCACCGTGTCGTGCTACCAGGCCGATACGGAGGGCAGAGCGTGTGGTCATTGCGATGCCTGCCGGCTTCGCGCCGACGGCTTCGCTGTAGCGGGCCTGACGGACCCGACGCATTACGTCTGACTTCCTGTTTTCGGTATTTCTGCGGTAGAATGCGCACCCGGCAAACGGCGCAGGCTGTTTGTTTGGGCCGTTAGCTCAGTTGGTAGAGCAGAAGACTTTTAATCTTTTGGTCGATGGTTCGAATCCATCACGGCCCACCAGTTTTCAAGAGGGCCCCGGAGCGATCCGGGGCCTTTTTTGTGGTCCCTGCGAGCCGGCCGGCCAGGCACAGGCGGTTGGCAGTATCAGGTGTGCGCTCTACCATCAGGGCATCACATCTGTGTACCGGGACGGTCGTTGAGCAACCAGATCACGCAATTGCTGCACCGCTGGCAGCAGGGAGACCTGCAGGCGCGTGAGCACCTGTTCGATGCGCTGTATGCCGATTTGATGCTTGTCGCCCGCAATCGGCTGGCCAACCATACTGCAGGAACGTTGCAGCCGGCGGCGCTGGTCAACGAGTCCCTGCTGCGCTTGCTGGGGACGCAGGCCGACTACCATGATCGTACCCATTTCATCGCGGTGGCGGCGCTGAAAATGCGCTCGGTACTGGTGGATCACCTGCGCGCGCGGTCGGCGGAAAAGCGTGGCGGCAATGCCGAGCAACTCACTCTTTCCCATGCCGAAGGAGCCGCGGATGACAATGGCATCGGCTACGAGGTGCTGGCGCTGCATCAGGCGTTGAACCAGCTTTCCGAGCTGGAGCCGCGTGCGGCGAGCACCATCGAGCTGACCTATTTCGGTGGCATGAGCCGGGATGAGATCGCCATGGTGTTGGGCATTTCCGCACCGACGGTGGATCGTGATCTGCGGTTTGCCCGGGCATGGTTGAATCGCCAGTTGCTGTGAGGCATCTGGCAAAGGGGGGCTGCCGATGAATGCTCAGCGTTGGCGGGAGGTGCGCGACCTTTTCGAGGCGGTCTGCGATCTTCCGCGGGACCAGTGGCGGGCGACGCTGATGCAACGCTGTGGCGATGCCGGCATTGTCGAAGAGGTGTTCCAGTTGCTGCGGGCGCAGACCGTTGGTTTGAGCCGGGTTGCCAGCAGGCTGGATACGGCACTTGCACAAGCCCTCGCGCCGGAGTTCGGTGTGGGCGAGCGTCTGGGGCCGTGGCGGCTGACCGAGCGGATTGCCAAAGGTGGCATGGGCACCGTGTTCAAGGCAGAGCGGGCGGACGGGGTCTACCAGCGCACCGTTGCGATCAAGCTGCTTCATGGCTTGCCGGGGACCATAGAGGTGGAACGGCTGGCGGCAGAGCGGCAGGTGCTTGCCGATCTGCAGTTGCCCCATGTGGCGCGTCTTTACGACGGTGGTACGACGCCCGATGGCCATCCCTATCTGGTCATGGAGTACATCGACGGTCTGCCGCTGGATCGCTACTGCGAGATGCACAAGCTGGATCTTCCCCAGCGCTTGCGGCTGTTCCTGGATATCTGTTCCGTGGTGCAGTCGGCGCATGAACGGTTGGTTCTGCACTGTGATCTCAAGCCCAGCAATGTCCTTGTAGCACCCGGAGGACAGCCGGTTCTGCTGGATTTCGGTCTGGCCCGGGTACTCAATGATGCACGCGCGAAAGAGGACTCCGGCTACTGCACGCCGAGCTATGCCAGCCCCGAGTTGATGCGTGGCGCGCATGTGGGAGCGGCCAGCGATGTCTACAGTCTCGGGGTGATGCTGCTGGAGCTGGTCGCGGCACGTACGTGCGTGCGTGAGCCGCAGGACATCGATGTGCCAATGATTCCGCCCAGCGAGCATGCGTCCGAAACACTGCGCTGGAGGCGGCAGCTGAGGGGGGACCTGGACGCGATCGTCAGGTGTGCCTGTGCAGGCATGGTCGCGCAACGTTACCGTTCGGTGGAGGCGCTTAGCGCCGATATCCGCCGCTATCTGGAGTGGCGTCCGGTCGCGGCGCGACAAGGCGGCCGCCTGTACGAGCTGAAGCGCGGAGCGCGGCGCAACTGGCGGGCAATCGTCCTGGGCTCGGCGGCGCTGGTGGTGATGGGGGCGTTCGTCGCCGGCCTGGTCCGCACCCGCCAGCAGGCGCAAGAGGATGCGGCCATTGCAAAGCAGTTGACGGATTTCATGGTCGGCGTGTTCGAAACCGCGGATCCATTCCTGCGCACCGAGCGCGGCGAGGAGGAGCTTACCTCCAGGCAGCTGCTTGATCGCGCGGCTTTGCAGGTGTCACGCGATCTGGACGGCGTGCCCGCCCAGCAGGCGCGGATGCGCGCCGTGCTCGGTATTGCCTATCAGAACTCCGGCGTCTCCTCCCAGGCCGAGCGCCTGTTGCGGCAGGCGTATGAGGGCTTTTTGCGCGAGGATGTGGATCGTCCGGTGGATGCGGCATCAGCGCTGGCGAGTCTTTCCATCCACAAGACACGCCAGGGCAACGGGATCGAAGGGCTGGCGCTGGCCGATCGTGGCCTGGCGTTGCTTGCCCGACACAATGCGCCTGAAGTCGTGGCACAGCTGTACGCCGCCAAGGCCTTGGCGCATACCAATCAGCAACAGTTCGACAAGGCCGAGGCACTGTTCGACCAGGCCCGGCAGCTGTATGAAACGCTTCCGAACGCGCATGCCGAGGTGCTGCTGCCTGAATTGACCTACAACAAGGGCATCATGTACCTGCGTCATGGCCGCCAGGCGGCGGCTGAAGCGGCGTTCCGCCAGGTCCTGGCCGGGCGGCATGGCCGCCGTACCAGTCTGACATTGGCCACGGAAATGCGACTGGCGCAGATCCTCCGGGAGCAGGGCAGATTCGATCAGGCGCTTCCATTGCTGCAATCGGGAATGCATCGCGCCACAGAGCTGTATGGAGACCAAAGCAGCTTCGTACTGATGCAGCATGACGCGCTGGCCGATCTGTACCGCGACGCGGGCAACTACGCCGCCGCCGAGGTGCAGTACAAGCTGCGGCAGCGCCTGAGTGCGGTGCTGGATGGCGCCGATTCGGTCGAGTATTCGATGGGCCTGTTCAACTACGCCCTCCTGCACGATCTGCGTGGCGATGTGGTGCAGGCCGAGCGGCTCTACCGGCAGGCATGGACACTGCGCAGCCAGAAGCTGGGGAGCCAGTCGCCCACCACCCTGCGTGCGCAGAGTGGCCTGGGGCAGTTTCTGATGCGCAGCGGGCGTAGCGAAGAGGCGGGCAAGCTGCTGCTGCATGCCGATGCCGGTCTGGCGGCGACGCTGCCGGTGGACGCGCCCGGGCGGGTGCAGGCCCGGTTGGATCTGATCCGCTGGCACATTCTCCAGAACGAGCTTGCGACCGCGCAGGCCTTGCTGGACGAGTTGCCGGCACGGATGCCTTCCGGCTTCGAGCTGCCGCTGTTGAAGGTACGGGCCGATCTGGCCGAGCATCGTGGCGAAGGTGCGGCGGCGCTGGCATTGCGGCGTACCGCGCTGGAGTACGCCCGGTCGCTGTATGGCGATGACAAACCGGAGACCGCGCAGTGCCGGATGGCATTGGCGGAGGTCCTGCTGCGGTTGGGGCATCGGCGTCTGGCGCTGCAGGAGTTGCAGCAGGCGCTGCCGGTGTTCAGGCGGCTGTTGCTGGATACGGCACCGGACCGGCGCAAGGGGGAAGGGCTGATGCTGCTTGCACAGCGCGGCCAGGCGCCACGCGAGGAGTGAGCTGCGGCGTGGGAAATGCGCTGCCGCTTCAGCCCTGCTCGCGCACGATTTCAACCAGTCGCTCGCCATAACGGGCCAGCTTGCTGCCGCCGATGCCGCCGACCCGTGCCAGTTCGGCGACGCTGGTGGGCCGCTGCTCGGCGATGTTGCGCAGAGTGCTGTCATGGAAGATCACAAACGCCGGCACGTTCTGCTCCTTGGCCAGTTCCGCGCGCAGTCCACGCAGGGCCTGGAACAGCGCCAGATCCTGTGACTGGACCGGTACGCCGCTGCGGGCAGCGCCGCGGTCGCGATCGCGGCTGGCCGGACGCTCGCGCCGCATCATCATCTGCCGGCGGCCCTTGAGCACATCGCGGCTGGCGTCGGTCAGGCGCAGGCCACCGTGTGATTCCGGATCGACCTCCAGCAGGCTTGCGGCCACCAGCTGCCGGAATACACCGCGCCAGCTGCGGGCATCGAGGTCGCTGCCGATGCCGAAAGTGCTCAGCTGGTCGTGACCGAGCTGGCGGATACGTTCGTTGTCACTGCCGCGCAGGATGTCGATCAGGTGGCCGACCCCAAAGCGCTGGCCGCTGCGGTACACGCAACTGAGTGCCTTCTGCGCCGGTACGGTCGCATCCCACGCCGCCGGGGGGCTCAGGCAGTTGTCGCAGTTGCCGCAAGGCCGGGGATAGGTTTCGCCAAAACCGGCCAGCAGCACCTGGCGCCGGCATTGCATGGATTCGCAATAGCCCAGCAGATGGTCGAGCTTGGAGCGTTCCAGCGCCTTGCGCTCCTCGCCGGCTTCGGACTGCTCGATCATCTGCTTGAGCAGCACCACATCGCCCAGGCCGTAGCACAGCCATGCTTCGGCGGGCTCGCCATCACGGCCGGCGCGTCCGGTTTCCTGGTAATACCCCTCCATCGACTTGGGCAGATCGGTATGCGCGACGAAGCGCACGTCCGGTTTGTCGATGCCCATGCCGAAGGCGATGGTGGCGCACATCACGATGCCGTCTTCGCGCAGGAAACGGCGCTGGTTGTCGGCGCGGATGTCGGCCGGCATGCCGGCATGATAGGGCAGCGCCTGCAGGCCCTCGTTGCACAGGAACTGCGCGGTCTCCTCGACCTTGCGCCGCGACATGCAATAGACAATGCCGGCCTGGTCGCGATGTGCGCGCAGGAAATCCAGCAGCTGACGCTTGGCATTGTCCTTCTGCACCACGGTGTAACGGATATTGGGCCGGTCGAACGAGCTGACGAAGTGCCTGGCTGTGGTCAGATCCAGCCGCTCGGCGATCTCACGCTGGGTCGGCGGGTCGGCGGTGGCGGTCAGCGCGATGCGCGGTATCTGCGGCCAGCGCTCGTGCAGCACGGTCAGCTGCCGGTATTCAGGCCGGAAGTCGTGTCCCCACTGCGAGACGCAATGGGCCTCGTCAATGGCGAACAGGGCGATCCGGGCCCGACTCAGCAGTGACAGGAAACGCCCGGTCAATAGTCGCTCCGGTGCCACATACAGCAGCTGCAGCTGGCCTTCCAGCAGCTCGCGTTCCACCCGCGCGGCGGTTTCGGCATCCAGCGTGGAGTTCAGGAATTCCGCGTGCACGCCTGCCTGGCGCAGTGCTTCCACCTGGTCCTGCATCAGCGCGATCAACGGCGAGATGACGATCCCGCAACCCTCGCGCAGCAGTGCCGGGATCTGGTAGCACAGCGACTTGCCGCCGCCTGTGGGCATCAGCACCAGCGCGTCATGGCCGCTGGCGACGTGTTCGACGATGGCCTGCTGGTCGCCGCGGAAACTGTCGTAACCGAAAACGCTGGAAAGCAGTTCTTGCGCGGGACTCTGGGGCATCGGCGTAGTTTACCCGCTGCCGGATGCCAGCCGGGCGCCGTGTCAACGCAACGCTCAGCTTCGGGCGTCTCTACCGGGCAGGGCGCGTTGGGTGCGGCGCCACGCGTGGCACCCGCTACGGCACCGAGGGAGCCCCGTTGTGTGTGGCCGCGTCGGGGTCCGGCGGGAGGTCGGGCGTTGTGCAGTACAGCCCGCCCGTGTCACGGCGGGGGGGGGCGAACGCGGGAAACCGGGGGCTCGATCAATCGCGGGCCAAGGCTCCATGAATGGAACCTTGGATACCGCCGGGCGGCGCAGCCCGAAGCACTTACTGCAGCAGCGAGCGCAGCATCCAGGCGTATTTTTCATGGGTCTGCAGGCGCTGGGTCAGCAGGTCCTCACTGGGCGCATCGTCGGCTTTTCCGGCCTGTTCCAGCACCTTGCGCGCGGTGCGGCATACCGCCTCGTTGCCGGCCACCAGCTGCTGCACCATCTCGCGCCAGTCGGCGCTGTCCGTCAGTCCCGGCTCTTCGGGAATCGAGGTCAGTGCCACGAATTCGCGGTACGAACCGGGCGCATTGAAGCCCAGCGCGCGGATGCGCTCGGCGATCTCGTCCAGCGCCGTCCACTGTTCGGTGTACTGGGTTTCGAACATGGTGTGCAGCGAGTTGAACATCGACCCGGTGACGTTCCAGTGGAAGTTGTGGGTCTTCAGGTACAGCGTGTAGGCATCGGCAAGGAAGCGGGACAGGCCGTCGGCCACCTTCTTGCGATCGCTGTCGTTGATCCCGATATCGATATGCGGGGCCGACGGTGCGGCGGCGGCCAGCTTCTTCTTGCCGGCTTCTGGCTTGCTGCTGTTCTTGGCTTTGGCCATGACGCATTTCTCCTTGGCGGGTTGAATGGCTTCACAATAGCGCCCTTGGAACCATACCTGTAATTCACGTTTTCACATTGAACGATCGATGAGCGCTATCCAGAAAGACATTGCCGTGCGCCTGCGCGATGCCCGCAAGGCGATTGACGGGGCGATGAGCCGCGACCGCGGGCGCTTGCTGGGGTTGTGGTCGCGCTGGCAGGTCAAGCCGGGCGATGCCGGCGCCGAACAGGCGTTCACGCAGCTGCTTGAGCGCTCATCGGCGCAGCGCCAACAGCGCGCTGCCACGCACATCGCCATCACCATGGACGACGCGCTGCCCATAGCGCGTGAAGCCGAGCAGATCTCCGCGCTGATCCGCGCGCATCAGGTGGTGGTCATCGCTGGCGAAACCGGCTCGGGCAAGACCACCCAGCTGCCCAAGCTGTGCCTGGCGGCGGGCCGCGGTGAGGCCGGCATGATCGGCTGCACCCAGCCGCGCCGCATCGCCGCGCGGGCGGTGGCCTCGCGTGTGGCCGAGGAACTGGGTACCGAGCTGGGCTCGGTGGTCGGCTACCAGGTGCGCTTCACCGACAAGGTGGGCGAGGACAGCCGCATCAAGTTCATGACCGACGGTATTTTGCTGGCCGAGATCGCCTCGGATCGCTGGCTGTCGCGCTATGACACCCTGATCATCGACGAGGCGCACGAGCGCAGCCTCAATATCGATTTCCTGCTGGGCTATCTGAAGCAGTTGCTGCGCAAACGCCCGGACCTGAAACTGATTGTCACCTCGGCCACGATCGACACCGAGCGTTTCTCGCGGCATTTCGACGATGCGCCGGTGGTCAGCGTGGAAGGGCGTACCTATCCGGTGGAGGTGCGTTACCGGCCGCTGGAGGGCGGCGTGCGCGAAGATGACGCCGCTGACAGCCACAGTGACGGCGAGCGCAGCGTCAACCAGGCCATTGTCGCGGCCATCGACGAGATCACCCGCGCCGATCCGCGCGGCGACGTGCTGGTGTTCCTGCCCGGCGAGCGCGAGATCCGCGATGCGCACCAGGCGCTGGAACGGCGCAAGTACCGCGAAACCGAGGTGCTGCCGCTGTATGCGCGGCTCTCGGCCAAGGACCAGGACCGGGTGTTCAATCCCGGTCCGAAACGGCGGCTGGTGCTGACCACCAATGTCGCCGAAACCTCGCTGACCGTGCCGCGCATCCGCTACGTGGTCGATCCGGGCTACGCCCGCATCAAACGCTACAGCCCGCGGCAGAAGCTGGACCGGCTGCATATCGAGCCGGTTTCGCAGGCCAGTGCCAACCAGCGCAAGGGCCGCTGCGGGCGTGTTTCTGAAGGTGTCTGCTACCGGCTGTATGCCGAGGCCGACTTCCAGTCGCGCCCGGAGTTCACCGATCCGGAAATCCGCCGCTCGTCGCTGGCCGGGGTGATTCTGCGGATGCTGCAGCTGGGGCTGGGGCAGATCGAGGAGTTCCCGTTTCTGGAGGCGCCGGACGAGCGCGCGGTGGCCGATGGCTGGCAGCAGCTGGTCGAACTGGGCGCGGTCGATGGCGAGCGCAAGCTCACCGCGATCGGCCGGCAGATGGCCCGCCTGCCGGTCGACGTGAAACTGGCGCGGATGCTGGTGGCCGCACAGAAGAGCGGGTGCCTGCGGGAGATGCTGGTGATCGCCTCGTTCCTGGGCATCCAGGACCCGCGCGAGCGGCCACCCGAGGCGCGCGAAGCGGCCGACAACGCGCATGCGCTGTTTGCCGATGCGCGCTCGGAGTTCCTTGGCATCCTGCGCTTGTGGAATGCCTATCGCGACGCGCACGAAGAGCTCACCCAGTCCAAGCTGCGTGACTGGTGCGGGCGCCACTTCCTGGGCTTCCTGCGCATGCGCGAATGGCGCGAACTGCATCGGCAGTTGCGCCTGCTATGTGATGAGCTGGGCTGGGACAGCAGCCAGGGTGAGGAATTTGGCAAGGCACTGTTGTCGGCACCGCCGGCGCTGCCGGCCGGAGGCGATGCCGAAGCCAAGCGCAAGGCCATCCGTGGCGAGCAGCACAAGGCCGCACGCCTCGCACGGGAAGGCAAGACGGAGCCGCCGCGTGCCGCAGTGAAAAACAACGCGGCCGGCCCCGCTGCCAAGCTGCAGACCGTGATGACCACGGTTCCGGACAAAGCCCGTATCGCCGCCTATCAGACGCTGCATCGGGCCATCCTTTCCGGCCTGCCGACGCAGGTGGGCCATCGCACCGAGAAAGGGGATTTCCAGGCGCCGCGTCAGCGCCGTTTCCATCTGTTCCCCGGCTCGGCGCTGGCCAAGCGGCCGCCACCGTGGGTGCTCAGCGCCACGCTGCTCGATACACAGCGCATCTGGGGCATGACCAACGCTGCGATCGAGCCCGACTGGGTGATCGCCGAGTTGCCGCACCTGCTCGCCCGCAAGCATTTCGACCCGCACTGGTCGCGCGCGCAGGGGCAGGTGCTGGCCTCCGAACAGATCAGTCTGTTCGGGCTGGTACTGGCGCCGAAGAAGCCGGTGCACTACGGCCGCATCCATCCCGGTGAAGCGCACGATATTTTCGTGCGACAGGCGCTGGTGACCGGCGAGATCAACACCCGGGCCGGCTTCGTGGCCGACAACCTGAAGGTGCTGGAGCAGGCGCGCGAAGAAGAAGCCAAGTTGCGCCGCGCCGGCATCGTCGCCGATGAGGACTGGCAGGCACGCTGGTATCTGGACCGCATTCCTTCGGAGATCCATTCGGTCGCACTGCTCGACAGCTGGTGGAAAGCGCTGGCACCGGACAAGCGCCGAGGCCTGCAGTGGTCGCTGACCGATCTGCTGCCGGGCGAGGGCAGCGAGCAGGACCGCTATCCGAAATATTTCCCACTGGGCGATGCACGCCTGGCGATGCACTACCGGTTCGAGCCGGGCAGCGAGGACGATGGCGTCACCCTGGACGTACCGCTGCACCTGCTCAATGCGCTGGACCCGGCACGGCTGTCCTGGCTGGCCCCGGGCTTCGTCGCCGAAAAGGCCGCGGCGTTGATCCGCAGCCTGCCCAAGGCGATGCGCCGCAATTATGTGCCGGCACCGGATTTCGGCCGTGCCTTCTTCGAGGCGTGGCCGCAGCCGTCGCCCGACGATATCCGTGGCGAGCTGGCGCGGTTCCTGTCCAAGGCCACCGGCGCCAAGGTGGCGGCCACCGATTTCGATCTCGACGCACTGGAGCCGCATCTGCGCATGAATCTGCGCGTGTGCGATGAGCGCGGCAAGCTGCTGGGCATGTCGCGTGATCTGGAGGCGCTGCGTGCGCGTCTGGGCGAACGTGCCGGCACCGCGTTCGCCGCCCGTGCCGGCAAGGCCCTGGCGGCCGAAGGCCTGCGCGAGTTCCCGGCTACCCCCATTCCCGAGCAGGTGCCCGGCGAAGCCGGAGTGCCGGCGTATCCGGCGCTGGTCGATACCGGTGAATGCGCGGCGCTGCGCATCTTCGCCGACCGCAACGAGGCCCGTCTTGCCCATCCGCATGGGGTGCGCCGGCTGCTGGAAATCGCCCTGGCCGACAAGGTCAAACAGGCCCGCAAGCAGTTGCCGGTAGCGCCCAAGACGGGCTTGTTGTACGCGGCTATCGAGTCACAGGAACGACTGCGCGGCGATCTGGTCGATGCGGCCATGAACGCGGTGCTGGCGGACGGGCTGGGCGATATCCGCTCGCCGGAAGCCTTCGAGCTGCGCCGCGCCGATGCGGCCAAACGCCTGTTCGGCGAGGCGATGGAGCGGCTCAAGTTGGCCGAATCCATCCTCGGGCTGGTCGGTGAGTTGAAGCCGCAACTGGAAGCGCCGCTGATGGGCTGGGCGCGCGGAAATCTCGACGATATGGAACGGCAGCTGGCCGGGCTGATCCACGCCGGCTTCCTGCGGCAGACCCCAGCCGATGCGCTGGCCCAGTTCCCGCGCTATCTGAAGGCGATGATCCTGCGCGCCGAGCGCGCCAAGCGCGATCCGCCGCGCGACCAGGCGCGGATGCTGGAACTGAAGCCCTTCGTCGATGCGCTGGAAGATGCGCGCACCCAGGGGTTGGCGGAACGGCCGGAATGGGCCGCGCTGCGCTGGGATATCGAAGAGTTGCGGGTATCGCTGTTCGCCCAGGAGCTGGGTTTCCGTTCCGGCGTCTCCGCCAAAAAGCTGGCCCAGCGCGTGAGTGCGCTGCGCAGCTGAGCCGCCGCCTGGGCGCGGGTCAGCGCACAGGTGGCGGCGCCGGCCGGTGCCGTTCCGCGCAGCGGCGGCGGGCATCGTTCATCTGTGTATGCGCGTTGCCGTGCTCGCGCGTGATCGCCTGACGCAGGGTGCCCATGCGCGCGCGCAAGGCCTGTGTACGCTGCGGGTCGGTGGTGGCGGTCAACTGGTCGTTCAGCGTGGACAGCTGTTGCTGCAGCACGCTCACGCGGTCGTTGGAAGGTCCATAGATCGACGCGGTGACGTTGGCGATGCAGCTGCGCTCAGCGGCGCGTGCGGCTTCCTGCTCGGTGGCCGACGCCGTAGCGGCGGGTATGGCAGGCTGTGCTTCGCCCGTTGCGGCGGCTTCCGTTGTCGGAGCCGGGCCCGACGGCGCTGCGGGCGGCTCATCGCGCAGCTTCATCGGTTGCGCCCTGGCATCGCAGGGAGACTCCGAATAGGCCGTTTCCCCGGATTTCCCTTTGCACTTGTAGACCTGCGCCGCAGCGCTGGCCGGAATCAGGAGCAACAACAACGTCAGCACGATCACGGGCATGGTGGTCAACGGCGTCTTGAGAGCGGCAGGTGCCGAGGGGAAGATGGGGCTGAGCGGGACGCCCACTCGGCGCGTCCCTGATCGCGGCAGCAGCGGGACTACCTAGTGCGACGGACCTTGGCGCGGGTGTTCAGGCCATCGACCTGCAGGTACCAGACATTCATCAGTCCGGGGGTGATGCGCACCGTGGGTGCCTGTTTGCGGATGCCGCCGGCACTGGTGTCATCGGTCTGTTCCCAGACCTGGCCATTGTCCAGGGTGTATTGGCGGCCTTTGCCGAAGCCTCGGAACTCGCCTTCGAGCTGCGCCTGGATCGGCTCGTTCGAGCCGAAGGCCAGAAAGCCGAGGTTTTTAACGATCACTTCCTGGCGGCCCTCTTCGCGGGCGCTTTCCACGGCCGAGGCGGCGGCCTGTTCAACCTTGCCCTGCAACCAGTTGTTCAGCGCGTTGAGCTCGTCTGCGCTGAGCTTGTCCAGGCCGGCGGCCCTGAACTCGGCGGCGGACATCTGCTGCTGCAGGTCACCTTGGACCAGGCGCTGGGCGTGGGCGGAAAACAGCGGGACCAGCGACAGCGCGGTCACGGCAAACAGAACGGACAGGCGGGGCAGCTTCATGGACGATTGTTCCCGGAGAGGGTTGGGCGCTAGTGTAGGGGCAACTGCCCGTAATTGACTGCTGTGAACCGTTCCTCCTCCCTTGGCCTGGATGCGCTGCTGCAGCGCCCCTCTACCAGTGCGCTGGCCGCGCCCCTGCGACAGGCGCTGCTGGAACTCTGGCAGCAGCCCGATATCCCCACCGAGCCGCGCCTGCCATGGCCGGTACTGGGCGACACCCTGGATGCGCTGGCACTGCTCTCGGCCGATGAGGCGGTGATCATCGCTGCGCTGCTGTTCGATCTGCCGGGCCTGCGCGCGCAACTGGCGGCGTTGCCGCTGGGAGCCTCGGCGGCAGCAGTCAACGGCCTGCTGGAAGGACAGGATGCCGCCGACCAGGTCTGGGCGCTGCACGCCGGTCGCGATGCCGGACGCAACAGCGAGGGCCTGCGCCGGCTGCTGCTGTCGATCATCCATGACCTGCGCGTGGTGCCGATCCTGCTGTCGCGGCAGCTGGCGTGCATGCGCGCGGCCGACAAATTGCCCGATGCGCAACGGCGTGCGCTGGCGCAGCTGACCCGAGACATCCACGCGCCACTGGCCAACCGCCTGGGTATCTGGCAGCTGAAGTGGGAGCTGGAGGACCTGGCGTTCCGTTTCCTCGATCCGGAAACCTACCGGCATATCGCGCGCGAGGTGGATGAAACCCGCATCGCGCGCGAGCGCTACGTCGAGACGGTCAAGAAGAAGCTGTCGGCGGCACTGGCCGAGCAGGGCATCGCCGCCGAAGTCAGCGGGCGGCCGAAACACATCTACAGCATCTGGCGGAAGATGCAGAAAAAGCAGCTGGCCTTCGAGCAGCTGTACGACCTGCGTGCGGTACGGGTGATGGTCGACGATGTGGGCGCCTGCTATGCCACCCTGGGCGTGGTGCACGCGTTGTGGACGCCGATTCCCAGCGAGTTCGACGACTACATCGCCCGGCCCAAGGCCAACGACTACCGCTCGCTGCACACCGCGGTGATCGGCCCGGAAGGGCGCACCATCGAGGTGCAGATCCGTACCCACGAGATGCATGCGCAGGCCGAGCTGGGCGTGGCCGCGCACTGGAAGTACAAGGAAGGCGGCAAGGGCGCGGAGAAGGCATTCGACCGCAAGATCACCTGGATGCGGCAGTTGCTGGAGCAGGCGCAGGATGCGGCCCATCCGGAGGATCTGGCCGGCGCGCTGGATGCGGAGCTGATCGAGGACCGGGTGTACGCGCTGAGCCCCAAGGGCGAGGTGATGGATCTGCCGGCCGGAGCGACGCCGCTGGATTTCGCCTACCACGTGCACACCATGGTCGGACACCGCTGCCGCGGCGCCAAGGTCAACGGCCGCATCGTGCCGTTGACCTATCGGCTGCGCAGCGGCGACCGGGTGGAGATCCTGACCGGCAAGGAGGCCGATCCGCGCCGCGACTGGCTGCTGGCGTCCAATGGCTATCTGGCCAGCAACCGCTCGCGCGAGAAGGTGCGCGGCTGGTTCCACAAGCTCGATCGGGCCCGCAACGTGCAGGCCGGCCGCGAACTGCTGGACAAGGAACTCAAACGCCTTGGCCTGCAGCAGGCGGACCTGATGGTGGCGGCGAAGAAGTTCCATGCCGACAGCGTGGAGGATCTTTACATCCAGGTGGCGCTGGGTGACACCGGCCCCAGCCAGGTCAGTCGGGCGTTGCTGGAGGCCGAGCGGGCGGCATCGCAGCCGGCGGTGCCGGTCATGCCGCGCCCGACCGCACGCCGCGACAGCCTTGGCAAATCCGACTTCACCGTACAGGGCGTGGGCAACCTGCTGGTGCAGCTGGCGCGGTGCTGCCAGCCGGTGGCCGGCGAGCCGATTGCCGGCTATCTCACCCAGAGCCGCGGTGTCACTGTGCATCGTATGGACTGCGCGGCGTTGGCACGCTTGAGTGGCGCGCATCCGGAGCGGGTGTTGCCGGTGGAGTGGGGGCGCGCCGGTTCCGGTTATGAGGTTGATGTGCTGGTACGGGCGGCCGATCGCCGCTGGCTGCTCAAAGACATCACCAACCTCATCGCACAGGAAGATGCCTACGTGCTCAACATCAATAGCGACAACGTGCGCGACAGTGGCCGGATACAGCTGCGCCTGCGACTGAAGGTCAGTGATTACGGCCAGTTGTCCACCCTGCTCGGCAAGCTCGATGCGTTGCCGGGGGTCAGCGAGGCGCGCCGACTGGGTTGAAGCAAGCTCAAGCCGGTAAGCTGATCGGATGGGAAACAGTTGGCAACGCTTCAGGGAGTGGTCGGAAACCGTTGGCGACCGGTTGCGGCTGTACGTGCGCTGGTGGGTGGCCCGTGGCTGGAGCAGCCCGCGCGCCTGGCGTTCGATCGCGGTGGGCGTGGCGGTACTGGCGCTGCTGCTGATGCTCGTGCGGCAACCGTTGGCCGACTGGCTGTGGCCGGAAACGAAAATCCAGCAGCTGCTCGATGAAGGTGAACGCGCGCTGGCCGAAGGCCGTCTGAGCGCGCCTGATGGCAGCGGCGCACGTGAACGCTTCCAGGCCGCCGCCGCCTTGGATCCGGACCGTCGCGATGTCCAGGACGCGCTGGGGCGCACCGGACAGGCGGCATTGCAGCAGGCCCGGCATCACCTCGCCGCAGGCGACTATGACGCAGCCCGATCGGCACTGGCGCTGGCGCGGCAACTGCAGTTGCCGGAGAGGGAGATCGAAACAATCGCCACCGCGTTGCAGCGTGTGAAGCACGATGGCGACGGCGTGGAGCGGTTGTTGCAGCAGGCGCAGGCCGCGCAAGCGCAGGGGCGGCTGGATGAGGGCCGGGACAGTGCCTTGCCGCTGTATCAACAGGTGTTGGCAATCCAGCCTGACCGGATGCAGGCGCTGGAAGGACGCGAGGATGCGCTTTCGGATCTGCTGCTGCAGGCCAAGTATCTGGCCCGCCAAGGCAAGGTGGAGGATGCCGCGCAGCGGTTGTACCGGGTGGAGGAATTCGATCCGGGGCACTACGACCTGCCCTCGGCGCGTGCGGTGCTCAGCGGTGCCCTGGAGCAGGCCCGGCGCAAAGCCGAACGCGATTTCGCGCGCGGGCGTCTACAAGCGGCGGCCGCAGGCTTGCGGCAGGTGCTGGCGGCCTCGCCGGCCGATGAGGCCGCGCGGCAGGGGCTGCATCGCATCGCGCGTGCGCAGGCGGCCGAAGCGGTGCGTCTGGCTGGCGACTTCCATTTCGACGATGCCGAACAGGCGCTGGCACACGCGCGTGCATTGGCGCCGGGGATTGTCGAGATCACCACGGCCGAACAGGCACTGGCACGCGCCAGGGCCGCGCAGCGATCAATGGACTCCTCCGTGCCTGCCGCCCGGCGCGAGCGTCAGTTGCGCGTCCTGCTGGCGCAACTGGAGCAGGCCGAGGCGCAGGGACAGTGGTTGCTGCCACCGGGCAACAGCGCCTACGACCGGTTCAAGGCCGCCCAGGCGCTGGCCCCGCGCGATCCGCGGGTGCGGCAGGCGGCGGCACGCATTCTTCCGGCGGCGCGCGCGTGTCTGGAAGACAACCTGCGCGGCAACCGGCTGCGCGCGGCCCGCACCTGCCTGGACGCCTGGCAGGCACTGGCGCCGGGCGACGTGGGACTGGCCGCGGCACGCCGGCGGTTGGCGCAGCGCTGGATCGCGGTGGGCAGCGAGCGGCTCGGGGCCGGGGATGCGGCCTTCGCGGTGCAGGCATTGGCGCAGGCCCGCGAGGTCGATCCGGCAACGCCGGAGATCAACGCATTCGCCGAACGCCTGCGCGGCGTGCAGCCACTGCGTTGAACGGTGCCGGTGGAGTCCGGAGACCGCTCAGGCCAGGAAGACGCGCTCGACCGTGACGCGCGCGGCATCCAGCGAAAAATGCTGCGCGATATTGCGCAGGCTGTTGTTGGACAGCTGCTGCCATAGCGCCTGGTCGCCATACAGGCGCACCACTGCGGCGGCAAACTCGCGCGCACCATCGGCCACCAGTACATCTTCGCCGTCACGCAGATACATGCCCTCCACCGCGCAGGTCGTGGCCACCACCGGCTGGCCATGGGCCATGCTCAGGTTGATCTTGCCCTTCACGCCGGCGCCGAAGCGCAGCGGCGCTACCGAGATCCTGCCGCCGCTCATGTACGGCGCCACATCCGGCACATAGCCATGCACGTGCACTCCCGGACAGGTGGCGGCCAGCGCATGGATCTGCGCCGGGACATCGGCACCGATGCAGTGGAAATCCACCTCGGGCAACTGTTCGCGGATCAGCGGGAATACCTCGCCGATAAACCACTGCATCGCATCCAGATTCGGTGGATGGCGGAAGCCGCCGACGAAGACCAGATCGCGGCGCTGGCTCCAGTCCAGGCCATGGCCAGCCACCTCATGCAGGTTGGACAGCAGTTCGACCTTGACCTGGGGCGCATCGGTGGCGAGCTGTTTTCTCTCCGCATCGCTGACCAGCAAGGTCACGTCGGTGGCCGCCATCACCGCCAGTTCGCTGGCGCGGGTGCGTTCGGCGCTGCGCACCAGGCGCAGATCCCGCGCCAGTTCGGCGCCACGTCGCTCGCGCAGGTAATGCAAGTCCACCGTGTCGAACACCGTGCGCGCCTGTGGCGCGAAGCGCTTCACCAGTGGCAGGCACTCGTGGGCGAGGTGGTAGCGCACCAGCATCACCACCGCGAAGCGCCCCCCATGGCGCTGCAGCCAGCTGCCTACGCCTTTCAGAAACGGTGCATGCCAGACTTCCACACCCAAGGCCTGCAACGCCTCGGTGGCCTTGCCGCCGTGCTCGCCACGGGTTGGAACAAAGACCACGTGTGCACCGCCGGCCAGCAGCATACGGATCAGATTGAACTGGCGCAGCGAGGCCGAGTCGCGGTCGGGCTGCGGTACCGATTCGTCCAAGATCAGGATCTGCCGCTGCCCGCGGTGCAGCAGGGCCGGTGAAGGAACGCTTCCGACCGGCAGCTGCCCGCGCAGGGCGTCGCGCCACTTGTCCGCGAACACCTTCTGGTTGCGCACCTGGTAGGCCTTTACGCCGCTGCCGGTATCGGTACCGTTGCTGGTGCCTTCGTCATGCACGACACGGCTGGCCGGCTGCACCAGGACGCGGTACCCGGCCGCGCGGACCTGGAAGGCCAGGTCGGTATCTTCGTAATAGGCCGGCGCGTAGCGGCTATCCAGGCCACCCAGTTGCTCGAACAGCGCGCGCGGCAATGCCAGCGTCGCACCCGAGCAGTAGTCGGCATCGCGCAGGCTGATGTAGCGGGGGTCTTCGGCCGATTCGAAGCGGCCATAGCTCCAGCAGCTGCCGTCATCGAAGACCACGCCGCCGGATTCCTGCAACCGTCCATCCGGATACAGCAGCTGGGCGCCGACCAGACCGGCCTCGGGCACGGTCTGGAACGTGGTCATCAGTGCATCCAGCCAGCCGGGTTGCGGCACCGTATCGTTGTTCAGCAGCACCACGTACTGCCCGCGGCTCAGCCGCAGGCCATCG
Source organism: Stenotrophomonas sp. STEN014 (assembly GCF_056760315.1). NCBI lineage: Bacteria > Pseudomonadati > Pseudomonadota > Gammaproteobacteria > Lysobacterales > Lysobacteraceae > Stenotrophomonas > Stenotrophomonas sp. STEN014. The sequence goes on along the minus strand of NZ_JBRREN010000005.1, from coordinate 215,625 downwards.
TTGCAGGCCGCGATGAACCCTCCGTTCTGAGCGCGCACGTGATACCGCAGGCCATCGATCTGCGGCATCCAGTCAGCGGTTTCATCGCTGCTGCCATCGTCGATCACCAGGATCTCGCAGGGGGTTGCCGGCGGATGGGCGGCCAGCGCGCGCAGGCAGGCCAGGGTGTGCCGGCAGTGGTTGTAGACCGGAATGACGATGCTGGCGACGGGCTGGTCGCTGGCAGGGACGGTGAACGGTGCAAATGGGACTGTGGCGGGGGCGAACAGCGGTTCCCGGCGTGGCGCGGGTTGACGACGGGTATGCACCCCGACCCGGTGCAGTGTGGCCTTCCAGCCACGGGTACGCAGGCTGGCCAGACCGCGGCGGATCAGGCCGATGACGCGATTGATGTGGTAGCGCGCATCGGCCAGGGACATCGACATTCCGTTGGAACTCCAGCTTAAGCAGGGAAGGGTGTATCGCCGCGCCGCAGGACATGGCTGCGTTAGACTCGCCTCAACCTACATTCTCGCATTCCTGTGCCACGACGCTACGATTCCGACATGCTGGACGACGATACCGGCGGCAATGGTCCCCTGTGGCGCCAGCGCCTGATCACCTGGGGAATGGCGGCAGTCGCGCTGGGCCTGGGTTTCCTTATTCCCTATACGGCGTATCTGAACACCCAGGTGACGCAGCGCTTCGGCGAGCTGCGCTGGCAGATTCCCACCCGCGTCTACGCGCGACCGCTGGTGCTCAGCCCTGGCCTGGCGATGAATGCCAACACGCTCAAGACCGAGCTGGCCGCGTCCGGCTACCGGGATGACGGCGCGGGCACCAGCCCGGGCACCTACCGGGTGGAGGGCGGCAGTTTCCGCATTTCCAGCCGCGGCTATGTGGATGTGGACGGCCGCGTGGCGCCACGCCAGGTGACGGTGGCGGTATCCGGCGGGCAGGTGGCATCGCTGCGCGAGGCCGATACGCGCAAGGCGCTGAAGGTGGCGCGGCTGGATCCGGCGCGGATCGCCACGTTGTACGGTCAGAAGCAGGAAGAGCGCCGGCTGGTGCGCCTGGCCGATGCGCCGGAGCTGCTGGTCACTGGCCTGCAGGCGGTGGAAGACCGTGATTTCAACCGCCATCACGGTATCGATATCAGCGGCATCATCCGCGCGGTCTGGGTGATGGTGCGTTCCGGCGGACAGAGCCGGCAGGGGGCCAGCACGCTGACCCAGCAGCTGGCCCGCAGCGGCCTGCTCGGAATCGGCAAGGAGCAGACGCTCACCCGCAAGTTCAACGAGGTGCTGTACGCGCTGATCATGGAGGCGCGCTATGACAAGGCCACGATCCTGGAGGCCTACCTCAACCAGGTCTACCTGGGCCAGCGCGGCAGCCAGGCCATCCATGGCGTGTCCTCCGGTGCCGAGTTCTGGTTCGGCCGCGATCTCGGTTCGCTGACCACCGAGCAGGTGGCGTTGCTGATCGGGCTGGTGAAGGGGCCGTCCTATTACGATCCGCGCCGCAATCCCGAGCGCGCGCTGGATCGACGCAACTTCGTGCTGGGTAAGCTGCACGAAAGCCAGCTGATCGACGATGCCGAATACCAGCGTGCGCTGAAGGCACCGCTGGGCGTGTCCAAGACTCCGGGTATCGCCGCCGCCAACCGGTTCCCGGCCTACATCGACCTGGTGCGTCGCCAGCTGGGCAACGACTACCCGGAAAGCGTGCTGCAGGGCGCTGGGTTGAACGTGTTCACCGGCATGTCGCCCTCGGCGCAGGCCTATGCCGAAGGTGCCGTGGGCCACACGATCAAGTCGCTGGAAAACAAGCGCCGTCCCGAATTGCAGGCCGGGCTGGTGGTCACCGATGTGCACAACGGTGACGTGCTGGCGGTGGTCGGCAGCCGCGACGTGTCCGAACCGGGCTTCAACCGCGCCATCGAGGCGCACCGTCCGGTCGGCTCGCTGCTCAAGCCGTTCGTCTACCTGCTGGCATTGGCGCAGCCGGACCGTTTTTCGCTGGCCAGCTGGGTGGATGACTCCCCGGTGACGGTGAAGCTCAGCCGCGGCCGCAACTGGACGCCGAACAATTCCGACAACCGCAGCCATGGCACGGTGCGGTTGATCGATGCGCTGGCCCGCTCCTACAACCAGGCCACGGTGCGGATCGGTATGCAGGTCGGGCCGGAGCGGTTGACCCAGCTGATCCACGTGCTGGCCGGGCTCAAGGCCGACTCCAATCCGTCGGTGATCCTGGGCGCGACCGACCAGAGCCCGTATGGCATGGCCCAGCTGTACCAGTTCCTGGCCTCCGGCGGCGAGATCCAGCCGCTGCATGCGGTGCGCGGTGTGGTCGATGCGCAGGGCAAGCTGCTCAAACGTTACGACAAGAGCCCGGCGCCCGCCCAGGAAGGCGACTCCATCGCCGCCAACCTGATCAGCGTGGGGCTGCAGCAGGTGGTGTCCAGCGGTACCGCTGCCGGGCTCAATGCCGACGGACTGGGGCGGCTGCATCCGGCGGGCAAGACCGGTACCTCCAACGATGGCCGTGACAGCTGGTATGCCGGTTACACCGGTGACCATCTGGCGGTGATCTGGATGGGCAACGACCAGAACGAGCAGACCGGCCTGTACGGCGCCTCGGGCGCGATGCGGGTGTGGTCGGGCATCTTCCGCAACCTGCCCAGCGCCGCGTTGCGGGTGAGCAACAAGGGGCTGGATTGGCATTACGTGGAAGCCGAAGGCAGCAACGCTACCGACGAGGGCTGCCCGGGGGCCCGTCGCTTCCCGTTCGTGGCCGGATTCGCGCCGCAGTACGTGCCCTGCACCGTGCCGGAAGCGGCGCCTCCTGCCGAAGAGCAGGCGCAAAGCGGTGGTTGGCGCAGCTGGTTCGGGCTCGACCGCAAGGAGCCGGAGCCGGCCTCCACGCCCGCTTCAGAAACGCCTGCGCGATAATGATGACCATGAATGGCATGTCTTTGATCCGCTCTGTACTGGTTGTTTCGGCGACCTCCCTGCTGCTCAGCGCCTGTGTGAGCGCGCCCTCGGCGCCGCCGGTGCCGCTCGACACCACCACGCCGGCGCAGCGATTGGCGGCGGTGGAGGCCGCGGCCGGCGTCGATGACACCGAGCTGTCGGTGCAGCCGCTGCGTGATCCGCAGGTCGATGACCTGCGCGAGGCGGCCATCGCCCAGCGCAAGGCCGGTGATCTGGCCGCTGCGGCCGAGACCTTGAACCAGGCGCTGCTGCATGTGGACAACGATCCGGGCATCCTCCAGGAGCGCGCTGAAGTGGCGCTGCTGCAGGGCGACTGGGTGCGCGCCGAGACCCTGGCCAAGAAGGCGGTGGACCTGGGCTCGCGTACCGGCCCGCTGTGCCGTCGGCACTGGGCCACGATCGAACAGGCCCGTCTGGCCCGCGCCGAAAAGGAAAACGCGGTGTCCGCGCATGCGCAGATTGAAGGCTGCACGGTGCCGGGGATCAAGCGCTACTGATCCGGCTGCCGATTCCGGCCGCGCCGGGGTTGGCTGCCGGTTGGCGTACCCACCATGTCCGATCTGGTCCACCGCAGTTGCCAAGCGCTCGATGAGGGCGGCGATCTGGCGCGCCAGATCGACGCGTTCGTGCCGCGCCCGGCGCAGCTGCGCCTGACCGGCGCCATCGCCGACGCATTCGAGCAGCGCGATGTGCTGCTGGCCGAGGCCGGCACCGGTACCGGCAAGACCTTCGCCTATCTGGTGCCCGCGCTGCTGTCCGGGCTGAAGACGATCATCTCCACCGGTACCCGCGCGCTGCAGGACCAGCTCTATCACCGCGACCTGCCGCGGGTGCGTGCGGCGCTGGGGGTGGGCCATCGCGCGGCGCTGCTGAAGGGGCGGGCCAACTATCTGTGCCGCTACCGGCTCGACCAGGCGCGCGGCGAGCCGCGTTTCAGCAGCCCCGAGCAGGTGGCGCAGTTCCAGCGGGTACTGGCCTGGTCCGGGCGCACCCAGTACGGCGACATGGCCGAGCTGGACGGGCTGGCCGACGATTCGCCGCTGCTGCCGATGGTCACCTCCACCGTCGACAACTGCCTGGGGACGGACTGCCCGTTCTGGACCGACTGTTTCGTCGTGCGCGCGCGGCAGCGGGCGCAGGAGGCCGACCTGGTGGTGGTCAACCACCACCTGCTCCTGGCCGATCTGGCGCTCAAGCAGGAGGGCTTCGGCGAAATCCTGCCCGGCGCGCAGGCGTTCGTGATCGACGAGGCCCACCAGCTGCCGGAACTGGCGGCCAATTTCTTCGGCGAAGGATTCGGCATGCGACCGTGGCAGGAGCTGGCGCGCGACTGCCTGGCCGAATGCCGCAGCGTGGCCGGTGCGCAGGCCACCCTGCAGCAGCCGGCGGCGACGCTGGAGCTGGCCTTGCGTGAGCTGCGCAGTGCAATGGAGGACCTGCCACCGCGTGGTACCCGCTGGCGGGCGCTGGCCCAGCCCGAGGTCGCCGAGGGCTTCGATGCACTGGCCGCGGCGCTGGCGCAGCTGCGCGATGCGCTGGCGCTGGTGCGCGAAACCTCGCCGGGTCTGGATGCCTGTCACGCGCGTGCGCAGGAGGGGGTCTCACGGCTGGCGCGCTGGCTGGGCGAGGACCTGCCACTGTTCGATTTCGAAGCCGATCCTGCCGAGGATGCGCAGGCGCCGGCCGATGACAACGACGTGCTCTGGTACGAGTTGACCCCGCGCGGCTTCCGCTGCCAGCGCACGCCGATGGATGTGTCCGGACCGCTGCGCGAGCACCGCCAGCGCTCGCTGGCGGCGTGGGTGTTCACTTCGGCCACGCTGACCGTGGATGGCGGGTTCGCCCATCTGGCCAGCCGGCTGGGGCTGGAGGATCCGGACTCGCTGGTCCAGCCCAGTCCGTTCGACTGGCAACAGCAGGCGCTGTGCTATCTGCCAAAGCAGCTGCCGGATCCGGCGGCGCGTGGCTATGGCGCGGCGTTGATCGCAACGCTGCGGCCAGTGCTGGAGGCCTCGCAGGGGCGGGCGTTCCTGCTGTTTTCCTCGCACCGCGCGCTGCGCGAGGCAGCCGAGGCGCTGCGTTGCGGGCCGTGGCCGCTGTTCGTGCAGGGCGAGGCGCCGCGCGCCAGTCTGTTGCAGCGTTTCCGTGAGTCGGGCAATGGCGTGCTGCTTGGCTCGGCCAGTTTCCGCGAGGGCGTGGATGTGACCGGCGATGCGCTGAGCGTGGTGGTGATCGACAAGCTGCCCTTCGCCGCGCCCGATGATCCGGTGTTCGAGGCGCGGCTGGAAGCGATCCGCCGCAGCGGCGGCAATCCGTTCCGCGATGAGCAGTTGCCGCAGGCGGTGATCGCGCTCAAGCAGGGCGTGGGGCGGCTGATCCGCAGCGAGACCGATCGTGGGGTGCTGGTGCTGTGCGACCCGCGGCTGCTGTCACGCGGCTACGGCCGGGTGTTCCTCGATTCGTTGCCGCCGTTCCGCCGCACCCGCGAGCTGGCCGATGTGCAGGCGTTCTTTGCGCGACAATGGGCGCCGGACACGCCGCCCGGGCCATCCGTCGATGACGACGGGACCGCCGCGCCCCCGTTCTCCCTTTCCTGATGTTGATGCCATGAAGCTGCTCGCCTTTGAAACCGCCACCGAAGCCTGTTCCGTCGCACTGCATGTGGATGGACGGGTACTGGAGCGGTTTGAAGTGGCGCCGCGCCGGCACGCCGAGTTGAGCCTGCCGTGGGCCGAACAGCTGCTGGCCGAAGCCGGTCTTGTCCGCAGTCAGCTCGACGGCATTGCGCTGAGCCGCGGCCCGGGCGCGTTCACCGGGGTGCGGCTGGCGATCGCCATTGCCCAGGGCATCGCCCTGGCGCTGGACCGTCCGCTGCTGCCGGTGTCGACCCTGCAGACGTTGGCGTTGCGCGCACCGCACACTGCGCCGCGGGTGCTGGCCTGCATCGACGCGCGCATGGGCGAGCTCTACAGCGCCAGCTACCTGCGCGATGCGGCCGGCGACCTGGTGTTGCAGGAACACGAGCGGCTGCTGGCACCGGACGCGGTGGATGTGCCCGGTGAGGCTTCGGACTGGGCCGGTGTCGGCAGCGGATTCGCCGCCGGTGAGGGTGTGCTGGCCAACCGCCTGCAGTCGCGGCTGGCTTTGGTGGATGCGCAGGCGCTGCCGCGCGCGGCCGATGTGCTGCAGATCGCGGTACCGATGATGGCCCGCGGCGAAGGCATCGCTCCGGAGCTGGTGCAGCCGGCCTATCTGCGCGACAACGTCGCGCTGACCCTGATCGAGCAGCAGGCGCTGCGGGCCTCCAGGCAGAGCTGAGTCACGCTGCGCGGTGGATGTCCTGCGCCCGCGCGCGTGTCGTAATGGGTTTGTTGATCCTCCGGCGCTGGCCTGCCTGCGGTGGATCTGGCCGGGCCGGTTGTTTCAGCGGTCGTCGTGCAGCTCGCCGCCGGGCAGGAACACCCAGGTGCGGGTGACCTGCAGGATGTCGATGTTGTCGTCGGTTTTCGGCAATGCCGGGAAGGGTTTGGCCAGCTCGATCACGCGCAGCGCGGCGGCATCGAGCAGCGGCACGCCACTGCTGCGCAGGATGCGGCTGCTTTCCACGCTGCCATCGCGGCGCACCCCGACGGTGATCACCACCTGTCCACCGAGCCGGCGCTGGCGGGCTTCATCGGGATAGTTCAGGTTGCCCACCCGCTCGGCGCGATCCACCCACGCCCGCAGGTAATTGGCATAGGCGTACTCGCGGGTGCTGGCCGAGACGAATTTGCGGTTCGGGCGTTTGGCGTACTGCTCCGAGCGCAGGTGCACCTCGGCCGCCAGTCGGGCCATTTCCGCATCGCGCTGCTCGCGTGCGCTCATCGGCGCATTGCTGTCCGGGCGATCGGGCAGTGGCTGCGACTGCACCTCGGCAACGCGGTCCTTTCCCTGCTCGCTGGTGATCACCCGGGCCTGCGGCGGCGGTGGGGTGGCTGCGCTTTGCGCCTGCAGCGGTACCGGCGCCAGGCCGTTCTGGGCCTGCGGCACGATACCGGCCTGCGCGTCGCGCGGGCGTTGTGCGGTGTCGTGATCGCCGCCGCCCTGCTGGTTGGCCTGGGCCAGGAAGTCGGCCTGTTTGGGCGTCAATGGCGTGCTGGTCTGGCTGAAGATGACATCCAGTGTCGGCACCAGCGGCGCGTTGTCGCTCACGGCAAAGCCCACGCCGAGAAGCAGCAGGCCGTGCACCAGCGCCGACAGCACCAGGGTGGCGGTCAGGCGCTGCTGCTCGGTGACGCGGGGGGCGGCGGGCAGGGCGGCGGTACTGGCGCTCATCAAGCGATGCCGGCCTCGATCGCGTCGAACAGCTGGCCGGCGATGTTCAGCCCGAACTGGGCGTCGAGCTCGCGCACGCAGGTGGGACTGGTGACGTTGACTTCGGTCAGATAGTCGCCAATCACATCCAGACCCACAAAACGCATGCCGCGGCGCTTCATTTCCGGGCCGACCTGGGCGGCGATCCAGCGGTCGCGCTCGCTCAGCGGGCGGCCTTCGCCGCGGCCACCGGCGGCCAGGTTGCCGCGGAACTCGTCACCCTGCGGAATGCGGGCCAGGCAGTAGTCCACTGGTTCGCCATCGACCAGCAGGATGCGTTTGTCGCCGGCGCTGATATCGGGGATGAAGCGCTGCGCCAGGGCCAGATGGCGGCCGCCGTCGGTGAGCGTTTCCAGGATGACATTCAGATTCGGGTCGCCGGTGCCGCTGCGGAAGATCGAACGTCCGCCCATGCCATCCAGCGGCTTGAGCACCGCCTGCCCGTGCTCCAGCACGAAGGCCTTCAGTTCGGCCGCATCGCGGCTGACCAGCGTCGGCGGGCAGCACTGCGGGAACAGCAGCGCGGCCAGTTTTTCGTTGAAGTCGCGCAGGCCCTGCGGATCGTTGACCACCAGCGCACCAGCGCTCTGGGCGAGGCTCAGGATCTGGGTGTCGTAGAGATATTCGCCATCGAACGGAGGGTCCTTGCGCATCAGCACCAGCTGGCCGGGGCCAAACGCCAGGGGCGCGAACCCGCCCAGGGTAAACCAGTCGGCCTTGTCATCGCGCACCTGCAGCGGCGCAACATGGGCCACGGCCTTGCCCGCGTGCAGTGACAGGCCGCCCGGGCGTACGTAGTGCAACCGGTGGCCACGGCGCTGGGCTTCCAGCAGCATGGCGAAGGTGGTGTCCTTGGCGATCTTGATATGGGCGATGGGGTCCATCACCACGATGACGTCGAGCGGCATGAATTCAAACCTTGCAGATCAGCGCACGATGGTAGCGGGTTCGTCCCTGGGGCGCCCAGTCCGAAGCGCGCGCAAGGACGCTAGAATGGCTGAATAGCGCTGCGCAACAACCGTGACGGCCTTCACGCCAGACGTTCCGTCGCCCCCGGCATTGCGGCGGTGCTTGACAGTTCGCGGCGGTATTGGGATATAGATCGCTTTCGCAACCGCTTCACAATCTGGTGACGCGTTGCGTGCTCGGGGAAACAAAGCAATGGTTGAAAATATGACTGCGGGTGGGGAACTCGCAGGTTTGAGGGTCATGGTCATCGATGATTCGAAGACCATCCGCCGCACCGCCGAAACGCTGCTCAAGCGTGAAGGCTGCGAGGTAGTGACTGCGACCGACGGTTTCGAGGCCTTGGCCAAGATCGCCGACCAGCAGCCGCAGATCATCTTTGTCGACATCATGATGCCGCGGTTGGACGGCTACCAGACCTGTGCCCTGATCAAGGGCAATCAGCTGTTCAAGTCGACCCCCGTGATCATGCTTTCATCCAAAGACGGCCTGTTTGACAAAGCCCGTGGGCGCATCGTCGGCTCCGAGCAATACCTCACCAAGCCCTTCACACGCGACGAACTACTGGGTGCCATCCGCACATACGTCAACGCCTGACCAGGGGGAAAGGCACAATGGCTCGAATTCTGTTGATCGAGGACTCACCGACCGATCGGGCGGTGTTTACGCAATGGCTTGAAAAGGCCGGACATGAGGTCTTGACGGCGGACAACGCCGAAGACGGCCTGCAACTGGCCAAGAGCCAGGTGCCGCAGCTGGTGCTGATGGACGTGGTGCTGCCGGGGATGAGTGGCTTCCAGGCCACCCGCGCGCTGTCGCGTGATGCGACCACCCGCGATATCCCGGTGTTGATTGTCAGCACCAAGAGCATGGAAACCGACATGGCGTGGGGTATGCGCCAGGGGGCGACCGACTACATCGTCAAACCGCCGCGCGAGGACGACCTGATCGCGCGGATCAACAAACTGGTGGGCTGATGCGTTCTCCATTCGACATCCTCGAGGCTTACGAGCGCCGCAGCTTGGCGCATGCGGTGCAGTTGCCGGAGCGCGAGTTTTCGCAGGATGTCTGGCGCGGGGTGGGTTACCGCGTCGGCAGCCGGCGTCTGGTGTCCGACTTCCGTGAAGTGGTGGAAATCGTGCCGATGCCGCCGGTCACACCGGTGCCGGGCGCGCAACCGTGGCTGCTGGGAGTGGGTAACCTGCGCGGGACGCTGTTTCCGGTAGTGGACCTGAAGTATTTCCTGGAAGGCGAGCGCACCGTGCTGCAGGAGGGCCACCGCGTGCTGATCATGCGGCAGGCTGGCGGTGACGTTGCGCTGAGCATTGATGAGCTCTACGGGCAGCGCAGTTTCCAGGGGGCGCAGCAGGTGCCGGCCGGCGACATCGCCCAGGGACGCTATGCGCATTTCGTTGAACGCGCGTTCCACGACGGCGGTCACGACTGGGGTGTCTTCTCGCTGTCGGTGCTTTCGCGCACTCCCGAATTCCGGCAAGCCGCCGCCTGACCGGCCGCTTGCATCTCCGTATCGAATACCGAGGTCGAACATGAGTACTGCTCCGGACACCGCCAAGAGCGGCAAGCTTGGCAACGTGGGAACCAACTTCTGGTTGATCCTGCTGGTCATATCGATGATTGTCTTCGGCGCCAATACCGGTGTAGCGACCTGGCAGGGCAGCCGTCTGGCCGGTGCCAGTACCGAAGCGGCCGACTTGCAGGTGCTTTCCCAGCAGCTGGCCAACCAGGGCCGGGAGGCGGTGAGCGGTAATCGCGATGCCTACAGCGCTTTCAAGGACACCCGCAGCCGCGTGGAAAGCGCCGTCAGCGGCCTGAAGGGCCGCTACGGCAACGAAGCCGGCGTGTCCAAGCCGCTGGGAACGCTGGTCGATACCTGGAAGCCGCTTTCCAAGAGCGCCGAGCAGATCGTGGCCAGTGAGCCGGCGGTGCTGGCGCTGGCCGGTAATGCCGACAGCTTCGTCGGCGCGGTGCCGCAGCTGCAGGCCCAGTTGAACGAGGTCGTTCGCGCCATGACCGCCGGCAGTGCGCAGTCGGCGCAGATCTACAACGGTCTGCAGCAGGTGGTCGTCGCGGGCACCATGGCTCGCCGTGTGACCGAGATCCGCGCCGGTGGTGCCGGCGCCAGTGGCGCCGGTGATGCGCTGGCGCGCGACATGGTGGTTTTCTCGCAGGTGCTTGAAGGGCTGCGCCAGGGCAACGACGAGCTGGGGATCAGTCCGGTGCGCAATGCCGCCGCGCAGGTGGCGCTGGAACAGTCCGCCAACCAGTGGGCAAAGATGAAGAAGGACGCCGATGCGATCCTGGCCAGCTCGCGCCAGCTGTTCGCCGCGCAGTCCTCGGCCGCGGCGCTGACCGCCGGTTCGGACAAGATGCTGGCTGACAGCAAGAAGCTGTTCGATGCGTTCTCCGCTTTCGGCTCGACCCGTGATACCCGCCTGTTCCCGAACTTCTGGTGGAGTGTGATCTTCGGCGGCCTGTCGCTGCTGTCCATCATCGGTTTTGTGTGGAGCTCGGTGCGCAGCCGCTCGCGTGAGCAGGATCTGCGCTACCAGACCCAGGTGGAATTCAACAGCCGCAACCAGCAGGCGATCATGCGGCTGCTGGACGAAATCAGCTCGCTCGGTGAAGGCGACCTGACGGTGAAGGCGTCGGTGACCGAGGACATGACCGGCGCCATCGCCGACGCTATCAACTACGCGGTGGACGAGCTGCGCCACCTGGTGACCACGATCAACGACATCTCCTCCAAGGTGGCGGTGTCGGCCCAGGAAACCCAGGCCACCGCGATGCAGCTGGCCGAAGCGGCCGGTCACCAGGCCGACGAGATCACCAGCGCGTCGGACCGTATCGGCGAAATCGCAAGCTCCATTGAGCAGGTCTCGCGCAACTCCACCGAATCGGCCGAAGTGGCACAGCGCTCGGTGGTGATCGCGACCGAAGGTGCCGGGGTGGTGCGTCAGACCATCCAGGGCATGGACCAGATCCGCGACCAGATCCAGGAAACCTCCAAGCGCATCAAACGTCTGGGTGAATCCTCGCAGGAGATTGGCTCGATCGTGGAACTGATCAACGACATTTCCGAGCAGACCAACATCCTGGCGTTGAACGCCGCCGTGCAGGCGGCATCCGCGGGCGAGGCCGGCCGTGGTTTTGCGGTGGTGGCCGACGAAGTGCAGCGACTGGCCGAACGTACATCCGGCGCAACGCGCCGGATCGAAGGTCTGGTGCAGGCGATTCAGGCCGATACCAACGAAGCGGTCACCTCGATGGAGCAGACCACCGCCGAAGTGGTGTCCGGTGCGCGCCTGGCCGAGGACGCCGGTACCGCGCTGACCGAAATCGAGCGCGTGTCCAACGCGTTAAACAACTTGATCAAAAACATCTCCATCGCCGCCAATCAGCAGGCGTCGGCGGCTACCGACATCACCCAGACGATGGGCGTGATCCGGCAGATCACCGGCCAGACCTCTCAAGGTGCGGGACAGACGGCCGATTCGTTGGGTCAGCTGAACCAGCTGGCCGCCGAGCTGCGTCGCTCGGTGGCCGACTTCAAGCTGCCGGCCTGAGCCGGTTGATCGGGCGGGGATGCAAAGGAATCAGCAGATGATGTGTCGTCATACCGCAAAGCAGGGCCGCCCGGACGGCATGCAATCGATGCTGTACAGGGGAGTGCGATGAGTACCTTGCGCGATGCCATGAGCCACGCGGCACTGGGCTGGGTGAAGCCGGAGCTGGATGAGACCCTGCGTCTGGTACGCAACGAGGTCGAGTATTTTGTCGAGGACCCGAGCGATACCAGTCGCATGCGCTTCTGTGCCGGCTACCTGCACCAGGTGCAGGGCACGTTGCGCATGGTCGAGCTGTATGCGCCGGCGATGGTGGCCGAGGAGCTGGAGTCGCTGGCCAACGCCGTGCGCGATGGTGCGGTGCCTGATCGTGACGAGGCCTGCGCCACGTTGATGCGCGGCACGGTGCTGTTGCCCGACTATCTGGAGCGCCTGCAGAACGGCCATCGGGATATACCGATCGTGCTGCTGCCGCTGCTCAACGAGATCCGCAGCGCGCGCGGTGCTGAGGGCATCAACGAGAGCGTGCTGTTCGCCTTCAATCCCGATGCCGGTGATGCCAGCCCCGCCGAGCTGGAGCATGCCCGCGGCAGCCTCAGCGGGCGCAACCGTGAACTGCTTGATACGGTCGGCAGCGCGGTGAAGGAAGAACTGCTGCGGATCAAGGATGCCCTGGATCTGCACATGCGCATGGGTGGGGCTCCGGCCGATCTGCAGACGCAGGTCAGCGAGCTGGGGGCTGTGGCCGACACCTTGGGCGTGATGGGCCTTGGCGTGGCGCGCGGCGTGGTGGTGCAGCAACGCGATGCCCTGCGCGAGGTGGTTGCCGGCACCCGCGCCATCGATGACAACCTCTTGCTGGATATCGCCGGCGCGCTGCTCTATGTGGATGCCTCGCTGGATGACCAGGTGGCGTACCTGGGCGCGAACCTGCAAGGTGACGAGGATCCCGGTGCGGTGGAAACGCGCCGCACGGTGGAAATCCTCGCCCATGAGGCCATCGCCAATTTCGCCGCCGCGCGCGAAGCGTTCGTCGCGTTCATCGAGACTAACTGGGACCATGAGCGCCTGCGGGAAGTACCGCGCCTGCTTGGCGAGGTTGCCGGAGCGCTGCGCATGCTGGATCTGCAGACGCCGGCGGACTACCTGCATGGCGTGCAGCAGTACATCGATATCGAACTGATCGGCCGCAAGCGCATTCCTGGCGGTCGCCAGCTCGACACCCTGGCCGATGCCATGGCCAGCTTGGAGTATTACCTGGAGGCCCTGCGCGAACGCCGCGCGGGTCGCGGGGAGATCCTGGAGATCACCCGCAACAGTCTGGAAGCATTGCGTTACTGGCCTGTTCCCAGTGCTGCATCGGCCGAGTTGCCGGACAGTCCTGTACCGGAGGTGGTGGTCGACGAGGCTGCCCCCGCCAATGTGGTCGCCGCGGCAGAGCCGGCCGATACGCCTGCTATCAGCGCGGATCCGCCTACCGCTGTGGAGCCGTTGGACGTTTCGCCGGAGCTGCCGGCACGGGCGGTCTATCCGCTGGTGTATGCCGAGGCCATTACCGGTAAGGCGATGGCTGCGGTTGAGCCTCCGCCGCTGCCGTTCGGCGAGCAGGACAGCCATGCCTCGCCATTCGATCCGGTTGCGGCAGAGGAAGACTCGGCAGTGCAGTCGGCAAGCTACACGCTTGCGCCGATTGTCCTGGAAGGCGCCGGGTCCGGACTGGACGAGATGGCCAGCCCGGAGCTGGAAGCATTCCATTTCCATGCAGCTGCGCACAACCAGACGGCCTCGCCGTCCCACCGCGACACCTTGCTCGATGCTGGTGCCGGCATGGACGTTGATCTGGCGCTGGTAGAGGAAAACACCGCCACGGCAGAACAGCCGGTCTACACGTTCGATAGTGGCCCGTGGCAACTGGACGAAGTTCCGTCGCCGACGGTTGAGCCTGTGGTCGAAGGCATCGAGACCATGGTGGTCGACAGCGGTCTGTTTGAGCTGGAAGCAGCTGCGCCGGGTCCGGAAGAGGCCGAGCCCCAGCCGCCCGTGTTGGACGTTGTGCCGTTGCAGTCTTTCGCACCGGCATGGGAGATCGTTGACGACACCATCCACGCGATCCCGGCAGTTGAATCGCCAGATGACTCCGCCCCCGTCCCGCGCATGGACGAGATGGGCAAGAACGCGGTTGCATCCGCGCTGGCGATCGCGTTGGGCGATGTGTCCTCCACGCCGGTTGATGCCGACGCAGCCGCCGCTGGCGATGCCGGGTCGCCGGAGGATATCGAAGTGGCCGCGTTCATAGCCGAGCTCAATGCCGCTGCCGATGCATTCGATCCGTTCGCTGCGCCGGCAACGGATGCACAGCCTGCTGAAACCACCGCAGAGTCTGCCCCGGTGCAGGGGCCGGTCCTGGAAGGCGGGTTCGAAGACGGTGCCGACGAGATCGATCAGGACATCCGAGATGTCTTCATCGAAGAATTCGACGAGGAACTGGTCAACCTCGGCAACCTGCTGCCGGTCTGGCGCGCGTCCCCGGGCAATGTGGAACGTCTGCGTCCGGTGCGGCGCGTGTTCCATACCCTCAAGGGCAGTGGACGACTGGTCGGCGCACGTACGCTGGGTGAATTCAGCTGGAAGATCGAGAGCATGCTCAACCGCGTGCTCGACGGCAGTCGTCCGGCGAGCCCGGCCGTTGTCGCGATGGTCAACCAGGCCTACGAGGTGTTGCCACAGCTAAATGCCGCGTTGCGCGGCACCGGCACTATCCGCGCGGATCTGCTGGCTATCCAGGATGTGGCCGATCGCGTTGCCGCAGGCGAGGAGGCGTTCTATGCGCCTGTGGTCGCAACGTCGACCCCCGCGATATCTGCTGGTCCCGCGTCCGGCGTGGTTGAGATCGTCGAAGGCACACCGGCATCGGTGGACAGCGTACTGCGCGAAATCCTGGAAGCCGAGGTCGCGCAGCATCTGGCCACCGTCCATGACTGGCTGGATCAGGCGCAGGTGCAACCACAGCCGGTGACGGAAGAACTGTTGCGCGCGGTGCACACCATGAGTGGTGCGTTCGCGATGACGGATGTGCCGGAAATCACGTCGGTAACGGCGCCCATGGAATCGTTCGTAAAGCGCTCGCTGGTGGCCGGACTGACGCCGGGGGGCGATGCGGTACAGGCGCTGAGGGAGGCCGCTGCGGCGGTATCGACAACCATTTCCGCGTTGCAGCAGCCTTCCCCGTTGATCCCCTCTTTCGCGGCATTGGCGGCCCGACTGGAAGCGCTTGTCGACACGTTGCCCGAGGCCAAGTGGCCACCGGTTGTCGACGAGACGTTCGAGGAAGATCGCTTGGCCGGGGACATCGCGGCGGACGGCTCGGGTGTTGCCGACAATGGCGCGCCGGTCGAGCTGGAACACGCAGCAGCCGAGCTGGGCGGTGTGCAGGATCTTTCCGCTTACTTCGACCCCGGTTTCCTCGTTGATGCGCCCGATGCCGCTGTGGCAGCCGCTCCTGAAATCGGGCAGCCGACACCGCCTGTTGAGCCGGATGCGCCATTGGCCGAGGCATTTGCGCCGTCGCTTGTCGATGGCACCGACCTGTCTTCCGATACGCTGCTGTTGGATGTCCACAGCGAACAGACCGTGCTTGAGGAAATCGATGCCGGCATTGAAATGCCGGTCCACGAAGAGGGCAGGGATGTTGTCGCTTCTTCGAATTCCGACAGCGACCTGTCGGTCCCCAGAGAGGACCTGACCGCTTTGGAGCCCGTGGCGGAGACAGCCGGTACCGCTTTGCAGCCGGATCCGCCGGTCGAGCAGGACAACACGGTGGATGCGCCCGACGCCCACGATACTCCGGCTCCATCGCTGGCAGATGCTTCCGGGTTGGTCGAGGAAAATGCGGCGGGCGAGATGGATGGCGTGGAAGCCGTTGATGCGCCGGCGCAGGATGTCGCCTTCGCTACGAGCCCGGCGGTTTCCGTCGCGGATGTCGCCATGCCGCCACAGGCTGATGATCTGCCGGTACCTGCCGCGGATGAAGAAACGGTATTGGGTGAGCCGGAGTTGTTGCAGCCGCTGGTCGCGGATGCGACTGAGTCTGAGCGTGACCAGGAAGCGATTGAAGTTTCAACGGAATCGGTTGACTCGGACGTAGACGCCATCCCTGCCGAAGCCGAAGCCGAAGCCCCGGTTGTTCTGGCACCGCTCACCGCGCCGCTGGAAGAGGCTGTATCGCCAAGGATCAGCAGTGCGCCGGCTTCTATCGATGCCGGTCCGCTGGACTTCAATGATCTGGATCGCGAACTGGTCGATATCTTCGTCGAGGAAGGCAAGGATCTGCTTGATCACTGCGATGGCTTGATCAGCGCGCTGCGTGCCTCGCCCGAGGACCGTGAACTGTTGGCGGGATTGCAGCGCGACCTGCACACCCTCAAGGGCGGCGCGCGGATGGCCGGTATCAACGCCATCGGTGATCTTGGCCATGGCATCGAGTCGCTGCTGGAAGCGGTCGCGGCCAACCGTACCGAGATCACGCGTGGCGACGTGCAGCTGCTGGAACGTGGCTTCGACCGTCTACACCAGTTGTTGATCCGCACCGGCGAACATCGTGCGGTGCAAATGCCGTTTGATCTGATCCAGGCTTTCGATGCGCGTACCCAGGGCCGTGCGGACGCTCCGGCTGCGTGGGTGGGCGAGCCAGTGCCGGTCAGCGATGGCCCGGCACCCGTGCAGGACGAGGTTGTCTCGCACGTGGTGACCGTGTTGGAAGAGCCGCTGGAGCCGCAGCCGGTGGCCGATACCGGCATCGCCGCCGAGCCGCTGTCCGCGCCGCTGGTCGAACAGCAGGTTGCCGAAGAGGAGGGCGCTTCGCGTGGCCAGGAACAGGTGCGTGTCCGCGCCGATCTGCTGGACCGGCTGGTCAACCACGCGGGCGAAGTGGCGATCTACCGCTCGCGTCTGGAACAGCAGCTGGGCGCATTCCGCGGCGCCATGGCCGAGCTCGATCGCACCAACGCCCGTCTGCGCGATCAGTTGCGCCGTCTGGATCTGGAAACCGAAGCGCAGATCGTGGCGCGTTACCGTCGTGAGCAAGAGCAGGCCGATCACACGTTCGACCCGCTCGAGCTGGATCGCTTCTCGACGCTGCAGCAGCTCAGCCGCGCGCTGAACGAGTCGGCCGCCGACTTGGGTGGCCTGCAGGGCGTGCTGGACGATCTGTCACGCAATTACGATTCGCTGCTGCAACAGCAGTCGCGTGTCAGTTCCGAGCTGCAGGATGGCCTGATGCGTGCGCGCATGGTGCCGTTCGATGGTCTGGTGCCGCGCCTGCGCCGCGTGGTGCGTCAGGCGGCTCAGGATATCGGCAAGCAGGTGCATCTGAGCCTGGACGGTACCCACGGCGAGCTGGATCGCAACGTGCTCGATCGCATGGTCGCGCCGCTGGAGCACATGCTGCGCAACTCGGTGGCCCATGGGCTGGAATCGCCGGAGCAGCGTGTGGCCGCCGGCAAGCCGGAAGAGGGCCAGATCACCTTGCGCCTGCGTCGCGAAGGCTCGGAGATCGTGCTGGAAGTGGCCGATGATGGCGCCGGTCTGGATCGTGAGGCCATTCGCCGCCGCGCCGAGCAGCGTGGTCTGCTGGTCGCCGGCGAACATATTGACGATGGGCAGCTGGACGGGCTGATCTTCGCCTCGGGCTTCAGTACCAGCGAGCAGGTCAGCCAGCTGGCCGGCCGTGGCGTCGGTATGGATGTGGTACGCAATGAAGTCCGCCAGCTCGGTGGCTCGGTGGACATCCGTTCGGTGCGTGGCCAGGGCGTGACGTTCACGCTGCGCCTGCCGCAGACGCTTGCCGTCACCCAGGCCGTGTTCGTGCGTATCGGCGAAACCACCTTCGCGGTGCCGGTTGCCTCGGTCAGCGGTATTGGCCGGATTTCGCGCGAGCGCTTCGAGTCCGGTGAGAGCCGTTACCACTACAACGGTGAGGACTTCACGCTCTACGACCTGGGTACGCTGGTCGGACAGGCCGCGGCCAAGGCCGAAGGGCAGCCGCAGATTCCGCTGCTGCTGGTGCGGGCCGGTGATCTGCGTGCGGCCGTGGCGATCGACCAGGTGCTCGGCAACCGCGAAATCGTCGTCAAGCCGGTTGGCCTGCAGATCGCATCGGTGCCGGGTATCTACGGCGCGACGATCACCGGCGAAGGCAACGTGGTGGTGATCCTGGACGTCGCACCGCTGGTGCGTCGCTATATCACCCAGCCGCAGGCCGTGGTGCAGGTGGTCGCAACCCAGGGCCAGCGTCATGTGCCGCTGGTGATGGTGGTCGACGATTCGCTGACCATGCGCAAGGTCACCAGCCGTGTGCTGGAACGCAACAACTTCGACGTGGTTGCCGCGCGCGATGGTGTCGAGGCGCTGGAGCTGCTGGAAGAGCGCGTGCCGGACCTGATGCTGCTGGATATCGAAATGCCGCGTATGGATGGCTACGAACTGGCGACCGCGATGCGTGCCGACGAGCGCTACAAGAGGGTGCCGATTGTGATGATCACCTCGCGCAGTGGTGACAAGCACCGTCAGCGTGCGTTCGAGATCGGCGTGCAGCGCTATCTCGGCAAGCCTTACCAGGAGCTGGATCTGATGCGCAATGTCTATGACCTGCTGGGGATTGCCCGTGCTCGCGAGTGACAACAACGGCGCTCGGCCGGTGGCTCTGCTGGCCCGCGAGGGCGCGGCCCGTGACCGCCTGCGCGATGCGGTGGCCGCCGCTGGCGGCCAGGTGGTGCTGGAGGATGATCCCAACACGCTGGATGCCGCGGCACTGGATGCCTCGGCAACCGAGGTGGTGCTGGTGGCGTTGGAGCCGGCGGTCGAGGATGCGCTCGAACGGCTGGATGCCGTGCTGGAGTCACCGCGCTATACGCTGATGTTCGAAGAGGCTGAGATCATCGCCCGACGCGAGGGCTGGGAATCGCAGCGTTGGATCCGGCATCTTGCCGCCAAGTTGCAGGGGCACGGCAACGTCTTGCCGCCGGGCCCGGAAGACGATGCCGCCTTGCAGCCGGAGCCCGGCATGCCGGTGCGACCGGCTGAACTGCACGTCGATGCGCCGCTGCAGTTCCATCTCGACGAAGCGTTCGAAGCGGCAGACACGGTGCCTGCCGATGGCCTGTATTTCGCCCCTGCAGAGGAACGTCAGGCGCCGGAGGTCATGAGCTTTGAAGAGTTGATGGCCAAGGCACAGACCGAGGAATCCCCAGCGGCCACGGCCCAGGAAACCGGACCGTTGCCCCCGCCGTTGCCGCCGCTCGAGGATCCGCCGCAGGGAATGGTGGACACGCAGGTGCCCGCAGGTGCCGCGGCTGCTGCAGGCAGCTACAGCAGCTGGTCGTTGCTGGAGGACGATGCCTATGTCGCCCCGGCGGCGCCGGTGGAAGCGGCTGCGGCCGAGAACCCCTCCATTGCCAGCCTGCTGTCGAGCTCGTTGTCGCTGGTGGAGCTGGAACCCGAGTCGGGCGAGTCCGCCGGTGGCCCGGTGCTGGTGCTGGCAGGTATTGGTGGTCCCGATGCGGTACGGCGCCTGTTGAGCGGGTTGCCGGAAGACTTCGCCCGCCCGGTGCTGGTGCAGATGCGTCTGGATGGGGGACGTTACGCGAATCTGGTCAAGCAGATGGCGCGGGTCACGGCGCTGCCGGTGTTGCTTGCGGTCCCTGGACAGGTGGCTGAAGCGGGAAATGTGTACGTGCTGGCCGATGCTGTCGGACTGGAGCCGGACGGCGCCGGTCTGCGTTTTGTGGAGGCGTCCGCGCAGTTGATCACGGCCCTGCCGGCGGCAGACAGCGCGGTGGTGATGCTCAGTGGTGCCGATCCGGCGCTGGTGCCCGAGGTGCTGGCATTCGCCGCGCAGGGCGGTTGGGCCGCAGGCCAGACCGGTGACGGTTGCTATGACCCGGAAGCCGCCAGCCAGCTGGTGGTGGCGGGCATGCCCGGTGGTGATCCGGAATATCTGGCAGGCGAACTTGCCACGCGTTGCGCGCAATAGTCCGCACCGCTTCGATCAAGGAACAGACGATGAGTTATGCAAGCAACGATGAAGTACGCGGCGTCCTGATCCAGGCCGGTGCCGAGCGCGTGCTGTTGCCCAATGCCACGGTCGCGGAAATGATGTCGCGCGTCTCGGTGGAGCCGATTCCCGATGTCCCGGAGTGGCTGGTCGGCCAGATTGCCTGGCATGGCTGGAACGTGCCGCTGCTGTCCTACGCCCGCTTCAGCGGACATGGCCAAGAGCAGGTCTCCGGCAACAACAAGGTGGTGGTGCTCAAGGCGCTGGGCGGCAATGCGGACATGCCCTATTTCGCGCTGCTGACCCAGTCGTTCCCGCAGCTGATCGCGGTGCCGCGCGATGGCCTGTTGGCCGACGCCTCCGAGGAGAGCCTGCCGCAGGGCGTGCACATGCGTGTGTTGCTGGGCGAGCAGAGCGCGCTGCTGCCGGATCTGGATGCGATCGAGGCGGCGGTGATCGCCGCCCTGGCCGCTGCGGCCTGAGTCCCCTTCGCTCAGAGATCACCCAGCCGCGCCTGCAGCGCGGCAATGGCCGCCAGACCGGCGGTTTCGGTGCGCAGAATGCGCGGCCCCAGCTGCAGGCCCTGGAAGCCGGCCTCCTGCAGCTGCTGGCGGTCGCGTGGCGACCAGCCGCCTTCCGGACCGATGGCGATGACCACACCGTTGGCCGGGGCCTGCGACAACGAAGCCAGGCGGTGCGCGCCGAGCGGATCCAGCGTCAGCCGTAGCGTGTCGGCCGGCAGCGTATCGACGGCGACCGCCAGGGATTGCGGTGGTGTGAGCGCCGGGATCCGTGCGCGGCCGGATTGACCGCAGGCCGAGCCGACCACGCTGCGCCAATGTGACAGCCGCTTTTCAGCACGGGCGGCATCGAGTTTGACCTCGGTGCGCTCGGCGTTGACCGGGATGATCGCGCTCACGCCCAGTTCGGTCGCCTTCTGCAGGATCAGATCCATCTTCTCGCCACGGGCGATGCCCTGCAGCAGGGTGATGGCCAGTGGCGATTCGTTGTCCAGCGGCTGGGCGTCATCGATATGGACCTGCGCATCGCGCTTGCCCACCGTGGTCAGGGTGGCGGCATAGTCATGGCCGTTGCCATTGAACAGCACGCAGCGGTCACCTTCGCGCAGCCGCATCACCCGCACCAGGTGGTTGGCGGTTTCTTCAGGCAGGGAGAGTGTTTGTCCGGTGTGGAGCGGAAGGTCGATCGGGCAGCGGGTCAGGCGCATGCGGAGGTCTCGCGGGTAGTGGCACACGTCAGTGCGGCCGGGTCTGCTAGCATTTCGGGCTCATGAAAACCTCATCGCCCCCGCGCATTCTATCGTCGGCCCGTTGCGCTGTTGCCCGGAGTGGCGCATGAGCCGGCGTCTGCCTGTCATCCACAAGGTGACCTCGGAAAACATCGGGCCATTCCAGCAGGAACAGCTGGATCTGGAGTTTTCCAACGGCGAGCGCCGCCATTTCCAGCGCCTGGTGGGCCATGGACATGGCGCCGTGGTGGTGGTCCCCATGCTGGATGAGGACACTGTGCTGCTGGTGCGTGAATACGCCGCAGGCCTGCATCGCTATGAACTTGGCCTGGTCAAGGGGCGCATCGATGAAGGCGAAAGCGCGATCGAAGCGGCCGACCGCGAGCTCAAGGAAGAGGCCGGTTATGGTGCCCGCCAACTGGACGTGCTGCGCATGCTGACCCTGGCGCCTACGTATATGAGTCACCAGTCCTGGCTGGTGCTGGCGCGCGATCTGTACCCCGAACGCCTGATCGGTGATGAGCCGGAGGAGCTGGAAGTGGTGCCCTGGAAACTGGCCGAGCTGGATCAGTTGATGTTGCGCGAGGATTTTTCCGAAGGCCGCTCGCTGGCGGCGTTGTTCATTGCCCGCGAGTGGCTGGGGCGAGCGCGATGAGGCCGTTGCAGGCGGATGTGCGGGAAGCGGTGATCGACATCGCCCATCGCGCCGGAGCGGCGATCCTGCAGGTCTACGCCAACGGTTTCGACATTGAACACAAGGCCGATGACAGCCCGGTCACCAGCGCCGACCTGGCCGCGCACCAGCTGATCGTGCAAGGCCTGTCGCAGTTGAGTCCGGACATTCCGGTGCTGTCGGAGGAATCCGCCCAGCTGCCGTGGGAAACCCGGTGCAGCTGGCAGCGCTACTGGCTGGTGGATCCGCTGGATGGCACCCGCGAGTTCATCAAGCGAAACGGTGAATTCAGCGTCAACATCGCCTTGATCGACGACGGACTGCCGGTCTTCGGCGTGGTGCAGGCGCCGGTCACGGGGGTGGTCTGGCATGGCGAGCGCGGTGGCAAGGCATATAGACGCGCGGGTGCGCAGCAGGAGCCGATCACCACCCGGGTGCCGCCGGCGCAGCCGCTGCGCGTGGCCGCCAGCCGCTCGCACCGCAGCGCACGTACCGAGGCGCTTCTGGCGCGGATGGGCGAGATCAAACTGGTCGCGCAGGGCTCGTCGTTGAAATTCTGCCGCATCGCCGAGGGCACGCTGGACGTGTATCCGCGGCTGGGGCCGACCAGCGAATGGGACACCGCCGCCGGCCAATGTGTGCTGGAGGCGGCCGGTGGCGTGCTGCTGGCGGCCGACAGCGGCGAGCCGTTCCGCTACAACCAGCGCCCGCGGCTGCTCAATGGCGATTTTTTCGCGCTGGGTGATGCGGCGTTGCCGTGGCGGGACTGGGTGGCCGGGCTGTGACGGCCTGAACCCGGGGCTCATGCCAGAAATCCCGCGCCGGCAGTGGCCGGCGCATCCGCAATGAAGGTGCTGCATACATGTTCGACATGAACGATATCCAGTCGCTGCTGCAGATCATGGCGCGCCTGCGTGACCCGCAGAACGGCTGCCCGTGGGACCTGGAGCAGGACTTCGCCAGCATCGCGCCGTATACGGTGGAAGAGGCCTATGAAGTCGCCGATGCGATCGATCGCAATGATCTGGCCGATCTGAAAGACGAGCTTGGCGATCTACTGCTGCAGGTGGTGTTCCATGCACAGATGGCCAGCGAGCAGGGGGCGTTCGATTTCGGCGATGTGGTGGCGGCGATCAGCGCGAAGATGGTGCGCCGGCATCCGCATATCTTTGCCGATGCGCAGGCTGCCGATGCCGACGCGGTATTGGCCAACTGGGACGAGATCAAGCGCAGCGAGCGTGCGGCCAAGGGCGATCTGGACGACTCGGCCCTGGCCGGTATTTCGCGCGGATTGCCGGAATGGCAGCGCGCCGTCAAGTTGCAGAAGCGCGCCGCGCGCACCGGCTTCGATTGGCCGGGCCCTGCGCCGGTGATCGACAAGCTGCGTGAGGAGGTCGATGAGGTGCAGGCCGAGTTCGATACCGCCGCCCGCGGTGCCGACAACCATGAGCGGCTGCAGGAGGAGCTCGGCGACATGTTGTTCGTCTGCGCCAACCTCGCCCGTCATGCCCAGGTCGATGTGGGTACCGCGCTGCGGTTGGCGAACCTCAAGTTCGAGCGCCGGTTCCGTGCGATGGAAGCCCTGGCCGCCGTCCAAGGCGGTATGCGGACGCTGGATCTGCCGCAGCAGGAAGCGCTGTGGCAGGCGGTCAAACAGCAGGAGAAAGGGACAGTGCGTTGAAAACGCTGGTGCTGTTCCTGCTGACCGCCTTGGCCGAGATTGCCGGCTGCTATCTGCCATGGCTGTGGCTGCGCAAGCAGGGAAGTCCCTGGTTGCTGCTGCCCGCTGCCGCCAGTCTGGCGTTGTTCGCCTGGTTGCTGACGCTGCACCCCACCGCCAGCGGCCGCGTTTATGCCGCCTATGGAGGGGTGTATGTGTGCATGGCGCTGTTGTGGCTGTGGCTGGTGGATTCGGTCCGGCCCACCCGCTGGGATCTGCTCGGCGGCGGACTGTGCCTGCTGGCCATGGCGGTGATCATGTTCGCTCCGCGCAGCCACTGAACTCCCTGGTCTGGCGCATGGGCCGGGGAGCCGCCTTCCCCGGCTTCCTCCCGACTCTTTGCATCCACACCGCACCCCTGCCCGGCAGCGAGTGCGTTTTGCGGGTAGCGGGACGTGCTGACGTACCGGTTCATGACGCTCTGGCAGCGGCAATGGGGATGGGGCATCGCCGGGCTGGTCTGTGGTTACGGCTTCACCCGGATCGGACACGTGTTTTTTTGAAACAACGGCCCGGCGACATGCAGTGAGCTCCTCTATTCACGGTCCGCGGGATGTTGGCCGACATCCTGCACGGGCGCCTGCCTTTGTGAGCCCCGGCGGCTGGCTATACTCGGCATTCGATCGTCACAAGGAGTGGGCAGATGGGAAGCGGTGCGGGTTTTCTGGCGTTGGTGGTGGCGGTGGCGGGCATCATCGTGCTGTTCAAGACGGTGCGGATGGTGCCGCAGGGCTATGAGTGGACGGTGGAGCGCTTCGGCAAATACACCCATACGATGACTCCGGGCCTGCATTTCCTGATCCCCATCGTCTACGGCGTGGGCCGCAAGGTGAACATGATGGAGCAGGTGCTGGATGTGCCCAGCCAGGACGTCATCACCAAGGACAATGCGGTGGTACGCGTGGATGGCGTGGTGTTTTTCCAGGTGCTGGATGCGGCCAAGGCGGCCTATGAAGTGGCCAATCTGGAAGTGGCGATGATCGCCCTGGTGCAGACCAACATCCGCACCGTGATCGGCTCGATGGACCTGGACGAATCGCTGAGCCAGCGCGAGACCATCAACGCCAAGCTGCTGAATGTGGTCGACCACGCCACCAATCCGTGGGGGGTGAAGGTCACCCGCATCGAGATCAAGGATATCCAGCCGCCGACCAACCTGGTGCAGTCGATGCAGCAGCAGAAGATGGCCGAGCAGAACAAGCGTGCGGCAGTGCTGGAAGCCGAGGGCATCCGCCAGTCGGAGATCCTGCGCGCCGAAGGCCAGAAACAGGCCGCCGTGCTGGAAGCCGAGGGCCGCAAGGAAGCCGCGTTCCGCGATGCCGAAGCGCGCGAGCGTTCGGCCGAGGCTGAAGCCAAGGCCACCGCGATGGTGTCCGAGGCGATCGCACAGGGCGATGTGCAGGCGATCAACTACTTCATCGCGCAGAAATATGTGGAGGCATTCAAGGAGCTGGCCAGCTCGCCCAACCAGAAGCTGGTGCTGATGCCGATGGAAGCCACCGGTGTGATCAGCTCCATTGCCGGTGTCGCCGAACTGGCCAGGGAGGCGTTCGCCAAACAGAACGAGGGCAAGCCTGCCGCACGCGGCAATCCGCCGCCGCTGGGGCGCTGAGCCATGCGCTGGGAAGTGGTGATATGGGCTTCGCTGTCGGTGGCGCTGTTTGCCGCCGAAGCGCTGGCGCCGGGTGCATTCATGCTGTGGATGGGCGTTGCCGCCACGGTGGTGTTCCTGCTGGTGTGGGCCTTTGAGGGCATGACGGTGCTGGCGCAGGTGATCCTGTTTGTGGTGCTCAGCTTCGTGTCGATCCAGATCTATCGCACCTGGTTCCGCAAGCGCGACCGGCAGAGCGATCAGCCGCTGCTCAACCGGCGCGCCGAACAGCTGATCGGGCGGGTGGTGACGCTGGAGCAGGGCATCGCCAACGGCATCGGCCGGGCCAAGATCGATGATGCGTTCTGGGTGGTGGCCGGCGTTGACCTTCCAGCGGGCAGTGCCGTGCGGGTGGTAGCCGTGGATGGCATGACCCTGAAAGTGCAGCCGGCGTGAGCCTGCCGGCGACACGCTGGTGTGGCGGTGACGCAGGTTTTAAGCGTAACCATCTGGGATAATGGCGGCCCCTTTTCCGCGGAACGGCCATGATCCAGAAGACCCTGCTCAACGAAACCCACCGCTCGCTTGGCGCCAAGATGGTCGACTTCGGCGGCTGGGACATGCCGATCCACTATGGTTCGCAGATCGACGAACACCACCTGGTGCGCACTGCCGCCGGCATGTTCGACGTCAGCCACATGACCGTGGTCGATCTGAAGGGCGCGCGCACGCGTGAATTCCTGCGCCAGCTGCTGGCCAACTCGATCGACAAGCTCAAGGTCAACGGCAAGGCGCTGTACTCGTGCATGCTCAACGCACAGGGCGGCGTGATCGACGATCTGATCGTGTACCTGCTCGGTGAGGATTTCTTCCGCATGGTGGTCAACGCCTCGACCCGCGAGAAGGATCTGGCGTGGATCGGCCAGCATGCCGCGGCGTTCGGGGTCGAAGTCATCGAGCGCGAAGACCTGGCCATCATCGCCGTGCAGGGCCCGCAGGCTCGCGCGCTGACCGCCGGCCTGATCGCTGAATCCGATCGTGCCGCGCTGGACAAACTGGCCCGCTTTGCCGCGCTGGATGTCCGCGCGGTCGATGGCGTGGACCTGTTCGTCGCCCGCACCGGCTACACCGGTGAGGACGGTTACGAAGTGCTGCTGCCGCAGACCGCGGTGGTGGCGTTCTGGAACGCGCTGTTGGCCGCCGGGGTGAAGCCCGCCGGTCTGGGCGCGCGCGACACGCTGCGGCTGGAAGCGGGCATGAATCTCTACGGCCAGGACATGGACGAGACCGTCACCCCGTTCGAAGCGGCGCTGGGCTGGACGGTGTCGCTGGACGAGGGGCGCGAGTTCATTGGCCGTCCGGCGCTGGAAGCGCAGAAGGCCGCCGGCAACGCACGGCAGATGATCGGCCTGGTGATGGACGACAAGGGCGTGTTGCGCCACGGCCAGAAAGTGCTCACCGCCCAGGGCGAGGGCGAGATCCTTTCCGGCACGTTCTCGCCGACGCTCGGCAAGGCGATCGCCTTTGCCCGTGTCCCGGCCGGTGCGCCGGACGAGGTGCGCGTGGACATCCGCGGCAAGGAAGTGCCGGTGCGGCAGGTGAAGTTCCCGTTCGTGCGTGACGGCCAGCCGCAGGCCGGTATCAATCTGTGATTCACCCGGACCGGGCGACGGCTACCCGTGCCCGGTCCGTTAAACTAGTGCTTCATCCCGACCACCGTTTTTTTCGGAGCAGTTCCATGAGCGAGATCCCAGGCGACCTCAAATTCCTCAAGTCCCACGAGTGGGCCCGCGTTGAAGGCAACGGCCGCGTCACCGTCGGCATTTCCGATCACGCCCAGGGTTTGCTGGGTGATCTGGTCTACGTCGAACTTCCGGCTGTCGGTGACACCGTCACGGTGGGTGCCGGCGCGGCGGTGGTGGAGTCGGTCAAGGCCGCCTCGGACGTGTACAGCCCGGTGTCGGGCACCGTTGTCGAAGTCAACGAAGCTCTGGCCGACAAGCCGGAAACCATCAACGAAGATGCCTACGGTGACGGCTGGCTGTTCGTGGTCGAGATGTCCGAGCCGGAACAGTTGAACGACCTGCTGGGTCCGGACGACTACGCCGAGCTGCTGGAAGACGACGCGAACTGATCGCGTTGCCATGCTGACGCGACAACGGCCGCCTTGAGCGGCCGTTGTCGTTTCCCAAGGTGTGGATGTCATCGCGGCGTGATGGCATGGCGCACTTGGCGCGACATCCACGATCGTTTTGCGTGCCGATGCAACGTGTCTGCAGCAGCCGGCAACGCGGTAGTGATCGGAGGTGGCTGGCATGCGATGGCACGAAGATGACGTGCCGCGAGCGCGAAATTTTTGCGCAGTTCGTTGGTGCTGCGGGTAAAAAATTGTCAGGTGATGATTTTTTTCAAGATCCGTATCGCGCTTCAATGCCGTTGAGGAAATGGCCGGGTGTTGGATGCCACAGTGCTGCGCAGCCGTGCGTGCACAAGCGTACCGGTGCACAAATAGTGCGGTTTTTCCGCTGTTTTTCCGCAACACGCCTTGGACGTGCGGTGGCGCCATGTTGTTCTGGCGCGTCAGTGGGGTTCTTGTCTGGGACGGGTATGGCCACTGCCGCACTGCGCTTTGCTGGGCAAGTTGCGTCGAGGTGGTTGACAGTAAAAAAAACCGTGATTAGGTTTCGCCCAGCAGACCTTTACTGCGCAAGCGAGTGAGCCGGATCAACATCCAGACGCGAAGCACAACTTGGACATCCGCCAGGATTTCTTCGATGGTGGAGCAGGCATCGCTTCCTTCGGCAAAACACTTCCTGATTTCCATCTGGCACCCGCAACGAGCATCGAAGCGGGTGTTTCTGTATCCGAAACGTTGCGCCCGACGCGACGACGGTCCTCCGCGATCCCACGCGGATTTGCTTCAACTGGGCATTTCAATTCCATAGATCACTGACGAGGAGCCACACAATGGCCACGAAAAAAGCTGCTAAAAAGCCGGCCGCCAAGAAGGCGGTAAAGAAAGTCGCCAAGAAAGCTGCGGTGAAGAAGGTTGCCAAGAAGGCCGTCGCCAAGAAAGTCGCGGTGAAGAAGGTGGCCAAGAAGGCCGTCGCCAAGAAGGCCGTCAAGAAGGCGGCCGTCAAGAAGGTCGCCAAGAAGGCTGCCGTGAAGAAGACCGTCAAGAAGGCTGCTGCCAAGAAGGTCGTCAAGAAGGCTGCGGCGAAGAAGGTTGCCAAGAAGGCCGCTGCCAAGAAGGTCGTCAAGAAAGTAGCCAAGAAGGCTGCTGCCAAGAAGGTCGTCAAGAAGGCCGCTGCGAAGAAGGTTGCAGCCAAGAAGCCGGCAGCCAAGAAGGCCGCCGCGAAGAAGGTTGTAGCCAAGAAGCCGGCGGCCAAGAAGGCTGCTGCGAAGAAGGTTGTGGCCAAGAAGCCGGCAGCCAAGAAGGTCGCTGCGAAGAAGGTCGTTGCCAAGAAGAAGCCGGCTGCCCGCAAGAAGAAGGTCGCTCCGGTTGCGCTGCCGGCCACGCCGGCGCCGCTGATCTGATCCCGCTTCACTAGCCGTACCTGAAACTCCTTCCCCGACTGCCCAGCGGGGAGGGAGTTTTTTTATGCGCGATCATCGGGAGCGGGGCGGGCGGATGAGGTTGAAGGCGATGCCGGAGCGGTCACGTTAGGGACTACCGCAGATACCGATACCCGGAGGGTCGGGTTCTGTGCGGAGCGGCCGGATCACGGCTGTCCGCGCCGCGGCGGGCTGGAGAATTCTTCTTTCAGCGCAGTGACCGTGATCCTGGAAGGCGCAAATAAAAAACAACAAAGGCGGCCATTGGCCGCCTTTGTCTGCTGGACTGTGCCGGCGCTCAGCGCGGCGAGGCCACCGCACGCTCGGAGGACGCGCCCTTTTTGCCGTCACGTGCAGGGGCACCGTCGGCCATCAGGTTGTCACTGCCGAAGTCGGTATCCACATCTAGCCAGCGCTGCGTCGGCAGGCCAATGGCGCGGTCCAGGATGGTGGGCATCATGCCGCTGGGCAGGCTGCTTTCGCCGTTCCACATGATGGCGATACCCAGGTCGCGCTCGGGCAGCAATGCCACCAGGCCACGGTAACCCTGCACGGCACCGGCATGGAACACCACCGAGTGACCGGCATAGTCGAACACACGCCAGCCCAGTGCGTAGCCTGCCGAATCCAGACGTTCACGCCGCCAGCCCGAGCGCATTTCGCCGGGGGTACTCACCAGCGGTGCGTGCAGGGTGGCCAGCAACGGCGCCGGCAGCACGTCCGGACGATAGCCGGTGTGGGCCAGCAGCCATTGCGCCATGTCGCTGGCGCTGGCATTGACGCCGGCCGCCGGTGCGACCCGGTAGTAGGTGGGCTTGGGGGTCAGCGAAACCCAGCCGTTGCGGCTGCGCACGTGCGGACGCGCCCAGCGCGAGCTGGCCTGGATGCCGGCCAGGCCGAGGCTGGCATCGTTCATGCCCAGCGGCTTGAGGATGCGCTTCTCCACCGCCTGCTCGTAGAAGTTGCCGGAGGCGGCGAACACCACATCGCCGACCAGGCTGAAGGCCACGTTCTGGTAGGCGTAGCAATCGCCAGGGGCGCACTTCAGTGGCGCGCTGGCCAGTTTCTGGGTCAGCGTGTAGTAGTCGGCGTTGGCTTCCACATCGCGGTCGTAGGCGTTGTAGGTCAGGCCGACGCGATGGCTGAGTACATCGGCGACGGTCAACGCATTGGTCGCCTCGGGCGTGGCCAGGCGGAAGCCGGGCACGTAGTCGGTGATCTTGCTGTCCCAGCGCAGCGTGCCATCGTTGACCAGCAGCCCGGCCATGGTGCCGGCAAACGCCTTGGACAACGAGGCCAGGCGGAACACGGTATGGGCGTCCACCTGTTGCGGGTTGCTGATATCGGTAACGCCATAGCCGCGCGCGGAAAGAATGCGGCCGTTGTGGACGATGGCCATGGCCATGCCCGGAACACGGTTGCCATAGGTCAGTTGCTCGGCCAGCGACTCGATCGCGGCCACATTGAACTCGGGCGACAGCGGTTGCACCTGGTCGGGCCGCAGCGCGGCGCGATAGGGCATCGGTTGCGTGGGCGATGGGGGCGGCGCGTTTTCCAGATTCACCGGCAGGGCTGCGCTGGCGGTCACGTCGATGGGCAGGTTGGCGTGGGTGGGCGTCTGTGCGGTGGACGCCAATGCGAAGGGCATCAACACCCCCAGCAATCCCGATGCCACCGGGCGGATTCCCCGGCGCGAGTTCTTTTCTTTCATCGTGATCGGTGCCTGTAAGCTACTGCCGTCGGCGATTCTAGCGCCGCTTTTCACGATTGCACAAACGGGGAGAGGATGAATGGGCATCACATTGATATTGCTGGTCTTTCTTGTGGTGGCTGTCGCAGTTATCGCGGCCGGTGTTGGCATCTATAACGGACTGGTCCGTTCCCGTAATGCGTACCGGAATGCGTTCGCGCAGATCGACGTACAGCTGCAGCGCCGCTTCGACCTGATTCCCAATGTGGTGGAAACCGCCAAGGCCTACATGAGCCATGAGCGGCAGACGCTGGAGGCGGTGATCGCCGCACGCAGCGCGGCGCAGTCCGGGCTTGCGGCGGCCAAGGCCGCTCCGGGCGATGCGGCGGCGATGGCGCAGCTGGCCGCCTCGCAGGGCCAGTTGAACGGAGTGCTGGGACGGTTGATGGCCGTGGCCGAGGCCTATCCGGAATTGAAGGCCAACCAGAACATGCTGCAGCTGAGCGAGGAACTGGGCAGCACCGAGAACAAGGTAGCGTTCGCTAGGCAGGCCTACAACGATGCGGTGATGGCCTACAACAACCGCCGCGAGACCTTCCCGGCCAATGTGTTTGCCGGCATGTTCCATTTCCCCACGGCCGCGCTGCTGGACATCCCGCTGGAAAAGCGCGAGCAGGTGCGCGAGGCGCCCAGGGTCCAGTTCTGATCCTGCGCAGGGCAGGGAAGGCCGGCACGTGACGACAGTCGCGTCCGGTGCCAGCTAGGGGGGCGGGATGAATTTCTTTGAACACCAGGCACAGGCGCGGCGCAATTCCGGGCGCCTGCTGCTGCTGTTCGCGCTGGCGGTGATCGCCATTGTCGCGGTGCTGGACGCACTGGTGCTGGTGGCCACCGGCAGCGTGCGGGGCGTGCTGTGGTGCACGTTGCTGACCCTGGCGGTGATCGCGTTGGCCTCGCTGTACCGCATCGCCTCGTTGCGGGGTGGTGGTGAAGTGGTGGCGGTACAGATGGGCGGCACCGAGGTGCCGGCCGATACCCGCGATCCGGCGCTGCGGCGGTTGCGCAACGTGGTGGAGGAGATCGCCATCGCCTCCGGTGTGCCGATGCCGCGGCTGTATGTGCTGGAACAGGAGAACGGCATCAACGCCTTCGCCGCCGGGTATTCACCGGCCGACGCCGCCATCGCCGTCACCCGGGGCAGCTTGCAGCGGCTCAACCGCGATGAACTGCAGGGCGTGATCGCGCACGAGTTCAGCCACATCCTCAATGGCGACATGCGGTTGAATATCCGCCTGATGGGGGTGCTGTTCGGCATCCTGATGATCAGTCTCATCGGCAAGCGGGTGCTGCTGCACATGAGTGCCGGTTCGCGGATAGGCGGCAGGCGCGGGCTTGGGCCGATCTCGATCGTGCTGGTGATCGGCGTGACCGGCATTGTCGTGGGCAGCATTGGGGTGTTCTTCGGACGGCTGATCAAGGCGGCGGTGTCGCGCCAGCGCGAGGTTCTGGCCGATGCCTCGGCGGTGCAGTTCACCCGGCAGACGCAGGGGCTGGCCGGGGCGTTGAAGAAGATCGGCGGGCTGGCCGAGGGTTCGCAGCTGGCCGACCGTGCCAGCGCCGAGGAAGTCAGTCACATGCTGTTCGGCGAAGGACTGGGCTTTTCGCGCTGGTTCGCCACGCATCCACCCCTGGTGGAGCGGATCCAGCGGCTGGAGCCTTCGTTCCGCACCGAACAGTTGCAGCGTTTGCGCGGTACCTGGTTTGCCAATCCGCCCGATGGCCTGGCCGAGGATCGCGCGCTGGGGCTGGCCCGCAGTGATGTGCCCGGTGTGGACGCGCTGGCGCCCGCTGCAGTGGCCACTGTGACGTCGCGGTTGCGGGTCGATCCAAGGCAAGTCGCCGCGCAGGTCGCCACCCCGGCTGATGACGACTACCAACAGGCGATCCGGCTGGCCGGCACCCTGTCGCCGCAGCTGCGCGAACTGGCGCGTGACCGGGAGGCCGCACAGCCGCTGCTGCTGGCGTTGTTGCTCGATGCCGACCCTGCGGTGGCGGTGTTGCAGCGGCAGGCGGTACAGGCGCAGCTGGGCGCTTCTGTGGTCACGCGGCTTCAGGCCATGGCCGATGGTCCGTTGCATGGTCTCTCTCGCGCGCTGCGCCTGCCGCTGGCGGCACTGGCGTTCCCCGCATTGCGGATGGCGCCGCGCCCGCAGTTGCGGGCGTTCGTGCAGTGCATCGAGGCGCTGGTCCATGCCGATGGGCGGATCTCGCTGTTCGAGTACTGTCTGTCGCGCCTGCTGCAGGTGCAGGTGCTGGCCGCGCTGGATCCCTCGCGCCACCCGCATTTCGGCCGGCGCAAGACCACCGGCGTGCGCCAGGAGCTTTCCACGTTGCTCGCGGTGGTCGCGCGGGCCGGCAATCTCGGTGACGAGGCCGCCGCGCGGCGCGCCTATCTGGCTGGGTTGCAACGCATCCTGCCGCACGATCACCTGCCCTATGCGCCGCCGTCGGCCGGCGTGCTGGCGCTGGATGCGGTGTGGGCGCCGCTGGATGCGCTCGATCCGCTGGCCAAGCAGCTGCTGGTGGAAGCGGTGACCGCCACCATCAGCCACAACCAGCGCGTCAGCGTGGCCGAGGCCGAACTGCTGCGGACCATCTGCGCCACGTTGCATTGCCCGTTGCCGGCGCTGTTGCAGGTGGCCTGAGCCGCGGAGCGGTCAGCCCGGCGGCGAGGTGTCGAGGATCAGGCTGGCGGCGCGCTCGGCGATCATGATGGTCGGTGCGTTGGTATTGCCCGTGGGCAGGCTTGGCATCACCGAGGCATCGATTACCCGCAGGCCGTCGATGCCGCGCACGCGCAGCTGCGGATCGACCACGGCCATCGCGTCGCTGCCCATCCGGCAGGTGCCGACCGGGTGGTAGATGGTTTCGGCCTTGGCGCGGATGAAGGCTTCCAGCCCGGCATCGTCCAGGTGCTCGTCGGCAGGGAACAGCGGTGCCCTGCGCCACGGCGCGAAGGCCGGCTGCTGGAGGATGTCGCGGCTCAGGCGCGCGGCTTCGACCATCATTTTCATATCGAAGCCTTCGGCATCGCCCAGATAGTTGGCATGGATACGCGCCGGCGCGGCGGGATCATGGCTGGCCAGTTCGATGCGGCCGCGGCTGCGTGGGTGCAGGTAGCAGGCGTGCAGGGTGTAGCCGTCGCCGGGCAGGCGGTGGCGGCCGTGGTTGTCCAGCATCGCCGGGACGAAATGGAACTGGATGTCGGCACGTTCGTCGGCGGCAAAGCGCGAGCGCACGAAGCCGCCGGCCTCGGCCACATTGCTGGTACCGGCACCGCGGTGACCGCGCAGGAAATAGTCGAAGCCGATCTTCAGCTCGCTGGCGCGGTCGTAGCTGACCCCGGGCACGGTGCGGTACAGCGTGCAGATGTCCAGGTGGTCCTGCAGGTTGGCGCCGACGCCGGGCTGGTCCAGATGCACCTCGATACCATGGCGTCGCAGCTGCCGGGCCGGGCCGATCCCCGAGAGCATCAGCAGCTGCGGTGAGTTGATTGCGCCGGCGCTGAGCAGTACTTCGTGGCGGGCCCGCACTTGCTGGGGCTGGCCGCGGACGCGCAACGCCACGCCGGTGACGCGTTCGCCTTGAATCTGCAGCCGCTCGACCAGCGCGCCGGTCAGCACCTGCAGGTTGGGGCGCTGGCGGACCGGGGCCAGATAGGCGGCCGCCGAAGAGCAGCGCGCACCGTCCTTCTGGGTGACCTGGTACAGGCCCACGCCTTGCTGAGTGGGGCCATTGAAATCGGGGTTGAGCGCGAAACCGGCCTGCTGTCCTGCCTCGATGAAGGCACGGCTCAGTGGATTGACGTGACGCAGGTCCGACACCTTCAACGGGCCATCGCCACCGTGCAGGGCATCGGCACCGCGCCCGTTGCCCTCGCTGTAGCGGAACCAGGGCAATACTGTCTGCCAGTCCCAGCCGGTGGCACCGGCATCGGCCCAGCGGTCGTAGTCGCCGGCCACGCCGCGCGAGTAGCACATCGCATTGATCGAGCTGCTGCCGCCCAGTACCTTGCCGCGCGGCCACCACAGGCGCCGGTTGTTCAACGCCGGCTCCGGTTCGGTGTCGTAGCTCCAGTTCAGGCGCCGGTTGTTGACCAGCCGGGCAATACCTGCCGGCATGTGGATCAACGGATTCCAGTCGCGCGGGCCGGCTTCGATCAGCAGCACCCGCCGCTGCGGATCGGCGCTGAGCCGGTTGGCCAGAACACAGCCGGCCGAACCGGCCCCGACGATGATGTAGTCGAATTCCTTCACGGCCTTCCCCTTTCCCTGCTCCGCAGAATAGAACGGCCCGTCGCATGGCGGCCAGACCGTTTGCACTGGCGATGTTGCAGTGCATCGGATAAGTTGCGCCCACGCCGCGGAACCGGCGTGCCGGATCCCCCACCCGTGGTGCAGTCAGACGTATGAGCAAGCTTTCCCCTCCCGCGCGCGGTGGCCTGCGCCAGGTGATTTCCCTGCTCGGAGTGGAAGCTCCGGCGCTGTGGTGGTCGCTGCTGTACTTCTTCTGCCTGCTGACCGGCTACTACCTGTTGCGTCCGGTACGCGACGCGATGGGCGCCTCGGATGATGTGCTGGCGGTGTTTCCGGCCTCGCTGGTGCAGTGGGCCGGACACCTGGGGGTCAGCCTCGGCGACTTTACCCTGCAGGTGCTGTTCACCGGCACCTTCCTGTGCATGGTGCTGCTGCAGCCGGTATACGGCGCGCTGGTGT
The DNA here is from genome assembly GCF_056760315.1 of Stenotrophomonas sp. STEN014. Lineage (NCBI taxonomy): Bacteria > Pseudomonadati > Pseudomonadota > Gammaproteobacteria > Lysobacterales > Lysobacteraceae > Stenotrophomonas > Stenotrophomonas sp. STEN014. Next base: position 180,444 of record NZ_JBRREN010000005.1, on the reverse strand, counting down.
CGCGCTATCCGCGGCGGGTGTTCCTGCCGGTGATGTACCTGGCTTTCATCAGCTGCCTGCTGTTTTTCTACTGGGCGTTCCGCGAGGAACTGCCCGGGCGCGGCGCGGCGTTCTTCATCTGGGTGGCGGTGTTCAACCTGTTCGCAGTGTCGGTGTTCTGGAGCTATATGGCCGATGTGTTCTCCAACCAGGACGCCAAGAAGGTCTACGGCTATATCGGCGCCGGGGGCACCATTGGCGCACTGACCGGGCCGCTGGTCACCCGCCTGCTGGTGGAGAAGATCGGCGTGGGCAACCTGCTGCTGGTATCGGCCGCCTTCCTGGGCGCGTGCCTGTTCGCGATCCTGAAGCTGCGCAAATATGCCCTGCAGCGCGAGCAGCGGCTGCGCGACAGCAGCGGCGAGCAGGCGATGGGTGGCTCGGTGCTGGCCGGCTTGAAGCTGGTATGGAGCGATCCGCTGCTGCGTGCGCTGGCGGTGCTGATGTTCTTCGGCGTCGGCGTGGGAACCCTGCTGTACAACGAACAGGCGGCTATCGCGCGACGCTTCTTCACCGATGACGCCGCACGTACGGCGTACTACGCCAACATCGATCTGGCGGTGAACGTGCTGACGATCTTCGTGCAGGTATTCCTGACCCGCTGGCTGATGCGCCGCTACGGCATCGCCCCGCTGCTGCTGTTGCCGGCGCTGGCGATCCTGCTGGGTTTCTCGCTGCTGGCCGCCTCACCGCTGCCGCTGCTGGTGGCGGTGGTGCAGGTGATGACCCGCGCCGGCGAGTTCTCCCTGGCCAAGCCGGCACGCGAAACCCTGTATACCCGGGTCAGCCGCGAGTCCCGCTACAAGGCCAAGGCGGTGATCGATACGGTGATCTATCGCGGCGGCGACCTGACCTTCGTCTGGCTGCACAAGCTGCTGTCCAGCATGGGGTCGCATCTGGTGTTTATGGCGGGCGTGGGTGTGGCAGCGGGCATGACGATCGGCGCGATCCGGGTGATCCGCGCGCAGCGGAGCCTGCCGGACGAGATGCCGGTCAACGCATCGGTCGATCCGGCATAACCGGGAGGTGCCGTCGGCCTGCCGGGCCGGCCATGCTGCCGCTGTTCCGCCGGATGGACGCCGATGTGTCCGAGGTCTTTGGCCGCGTTGCTTGTGACGGTGCTGGTCGCCGTCCTGCACCGCTGTTTCCCGGTGCTGGAGATGTTCCTGTGGACCCGGCCGCTTGGGCTGAAGACCTTCCGCAATACTTTGGAGAAGGCCCAGAGGACCCGTGTGCTGGCTGCCAACCAGGGCCTGTACAACGGCTTTCTCGCCGCCGGGATTGTGGCGGGGCTGCTGCTGGAGCAGCCTGCGTTGGTGACGTTCTCGCTGCTCTGCTTGGTGGTTGCCGGCAGCTACGGAGCGTTCAGTGTGAACCGGCGGATATTCTTCATCCAGGCGTTGCCGGCGATCCTGGCGCTGGGGTTGCGCGCGGTGTAGCCGCTGCCCGGCGGTGGCTCCAACGGCACCTCCAGATCCATGCATCCGCTCAGTCTTTGCGCGGCGACGCCCACAGCGCAATCCGTGCCTGGAACACCCCCATGCCGGCAGCATCGCTCACGTTGATCCTCGCCGGCAGGGCGTAGCCAGCCGCTGTGCTGGCGGGAGGCAGTTCCGGTGTTGCCACCGCTTTCAGAAGACCACCTGACTTGGCCAGGTGCTTCACTTCCATGCCCCTGGGAATCCAGCGCATGCTGGCCGGCAGGCTGGCATCGAGCAGGACCCCGCTTATCCGTTCGGCCGGGCTGCACATCGCGATCGCGTGCACGGTGTCGATAGGGGGGACTGATGCGGCGGCGCTGGCGCATCCCCTGCACAGCGGCCCGGTTCCAGCACGGTGATCCGCGGCGAGAGGCTGGCGAAGCAGGGCGCCTTGCGGCACACCGCCCGCCAGAACAGTTGCCGGCCGGCCAGCGGGTGAAATAGCGGTACAGCGAAAGCAAGGCGGCAGTCGTGGTGTGGATTCCTGGTATGAAAACGGCGGGCACAAGGCCCGCCGTAGGTATTGCATGTGGATTGGCTTATGCGGCCTGCTGCGGGCGCTGCGTGCCGGGCAGGTCGTAGTAGCCGGCAGAGCGCAGTTCGTGCGCGTCGAAGTCGTCCACGGTGATCGTGTCCATGGTGATCTCGCGCAGTTCTTCCAGCAGCTTGCGCTCGTCCTGGGTGATCACGCCCTCGGCCACGGCCTCATCCAGCTGGCTGGCGAAGGTCAGCGCTTCGATGCCCTTGGTCTTCAGGGCCTTGAGGAACTTGCGTTCCACCGGTTCGGCTATGATCGCCTTGGACAGATAGCTGTTGATGCGGCCGCCCGGGTTGTTCTCGCACGGGGTCAGGAACACACCCTGGGCCAGGCGGTCACGCGCTTCGTTGGGCGCCATCAGCGAGGCGGCGACGCGGCGGCTCAGACGGTCACCCGGGGCCTCGGCGCGACGGCCAAGCGGGAAGATCAGCGCCCACATCAGCCAGCCGATCGGGCGGATCGGGAAGTTGCGCAGCGCCGCCGACAGCGATTCCTCGATCTTGTGCACGCTGTCGTGGAAGGCCCAGGCCAGCAGCGGCTGGTCGGCCTGCGGGGCGCCTTCGTCGTGGTAGCGCTTGAGCATGGCGCTGGTCATGTAGATGTGGCTGAGCACATCACCCAGACGACCGGACAGCGATTCCTTGAACTTGAGCTTGCCGCCCAGGGTCATCATCGAGATGTCGGCCATCAGTGCCAGGTTGGCCGAGTAGCGGTCCAGCTTGCGGAAGTAGCGGCGGGTGTAGGCGTCGCCCGGGGCGGCACCGAAGCGCGCACCGGTCAGGCCGAACCACAGCGAACGCACGGCGTTGGAGATGCCGAAGCGGACGTGGCCGAACAGCGCCTGGTCGAACTCGCGCAGGCCGGCCTTGCGGTCTTCATCCTGCGCGGCCTTCATTTCCTTCAGCACCCACGGGTGGCAGAGGATGGCGCCCTGGCCGAAGATCAGCAGCGAGCGGGTCATGATGTTGGCACCTTCCACCGTGATGGCGATCGGTGCGGCCTGCCAGCTGCGGCCGGCGAAGTTGCGCGGGCCAAGGATGATGCCCTTGCCTCCGATCACGTCCATCACGTCGGAAATGACTTCGCGGCTCATGTTGGTGCAGTGGTACTTGGCGATCGCCGACGGCACCGACGGCACGTCGCCACGGTCGACCGCAGCCGCGGTGGCCTGCGACAGCGCACTGATCTTGTAGGCCTTGCCGCCGATGCGGGCCAACGCTTCTTCCACGCCCTCGAAGCGGCCGACCGACAGGCCGAACTGCTTGCGGATGCGCGCATAGGCACCGGTCACCACCGCACCGGCCTTGGCACCGCCCGAGGCGGTGGAGGGCAGGGTGATGGAGCGGCCAACGGCCAGACACTCGTTGAGCATGTTCCAGCCCAGGCCGCGCTTCTCGGCGCCGCCGATCAGCTGGGTCAGCGGAATGAACACGTCCTTGCCACGGATCGGGCCGTTCTGGAAAGTGGAATTCAGCGGGAAGTGGCGGCGACCGATTTCCACGCCTTCGGTATCGCGCGGCAGCAGCGCCAGGGTGATGCCGATGTCCTTTGTGTCGCCAAGCAGGCCGTCCGGATCGTACATGCGGAAAGCCATGCCGATCAGGGTCGCGACCGGAGCCAGGGTGATGTAGCGCTTGTCGAAGGTCAGCTTCAGGCCCAGCACTTCCTCGCCCTTCCACATGCCCTTGCAGACGATGCCGAAGTCGGGGATGGAGGTGGCATCGGAGCCGGCGAACGGGCCGGTCAGGCCGAAGCAGGGCACTTCCTGGCCGATGGCCAGGCGCGGCAGGTAGTAGTCCTTCTGCTCCTGGGTGCCGTAATGGTTGAGCAGCTCACCCGGGCCCAGCGAATTGGGCACGCCGACGGTGGAGCTGACCACGCTCGATACCGAGGCCAGCTTCTGGATCACCTTGTGGTGGGCCAGCGCGCTGAAGCCCAGGCCGCCGTATTCCTTCGGGATGATCATGCCGAAGAACTTGTTCTTCTTGATGTACTCCCACAGCTCCGGCGGCAGGTCGGCGTGGACGTGGGTGATCTCGAAGTCGTTGACCATCTTGCACAGCTCTTCCACCGGGCCATCGAGGAAGGCCTGTTCCTCGGCGGTGAGCTGCGGCTTGGGATAGTTGAGCAGGATGTTCCAGTCAGGGTCACCGGTGAACAGCTCGCCCTCGAAGCCGACCGAGCCGGTTTCCAGGGCGATGCGCTCGGTCTTGGACAGCGGCGGCAGCACCTTGCGGAACACGCCCATGAACGGTGCGGTGATCAGCGGCTTGCGCAGGAACGGCAACAGCACTGGAACACTGATCAAAGCAAGGATTGCCGCCGCCACGAGGATCGCGGTCTGGTTGATGCCGGCGAACCAGCAGGCGCCCAACAACACCGCACTGGCGAGGGTCCATACGACCAGGCGCATGCGGTGATACGCGACAAAGGCACCTGCCAGCAGCAGGACCAGAAAGGGAACGACGATGCTCATAGGCTTGCTCCGGTAACGTGCTCGGTTCGGACGGACGCGGCAGCCGAAGGCAGTGCGTCTAGATAGTTCAACACGGCGGCGGTAAACGCGTTGTTGTCATCGCCGGCGACCATATGGGTGGCCTCTGGCAGATGCACATGCTGCGCGTGCGGCACCAGTGTCATGAATTCTTCCACGGTCTGCGGCGAGACCAGATCGCTGCGACCGCCGCTGATCAGCAGCAGCGGGCAGTGCACGCGGCGTGCCGCATCGACGATCGCGTCCTGATGCTGCTCGCTGTCGCGCGCCAGCTCTTCGACCAGACGCGGATCCCAATGCCAGTTCCAGCGCCCGTCCGCGGTGGAGCGCAGCAGCGCACGCAGGGCATCTTCGCTCTTGCGCGGGCGGTGCGGCAGGTAGGCGGCGATGCTGTCGGCGGCGGCCTGCAGCGATGCAAAGCCATCAGGATGCGCACTCATGAAGGCGAGGATCCTCTCCACGCCGCGGGTTTCCCAGCGTGGGGTGATGTCCACCAGCACCATCGCCGAGAACAGGCCCGGCCAGCGGGCTTCGGCCATCAGACCGAACAGGCCGCCCATCGAGGCGGCCACCAATACCGGCGGACGCGGCAGTTCGCCGGCCACCACGATCAGGTCGTCGGTGAACTGGTCGCCGTGATAGAGCGTATCCCCCGGGTTCCAATCCGAATCACCATGGCCGCGGGCGTCGTAGCTCAGCGTGGCATGGCCTGCCATGCCCAGTGTCTGCGCGGCCGCGGCCCAGGCGCCACGTGTCTGGCCAAAGCCGTGCGCGAACAGAACCGGAGCATGCCGCCCCGCCGTTCTCGATGCGCCCAGTGCAATGCCGTTGGCACCTTGGAGGCGGATTTCGTCGACGTGCGGGATGGAGGGGGAAGGGTTGGCCATACCTGATGGTATGGATCGTTTGGCTGAACTGTCAATACGAATGCGTATGGATTGTGCAAGGCCCCGGAAAACAATGGCTTTCCGTAAGAGTCCCGAGGCTGTTCCGTCAGCCTGCAATTCCATTGCATACTGCAACCAATCCCCGCCGTATGGTTAAATCTGCCCATGAATGACTCAACAACTCTTCCGGCAGATTCCCGTAGTGCGCGCCACAGCCGACTCAGTGCCGACGACTGGGCGCAGGCCGCACTGGATCTGATTGCCGAACAGGGTGTCGGCGCGGTGGCGGTCGAGCCGCTGGCCCGCCGTCTGGGGGTCACCAAGGGCAGCTTCTACTGGCACTTCCCGTCACGCGATGCGCTCCTGCAGGCGGCCTTGGAGCGCTGGGAAGTGGTGGAGCAGCAGCAGGTGTTCGGCAGTCTGGAAGAGGTGCCCGATCCACGCACGCGGCTGCGTGCGCTGTTCCAGCTGGTGGCCCATGAAGTCACCCCGCACATCATCTACAGTGAACTGCTCAAGGCGCTGGACAACCCGATGGTGCGCCCGGTGATCGACCGGGTTTCACAGCGACGCATGGAATACCTGATCGCCTCGTTCCGACAGGCCGGCCTGAGCTCCACCGACGCCCGCCATCGCGCGCGTCTGGCCTACGCCGCCTACGTCGGCTTCCTGCAGCTGTCCCTGCAGTTGCAGCAGCCCAAACAGGCCCGCGAGGATTTCGAGGCCTACGTCGAACACGTCATCGAGACGTTGATTCCGAGCGAGTGAAAACGCCGGAAAACTGCACAGCAAAAGCTCGGTAACGTTGTGTGCGGCACCGCCCGGCACCATCTGTTGCCGGGCCGTAGAAGCCACCCCGTGTGGGCATCGGCAAGCCTCATCCAGGCACTCAATGCCTGATCAGGCTGCCCTGGTTCATTCTTGCACGGTGCGGCGGTGGCAGGGCGGGCGGAGGGCGGCGTCTGCCCTCCACGCGGGCTGATGGGTCCTGCAGGCCGCTGTCGGGATACGTTACTCGACCTTCTTGGGGGTGCGCTGCATGCGCATCACACTGTCCTGCGCGTTGTTCTTCTGGCGGCGCCGCTCTGCAACCGTTAGGCAGTTGTTCTGCGGCATGTTCGAGCCCACGGTGCGTTCACGGCGGCAGATCAGCCGGCTGTCCGCCGCGGCCTGCGTCAGGATCGTATTGATCAGGCTCTGGTCGTTGAAGACTGCGACGCGGTTGTGCTCGGGAAGCTGCGCGGGGTCGGGCTGGGTCTGCAGATGCTGCAGGATACGGCCCAGTGCGGCGGTCACCGCGCTTCGGTCCTCGACTGAAATCTCGCGGTACTTGTCCTCGTTCAGATCGGCCAGCACCTGGCGGCGCTGTTCTTCAAAGGGCTTGGCGACATCGACGGCCTTGGTCTGCGCGCTTGCGCCTGCCGGTACCAGCAGGGCCAGCAATGCAATGCGGTAAATCCAGTGGTGCGGGGTGCTCATCACGATCTCCTTTCGTTCAAAAGAAGATGGCCCGGCGAACCGGGCCATCTGCGTGACACTAGTGCAGTGCCAGCATCAGAAGCGCTGGGTGTACTGCATGTACATGTAACGACCCGGGATATCGTACTGCGGGTCGAACGAGTTGGCGAAGGCGTCGAACGTCACCGGCGGATCCTTGGCGAAGACGTTGTTGGCACCGACGCGGACAGTACCGTTCCACGGCAGGTTGTAGCTCATCTGCAGGTCGTGGTAGGTAATCGATTCCAGCCTGCCTTCACTGATGTCTTCGGTCAGGCCCGAACGGTAACGGATCATCCAGCTTGCGCTGAAGTCGCCGTAGGACCAGTCGGTGGTCAGGTTTCCACGCAGGCGCCAGTACGGATCGGACTCGAAGTACATGCCGTTCAAGGCTTGCCAGTCATCATTCTTCGAGTCGCGCGAGCGGTTCTTGCTGACGTAGGTCGAGTCCAAGGTGAAGGCGAAGGTGCCCACCGAGGTTTCCGGCATGCGGTACTTCACCGTCAGGTCGTAGCCTTCCACTTCCTGGTAGCCGGCGTTGATGGGACCGATGAACATGTCGGTGACCAGGCCGTCGGCACGGCGGGTGAACAGGCTGCAGTAGCTGCTGATGCCGTCAACGTAGCACTTGTCCAGGATCGCATCAGCGGTGAAGCTCTGAATGCGGTTTTCCAGATCGATCGACCACCAGTCCAGCGAGACGTTCAGGCCGGTTGCCCATGCCGGGCTGTACACCAGGCCCAAGGTCTTGCTGGTGGAAGTTTCCGGGGTCAGGTTCGGGTTGCCGCCGAGGGTGAACGGGAAGATGGTCTGGCCACCGGCCGCGCCGCCGCCGCTGTTGTACTCGGCAATGAAGCCTGCCGGCACACCGGCGGCCTGACAGGCACCCAGCACGCTGGCATCGCCGGCGAAGCGGCCATTAGCCGAGCAGGGATCGGAGTACTGCACGAACGAGTCGGAGGCACCGCGGTACAGGTTGGTGATCGACGGCGCGCGGAAGCCTTCCGCCCAGTTACCACGAACCAGCAGTTCGTCGAACGGCTTCCACTTGAAGCCAAACTTGCTGTTGGTGGTGTTGCCGAAGTTGCTGTAGTCCGAGAAGCGGGTGGCCAAGCTCAGTTCCAGCAGCTGCGCGCCCGGCACGTCCTTGAGCACCGGCACCAGGACTTCCAGGTAGGCGTCGTCCAGGCTGTAGGCGCCGGAGGTCGGGTCAAACGCGTTGCCGGAGGTCAGGCCGTTGGCGATGAACGCGTCCGGCGAGGAGTAACCGCTTTCCTTGCGGTGCTCATAACCGGCGGCGAAGCTCAGCCAGCCCGCCGGCAGTTCGAACAGTTCACCGGACAGGTTCGCGGTGACGGCTTCGTTGCGGTACTGATAGGTGTTGTGAGCGGTGAACAGCAGGTAGTCCAGCATTTCCTTGCTGACGGCGCCCTGCGGCGACAGCGGATTGAACGGCACGCAGCCATCGATCACGGCGCCGCCCGGAGCGGTGACGCAGACCACCTTGCCATCGCGCACTTCCGATGCGCCAAGCGAGGATTCCAGGGTCAGCAGGTTGGCGTCGCCGACCTGGGTCTCCACTTCATTGGTCTTGTTGAACGCGTAACCGACGTCCCAGTTGAACTGGCGGCCTGAGAACTCGAAGAAGCCATCCAGGCCCAGATAGACGTGACTTGTCTTGCTGTTCTGGTCATACAGGCGCGCCGCTTCGGTCAGGCGGTGGGTCCAGCTGACATCCCGGCCGTCGCCACCATATGCGGTGTTGTACGGGTTGAAGTAGCTGTCGCCACTCATGCTGATGCCGGTGTTGATGGTGCTCAGCGGGAAGCCGGCCAGCTGCTGTGCCGAGCGACGCTCGTTGTACAGCGCATCCATCTTGAAGGTGATGCTGTCGGTCAGGTTGTAAGAACCCTGCGCGAACAGGGCACTACGCTTCTGCGGGGTCGCCAGGTAGTTGTCGGCCGCATAGTTGTAATTGAAGGCGCTGGTGTACGGCACATACTGGTCGATGCCGTAATACGGGTTGCTGGCCAAGCCGCTACCGATCGCACCCGGACGCAGGGCGAGGTTGCCGCCAGCGGATGCCGGGGCATTGATCTTGCCGTTGGCCGAATAGCTGCTGTAGTAGGCCGAACCCAGACCGAAGTACGGCTCACGGGAAATGGCACGGTCCTTGGCCAGAACCTGGTCTTCCTTCACGCGCGAGAGACTGATGACCAGGTTGCCGCGGTCGCTGCTGGTGCCGACTGTGGCGTCGAAGGCAGTGCGCTGACCATCGCCCTTGTCGTACTGGCCAATGTAGGCATTTGCTTCGGCGCCATCGAAGTCGCTGCGGGTGATCAGGTTGACCACACCGGCGATGGCGTCGGAGCCATAGATAGAGGAGGCGCCATCCTTCAGCACTTCCACGCGCTCGATGATCGCAGCCGGAATGGTATTCAGGTCGACCGAGCCGGATAGATTGGCAACCCATCGGCGGCCATTGACCAACACCAAGGTGCGCTCTGAGCCCAGGTTGCGCAGGCTGATGGTCGAGGAGCCGTCACCACCGTTGTTGAAGTTGGTGTTCAGGCCGGCGCCGTTGGCCGAGATGCGCTGGAGGACGTCGGCGACCGAGGTGAGGCCCTGCTTCTCGATGGCTTGGCGGTCCATCACGAAGACGGGCTGCGAGGTTTCCACGTCCACCGAGCGGATGCGGGAACCGGTGACTTCGATGCGGTCGAGGTTGGTCGGGCTGCTGGATTCCTGCGCCTGTGCGGTAGCGGTACCGGCGCTGGCGATCAGTGCCAGGACCACTGCATCACGCAGCTTGTTGGTCTTGCAATTCATTGGCTCTCTCTCTCCAAGGGATCTTGGTAGTTGCAATCGGAATTGCCACCGCAGGGGCCGAAATGAAGGCCCAAATTTGCGAGGCTGATTCGATAGTACTTCCGTATCTTCTGAAATTAAAGCTTTGTTAATGAATTGGATTATTTTGGTGAAATTCGGCAAATAGTTGTTGCGAGTGCAACAAAAAGCCCCCGGAGTACGGGGGCTTGGGTTACTTCTATCAAGAGCGAGCGCTCGGCTTTAGAGATCCTGCTCGTAACGGACGTAAGGAATTGCGCCGTCGTCGTTGCTGTCATTCCGGGGGGAGAACGGATTCTTGCCGCGGGTGATGACGTTGTCGGCACCGACGGTCAGCTGACCGCTCCACGGGGTGCGCCAGGTGATGCCAAGTCCGAGGCCTTCCCATTTGCTCTGGCCGGGGGCATCGACAACGCGGCCGATGACATTGGCGCTGAAGGCGCCATAGCCACCGCCAACGCTCAGGCTTTTGCTGTCCCACTGGTCAACCACGGCCGGCGAGACATCGCTCAGTGGAACCAGCCGGGCCTTGGCGTAGGTACCGCCAATGGAAACGAAGCCTTCGCGGCCGATGTTCTTCTGGCCGAACACCGTTAGATCGTTCTGCTCCACATGGCCGGCCGGGGCTTTGACGCCGTTCGACAGCCAAGCTGGCAACGATTCCTTGCCGGTGCCGGCGCTCACGCCGATACGGCCGCCTGGACGGTTGAGGCTGGTGGTCGCGGAAATATGCCGGCCCGGTGCGGTTTCGTCGTCGTCACCCAGGCTGGCCAGCATGCAGTGGCTGGCCAGTCCGCTGATGCTGCTGCCCCGGCTGCTGTTGCACAGCAGGCCCAGCGAATCGCCCGAAGACAGACCAAAGGCCGCGTCCAGCGAGTTGCGGCCGAAATGCCAGCGTGCACCTGCCGTCTGTTCGCCGGTGGGCTCCAGATACAGCAGCGCCTCCACTTTGCCGCTGCCCCGGTTCCAGACCGGAATGACGGTGTCTGCTGCCTTGGGCTTGCTTTGCGCATGAACGCCCGAGACCGCACTCAGGGCGATCATCAAGGCAAGCGGCAGGCGCAGGAATGCGTTCATGGACTCAATCAGACAGGGCAGGCACCGGGAAGTTCCCGGTGAGTGATGACTTGATCCTAGGGTGTTTATTATTTCTTAACAAGTCCTCGTCCTCCCCAGAACGCTACTCGTTGTATGCCGTCACTGCAGCCGCTCGGGGGCGGGCTGGTTGGCGGATGTGGAGCTGAACAATACGCCGATTTCGGTCAAAGGGAAGTGATATTCCCGGCCGCAGAATTCGCAGCGCACTTCGACCTGGCCGGTCGGTTCGGCGGCCGCCCGGGCTTCTTCCTCCCCCAGTGACTGCAGCATGCTCTCCACCCGCTCGCGCGAGCAGGAGCAGGCGAAGCCCAGGGCTTTCTCGGCAACCAGCTCCGGGCCTTCCTCGTGGAAAAGGCGGTGCAGCAGATCCGTGGCGCCGATGCTCAGCAGCTCATCGCGGTGCAATGTGTCGAACAGGGCGCCGGCGCGGGTCCAGCCGTCCTGGTCGCCCTCGTCACCGGGAAGTTTCTGCAGCAGCAGGCCGGCGGCCTGTTGTCCGTCGGCGGCCAGCAACAGACGGGTGGGGAGCTGTTCGGAGTGGCGGAAGTAGTCCTCGAAGGCCTCGTCCAGGCTCGGGCCCTGCAGCGCGACCAGGCTCTGGTAGCGCTGCGGCTCGCGCGGGTCCAGCCCGGGATTTTCGATGGTGATGGCCAGCAGTGCGTCTTCGCCCAGCTGCGGCAGTTCGGCCGGGGCATCCAGGCCGTCAGCCAGCTGGGCGATGCCACGCACGGTACCGGCGGCGGTGCATTCGGCAAACAGCGTGCGCAGCGCGGAGCTGCTGCGCAGCTGGATCGACAGGCGGCCATCGATCTTGGTGTGGCCGGTGAACAGTGCCGAGGCGACGCAGGCTTCACCCAGCAGCTGCATGGCATTGGGCGGGTAGCTGGCGTGGGACAGAATTTCCCGCCAGCTGTCAGAGAGCTGGACGTGAACACCGCGGACACCGGCGTCGGGCAGGAGGAAGCGGACGAGGAGGTCGGAGGTGTCGGTCATGGAGGTATCTGTGCGTGGGAGGACGTCGGTGCCGGATAATGCGCCGGACGTCGGGATGATAAAGGTGTGGCTTAGATGGGGACGGAGGGCGAGAAGCGCAAGGTGGAGTTGGAAGGGGCGGTTCGACCGCGTCGACGGTGGCGACGCTGGATCCTGCTGGCACCGGCCCTGTGGGTGCTGTTCAGCATCTGCCAGGTGGTCGTGCTGCGTTTCATCGATCCGCCGTTTTCCTCGGTCATGGCACTGCGCCAGCTGGAGGCTTGGGGCCGCGGCGATTGGAAATTCCGCCTGCATCACCAGTGGGTGGATCTGGACGGGATGGCGCGCAGCGTGCCGATCTCGCTGGTCGCGGCCGAAGACCAGCGGTTTCCCGAGCACAACGGTTTCGACCTGAAGGCGATCGAAAAGGCGCGCGACCACAACGCCCAGGGCCGACGACTGCGCGGTGCCAGCACCATCAGCCAGCAGGTCGCCAAGAACCTGTTCCTGTGGCAGGGACGCAGCTGGCTGCGCAAGGGGCTGGAAGCCTGGTATACGGTGCTGATCGAGCTGTTCTGGCCGAAACAGCGGATTCTGGAGATGTATGCCAACGTGGCCGAATTCGGCGACGGCATCTATGGCGTGCAGGCGGCGTCCCGGCAGTTCTGGGGCAAGGATGCCGCGCGCCTGAGTGCCGCCGAAAGTGCGCGGCTGGCGGCGGTACTGCCTTCGCCGCGGCGCTACAGCGCCACCCGGCCCGGCCCGTACGTGCAGCGGCGCGCGGCCTGGATCCAGCGGCAGGCGCGCCAGCTGGGCGGTGCGGGCTATGTGGAACAGATCGATTGACCTTGCCGCCGGCCGGCTTCCGTAGAATCGCCGCATGACTACCCGCCAGCGCCTGACCATCGTGATCGCCGCCTGCAACGAGCAGGAGACGCTGCCGCTGATCCATCCGCGGATCTGCGCCGAGCTGGACCGGCTGCAGGATATCGACGGCCACCTTCTGTATGTGGACGACGGCAGCACCGATGCGACCTGGACGGTGATGCGGCAGTTGGCCGCCGATCCGCGCGTGGCGACGTTGCGGCTGTCGCGCAACTTCGGCAAGGAGATCGCGCTGACCGCAGGGCTGGATTTCGTCGACGACGGGGCGGTGCTGATTCTCGATGCCGATGGCCAGGACCCGCCGGAGCTGATCCCTCAGTTCGTGGCGCTGTGGCGGCAGGGGTATGACGATGTATATGGCACCCGGCTGGTGCGTGAAGGCGATGGCTGGCTCAAACGGGTGACGGCGGCGCTGTTCTACCGGGTGATCGGGCGGCTGTCCAAGACCCCGATTCCCGCCGACACCGGTGACTTCCGGCTGTTGTCACCGCGGGCCTTGCAGGCATTGCGGCAGCTGCGCGAGCGTCAGCGGTTCATGAAAGGCCTGTTCGGCTGGGTGGGCTTCCGGCGGGTGGCCTTGCCGTACCGGCGTGCGCCGCGTCTGGCCGGGGCCAGCAAGTTCGGCTTGTGGAAGCTGTGGAACTTCGCGCTGGAAGGCATCACCAGTTTTTCGACCGCGCCGCTGCGGGTGGCGACCTATCTGGGGCTGCTCACTGCGGCATCGGCCTTCGGGTTTGCCCTGTTCGTGGTGGCCAAGGCCGCGCTATACGGGGACCGGGTGGCCGGCTGGCCGACGATGATGGCGGTGATCCTGTTCCTGGGGGGCGTGCAGCTGATCGCGCTGGGATTGATCGGTGAATACCTCGGGCGCCTGTACATGGAGGTCAAACAGCGGCCGCTGTACCTGGTGGATAGCTGGCAGCCGGCGGCCGTGGCAGTATCAGCAGACCCTCATCGCGCGGAACAATGCCATGCAGACCGTTCGACAATTGCTTGCGACCAAGTCTCCTGAGATCCATGCGGTAGCCCCGGAAGTCGCGGTGATACAGGCCATCCGGTTGATGGCCGAAAAGGGCATCGGCGCGGTGCTGGTGATGGACGGCCGCCATCTGGTGGGCATCCTTTCCGAGCGCGATTACGCGCGCAAGATCGTGCTGAAGGACCGTTCCTCGGCCACGACCCCGGTACGCGAGATCATGACGGCCGAGCTGGTCACGGTGGCGCCCACCGTGACGGTGGAGCAGTGCCTGGAACTGGTCACCAACCGCCGTATCCGCCACTTGCCGGTGGTGGACGGCGATGAGGTGATGGGCGTGATTTCCATCGGTGATCTGGTCAAATCGGTGATCGAGCAGCAGCGCCAGGAACTGGGGCAGCTGCAGCAGTACATCACCGGCGGCTGAGTCTGACGGTCCGGTGGAGCGCCGGACTCAGCCGGCATCCTTGCCTGGGCAGGTTCCGATCGTGATGTTCGGTGAGGGTGGGAAATCGAATCGCCGCCTGCGCGTAAGGCACTGGCCGGCGGCGTCGATTTCCACATCGCCCGTCAGGTCATGGCCGTTCGTTCTGCCGCTGGATCCGTCGTCCACAGCCGGCGGTGCGCCAGTGCGGGTGGTTTCCCGTCACAGGATCTGCGCGGTCACCGAGACGAAGTGGCAGACGCTGCCGCCGATCACGAACATGTGCCAGATCGCATGCGAGTAGGGCAGCTGCTCGCGGTGGTAGAACACGGTGCCAAGCGTATAGAACACGCCGCCGGCGAACAGCCAGCCGAGGGTGAATCCGTCCAGCGAGTGCCACATCGGCTTGATCGCCACCACCACCAGCCAGCCCATCACGATATAGATGATCGTCGAAAGCAGTTTGAAGCGGCCGGTATAGAACAGCTTGAAGATCACCCCGAATACGGCCAGCGACCAGATCGCGGCGAACAGGCCCCAGCCCCACGGGCCGCGCAGGCCGATCAGGGTAAAGGGGGTGTAGGTGCCGGCGATCAACAGGTAGATCGCGCAATGGTCGAAGACCTTCAGGCGGCCTTTGACGATCGGGTGCTGGATGGCGTGATACAGCGTGGAGGCGGTGTAGAGCAACAGCAGGGCGACACCGAAAACGATCGCGCTGGCCAGTTGCCAGCCGTCACCGTAGATCGCGGCCAGGGTGATGAGGACGGCGCTGGCGCCGAGTGCGGCCACCGCGCCCAACCCATGGGTCAAGGCACTGGCGATTTCTTCGCGGATGGAAGCAGCTGTGGTCATGTAGGCAGATGACGCGGGCAGGGGGAATGCCCGGTGCCCGCTATCATCCCTCCGAACGCCGGCGTATGCACGCCGGCATCGGGCTCAGGCCACAGAAACCGTGTGCGCTGCTTCACGGGTTGCGGCAAAGCGCACATCCGGCGCGCGTTCCTGCGCCAGCTGCAGGTTGACCCGGGTCGGCGCCAGATACACCAGCTGGCCGGCCGCATCGATGGCCAGGTTGCTGGCGTTCTTCTCGCGGAACTCTTCCAGCTTTCTGGCGTTGTCGCAGTGCACCCAGCGGGCGGTGACCACGCTGACCGGCTCGAAGATCGCTTCCACGCCGTATTCGTCCTTCAGGCGGTAGGCGGCGACATCGAACTGCAGCACGCCGACTGCACCCAGGATCAGGTCGTTGCTCATGATCGGGCGGAAGAACTGGGTGGCACCTTCTTCGGACAGCTGCGCCAGGCCCTTCTGCAGCTGCTTGAGCTTGAGCGGGTCGCGCAGGCGGGCGCGGCGGAACAGTTCCGGGGCGAAGTTGGGAATGCCGGTGAAAGTCACCGCTTCGCCTTCGGTGAAGGTGTCGCCGATGGAGATGGTGCCGTGATTGTGGATACCGATCACATCGCCCGGCCACGCCTCGGCAGCGATCTCGCGGTCGGACGCCATGAAGGTCAGCGCGTTGGCCAGCTTCATTTCCTTGCCAGTGCGCACATGGAAGGTCTTCATGCCGGCGGTGAATTTGCCCGAGCACACGCGCATGAAGGCCACGCGGTCGCGGTGCTGTGGATCCATGTTGGCCTGGATCTTGAACACGAAACCGGTCAGCTTGTCTTCCTGCGGAGCGATATCGCGGCCGGTGGTGGCACGGGCCTGCGGTGAGGGTGCGTGCTTGACGAAGAAGTCCAGCAACGGCTGCACACCGAAATTGTTCACGCCCGAGCCGAAGAACACCGGCGTCTGTTTGCCGGCCAGGTATTCGTCCAGGTCGAACGGATGGCTGGCGCCCTGCACCAGTTCCAGCTCGTCGCGCAGGTCGGCCAGCATCTTCTCGCCGATCTTCTCGGCCAGACCTGGCGCGTCCAGCGACGGGAAGATGGTCGAATCCTGGCGGGTGAAGTTGCGGCCCGGTTCGTACAGGTGCACTTCGCCGGTCAACAGGTGCACCACGCCCTTCAGGCGCTGGCCCATGCCGATCGGCCAGGTCACCGGCGCGCACTGGATGCCGAGCACGGTTTCCACTTCATCCAGCAGCTCGATCGGGTCCTTGCCCTCGCGGTCGAGCTTGTTGATGAAGGTCATGATCGGGGTGTCACGCAGGCGGCAGACCTCCATCAGTTTGATGGTGCGTTCTTCCACGCCCTTGGCCACGTCGATCACCATCAGCGCCGAGTCCACCGCGGTGAGCACGCGGTAGGTGTCCTCGCCGAAGTCGGCATGGCCGGGGGTGTCGAGCAGGTTGACGATCTTGTCCTCGTACGGGAACTGCATCACCGATGAGGTGACGGAGATGCCGCGCTCCTTTTCCAGCGCCATCCAGTCGGAGGTGGCGTGCTTGCTGGTCTTGCGCGACTTCACCGAGCCGGCCATCTGGATCGCACCGCCAAACAGCAACAGCTTTTCGGTCAGCGTGGTCTTGCCGGCGTCAGGGTGGGAGATGATGGCGAACGTACGGCGACGCGCGGCTTCGGAGGCGACTTCGGACATGGCGAGCGCGCCCGCACGGGCGCTTCGGAGCAAAAGAGCCGTCGATTATAGCGGGACGCCCGTCGGCGCGTGGATCAGTCGCCGCCGCCGTTGTCTTCACGCGGAAATTGCAGCTCGCCGCGGTCATCGGCCATGCGGAACGGCAGCGATTCCAGCGCCATGCCGGCGTTGCGCTGGACGGTGAAATGCAGGTGCGGGCCACTGCTGCGCCCGGTATTGCCTGAATTGGCAAGCCGTTGCCCGATTTCCACCTTCTGCCCGGGCAGGACCGCGGCACTGCCGGCTTGCAGGTGCGCATACAGCGCCATGCTGCCGTCGGCGTGCAGTATCCGGACCAGGTTGGCCTCGCCGGTGGCGGCATCCAACACCTGCATCACCACGCCGGCGCGTGCGGCGAGCACCGGTGTGCCTTCGGCGAGCGGGAAGTCCACCGCGTAGTGGTTCTGCGCATCATTGTGGCTGTGGCGGCCGCCAAACGCCTGGCTCACCCGGGCTCTACCGCCCGCGAAAGGCAGGCGGTAAAGCAGATCATCTGGACGGGCGCCCGGGGCGCCGGGAACGGCATCGAGCAGCAGCCGGGCCCCCGGGCCGTTGGCAGGCAGCCAGGCCAGGCGGCGCTCTTCAGCGGCGGCCAGCACCAGACGGGCAGGGCTTAGCAGTGCATCGCTGCCCTGCAGACGGATCTGTACCGGGCCGGCGAGCAGGTTGCGGGCGATCACCGCATGCCCGCCGCTTTGAGGTTGCAGTTGCAGATCGGCAAAGCCACTGCTGTGCGCAGACCGGACGGGGGGGGCGGGCTGTCCCAACCCCCAGCCGCGCCGCCACTGCGGGCCTTCGGCGGCGGCATCGCGCGGTCCGGCCAGCAGACAGGCGCAGGTCAACAGGAAGAAAAAAAGGGGGTTTTGCACGGTGGCCAGTGTGAGTGCGGTCGCCCAAGTATGGCGCTTTGGTTGCCGGAGAAACCTTTCCATCTCTCCATCCGGATAAAGGGATTGACAGGCCTCGGGGGCGCTGGCATTGTTGCCCCACCATCGAGACCGGCAGAGGGACAGGCCCTTTGAAGCCGGGGCAACCAGCAGACGCGCCAGCGGCTGTGTTTGGTGCCAAATCCTGCGGGGACCACGCGTCCGCCGAAAAGATGGTTCGATCTGCACCTCCGCATGTCGAACGCGAGCTCCGCGAAGCTCGATGGCCGCTCCTTACCGGATACCGCCATGAGTCTCGCCACCGTCGCCGTCCTTCAAGACGTTTCCGCCGTCGCTTCGCCCCCTACCGGGGGTGGCATCCGTGCTGTGCGCGGCGAACTCACGGTGCCGCTGTCGATGCGCCACGCCGGAGCGCGCGTGCTGCGTCTGCGCTATGAGCTGGTGGGTGTGGAAGCGGCGCCGGTGGTGCTGGTGGCCGGTGGCATTTCCGCGCACCGGCATCTGGCCGCCAATCCGGTATTCGGCGAGAAGGGCTGGGCCGAAGGCCTGGTCGGGCCGACCCGCGCGCTGGACCCGCAGCGCCGGCGCCTGCTCGGGTTCGACTTCATCGGCGCCGATGGCGATGTGGATGTGCCAATCGACACCGCCGACCAGGCCGACGCCATCGCCGCCTTGCTGGATGCACTGCATATCGAGCAGCTGCACGGTTTCGTCGGCTATTCCTACGGCGCGCTGGTCGGCCTGCAGCTGGCGATCCGCCATCCGCAGCGGCTGGCCAGGTTGATTGCAGTCAGTGGCGCCCACCGTCCGCATCCCTATGCCTCGGCGTGGCGTGCGCTGCAGCGCCGGGCGGTCGCCCTGGGCCAGCTGCAATGTGCCGAAACCCACGGGCTGGCTCTGGCCCGCCAGTTCGCCATGCTCAGCTACCGCACCCCGGAGGAGTTCGGCGAGCGGTTCGATGCCGCTCCGGAAGTGGTGAACGGGCGCGTGCGCGTCGCCGCGGAAGACTATCTGGATGCCGCCGGCGCGCAGTACGTCGCCCGCACCCGCGTCAACGCGTACCTGCGCCTGTCCGAATCGATCGATCTGCACCGCATCGAGCCGGCCGCTGTGGCCGTGCCGACGCTGGTGGTCGCCGTTGAGGGGGACCGGCTGGTACCGCTGTCCGATCTCGTCGCGCTGGTCGAGGGACTGGGCCCGCGCGGCAGCCTTCGCGTGTTGCGCTCGCCCTATGGCCACGACGCCTTCCTCAAAGAAACCGATCGCATCGACGCGATCCTCGCCAACGCCCTTCGCCTTCCCGGAGAAACCGCATGAGCCTGTCCGCCGCTTCCGATTTTCCCTGCAGCAGTGCCACCGCCGCGGTTCGCGCCGGTATTGATCGCGATACCGCCTTTGGCGCGGTGACGCCGCCGATCGTGCTGTCGTCCAACTTCAGCTTCGACGGCTTCGGCAACAAGCGCCAGTATGATTACACCCGCAGCGGCAATCCGACCCGTGACCTGCTGGGCGAGGCGCTGGCCGAACTGGAAGGCGGCGCCGGCGGCGTGATCACCGCCACCGGCATGGGCGCGATCAATCTGGTGCTCAGCGCACTGCTCAAGCCGGGCGAGAAGCTGGTGGTGCCGCACGATGCCTACGGTGGCAGCTGGCGCCTGTTCAACGCGCTGGCGACCAAGGGCCATTTCGAGCTGATCACCGCCGATTTGACCGATCCGCGTTCGCTGGCCGAGGCGCTGGCCCAGTCACCGGCGCTGGTGCTGGTGGAAACCCCATCCAACCCGCTGCTGCGCATCACCGACCTGCGTTTCGTCATCGATGCCGCACACAAGGCCGGTGCCAAGGTGGTGGTGGACAACACCTTCCTGTCGCCGGCACTGCAGAACCCGATCGCCTTTGGCGCCGATGTGGTGCTGCATTCGACCACCAAATACGTCAACGGCCACAGCGATGTGGTCGGCGGTGCGGTGATCGCCCGTGACGCGGAGCTGCACCAGCAGCTGTCGTGGTGGGCCAACGCGCTGGGCCTGACCGGCTCGCCGTTCGATGCCTTCCTGACCCTGCGCGGCCTGCGCACGCTGGATGCGCGCCTGCGCATCCATCAGGAAAACACGCGGGCGCTGGTCGACCAGCTGGCCCTCAGCGAGGCGGTGGCCACGGTCTATTACCCGGGTCTGGCTTCGCATCCGGGCCATGCGGTGGCCGCACGCCAGCAGAAGGGCTTCGGTGCGATGCTGTCGTTCGAACTGGCCGAGTGTGGCGGTGCCGACCCGCAGGCTGCGGTACGTGCCTTCCTCGATGGCCTGCGCTATTTCACCCTGGCCGAGTCGCTGGGAGGCGTGGAAAGCCTGGTGGCCCATCCGGCGACGATGACCCACGCGGCCATGACGCCTGAAGCGCGTGCCCAGGCCGGCATTTCCGACAGCCTGCTGCGCCTGTCGGTAGGTATCGAAGGCACCGAAGATCTGCTCGCCGACCTGCAGGCCGGTCTGGCGCGTGCCGCCCGGGTGATCGCGGACGGCAAGCGTGACGCCCAGCGAAAAACGGTGGATGCATGAGCGCGCAGTTGCGTACAGTCGCCGCGGCACAGGCCCGTCTGGTGCTGCTGGGCACCGGTACCGTCGGTTCGGCCTTCGTGGCCCGTTACCAGGCCTTGCAGCAACGCCAGCTGGCGCTGCCCACGCTGGATGTGGTGGCCAATTCGCGCATTGCCCTGGCCTGCGCGGATACGCCGGAGCGGGCGTTGTCGCAGGCTCGCGCCGCTGTGCGCAGCAGTGATGAGCCGGTGCATCGGCAGCAGATCGGTTGCCTGCGCGTCGGCGATATCGTCATCGACGCCACGGCCAGCGAGGACGTGGCCGCCGATCATGCCGGCTGGCTGGGGCAGGGTATCCACGTGGTGACCGCCAACAAATTGGGCAACGGCACCGCGTTGGCACGTGCGCGGCAGATCGCGGATGCCGCCGCCAGCACGGGTGCCTGTTACGGCGATGCCGCCACCGTCGGTGCCGGGTTGCCACTGCTTGCCAGCCTCCGCGCGCTGGTGGCCGGCGGTGACCACATCCATTCCATCGAGGGGGTGCTGTCCGGATCGCTGGCGTGGCTGTTCCATCGTTATGACGGCAGCCAGCCGTTTTCGGCCTGTGTGCGGGAAGCGGCGGCGGCCGGTTACACCGAGCCGGATCCGCGGATCGATCTGTCCGGCGAGGATGTACGGCGCAAGCTGCTGATTCTGGCCCGCGCCGCCGGCGTGCCGCTGGAGGCCGAACAGGTCCGGGTGGAATCGCTGGTGCCGGCCGCGCTGGCCGCGTTGCCGGCCTCGGCGGTGGACAGCGCGCTGGAGCAGTTGGATGCCCCGTTGGAGGCGCAGCTGCGCCAGGCACAGGCGCAAGGATTGCGTCTGTGCTTTGTCGGACGTCTGGACCGGGACGGTGCCCACGTGGGGCTGCGCGCATTGCCGGCCGATCATGCGCTAGCCGGCGGTCGTGGGACGGACAACCGGGTGGCGATCCACAGCGATCGCTACAACCGCCAGCCGCTGCTGATCCAGGGGCCGGGCGCCGGTGCTGAAGTGACGGCAGCGGCGTTGCTGGATGACGTGCTGCGCATCGTCGGCGGCTGACACCTGTCGCGCCTTATCATGGTGCCCGGCGCCGCATCCGCGAGTTGGCGTCCGCTGGCAGCTTGCACAGGCAGACTGCCGGCTGCCGTGCTCCGGGCCTGACCGCGCCGGTGGTTGGCCTGCGGTGATCTTCTCGACAGGTAGTGGCGCGTGTCCAAAGGTGTGGTGGTTTCGCTGGCGGCTTCGCTGCTGTTCGGTCTGATGTATTACGCCAGCCCGTGGCTGGCGCCGCTGCAGGGAACCGACATCTTTGGTTGGCGCGTGCTGTTCGCGGTGCCGCTGGTGGCGTTGATGCTGCATGTCGGCGGCGAGCCGCGCCTGATCGGTCAGACCTTGGCCCGGCTTCGCCAGGACCGCCGGTTGTGGCTGGCGATGCCGGCCTGCGCGGCGATGGTGGGCGTGCAACTGTGGCTGTTCCTGTGGGCGCCGCTGCACGGGCGCGCGCTGCAGGTATCGATGGGCTATTTCCTGCTGCCGCTGGTGATGGTGCTGGTCGGCCGGGTCTTCTATGGCGAGCGCCTGTCCGCGCTGCAGAAACTGGCGGTGACCAGTGCGGCGGCGGGCGTGGCGTGGGCGTTGCTGGGCAACCACGGCCTGTCCTGGGAGATGCTGCTGGTGGCGCTGGGCTACCCGGCCTATTTCCTGGTGCGGCGGCATCTCGGCGTGGCGCATCTGGGCGGCTTCTGGGTGGAACTGGTGCTGCTGTCACCGGTCGCCTGGTGGGCGGCAGTCGGCAATGGCGAGGCGCTGGCACAGATGCTGGTGCAGCGGCCGGCGCTGTACGGGTTGATTCCGCTGCTGGGTGCGATCAGTGCCGTGGCGCTGATGTGCTACATGCTGGCGGCGAAGATGCTGTCCTTCAGCCTCTTCGGCCTGCTCACCTATGTCGAGCCGGTGCTGCTGATGCTGGCCGCGTTGCTGCTGGGTGAGAGCGTGGGCCAGGACCAGTGGCCGACCTATCTCGCGATCTGGGTCGCGGTGGGGCTGCTGGCGCTGGAGGGGGGGCTGAAGCTGCGCACGCGTGTGTAGACCGGCAACGGTGCCCGTGCTTGCGGCGGGATATGCAATCACACGGCAACCCGGAGGCGGGACAAAACCCTGGTGGCTAGCGCGACCCGCTTTTCGCGGCCAGATGCTGCTGTACCTCGGCCCGGCTCATGCGGCGTCCGTCGCGGTTGACCACGCTGAAGTCCACCCCGTTCTCCCACAGCTGCAGGACATCCAGCACGGCGATGTCTTCCGCGGCGGTGCTGGACTGCAGGTCCAGCAGATACTGGTTGAAACCGGCATCGCGCAGCCAGGCGTCATAGCTGGAGTCGTGGTCGGTCATGAACTGGATCTGGTGGCGGCACTCTTCCCGGGCCGGCGAGGGGAACGCCTCGCATTGGGCGTTCCACTGGTGCAGGCCGATCAGGGCATCCGGTTCCATCTGCCGCTGCGCGGCGGCGGCCCACAGCCCGACGCACATGCTCGCGCAGTGGGAGTGCACGCGGACAATGAGATTGCGCCGGCGGATCATCCGTGCCGCTTCCAGCCCGGACTGGGCGTAACCGCCGCCACTGGTGATGTCGATGCGCTGCAGGGACGGGTTGGCATCCAATGCCGCTTGCAGCTGGGTGGCGAAATTCCTGCCGACGCTGCCTTCGATGCGCAGCACCGTACCTTGCTCACCCACCTGCATGCGCGCGTCTTCCACTTGCCGCAACGTGGTGGACTTCTCGCCTTGCACCACCCGCGCTTCGGACCGAGTGCCAGCGTTGCGGGGGACGGGCGCTTCCGGTTCGGCCGAGACGGAAGCCTGGGCGGAATCGGAATTCCCTGAGTTCCGCTCGCCAATGAACCAGGCCAGGACCAGCAGGATGCCCACCGCAAGCACCAGCCTGGTCAGGGTGAGCCCGCTCCTGCGTGGAGTGGGCTTGGCCCGCAGCGGATGTGCCGGGCGTGGCACCGGCGGCGGCTCATGACCTGGTTCCTGTTCGGTATGCATCCCTGCCCCTGCATCTACCTTGCGATGGCCCGATTCTGTGAGGCCGGCCCGCATCCTTGCAAGACGCGGCCGTCAGCACTCGATGACGTTCACCGCCAGGCCACCGCGGCTGGTTTCCTTGTACTTGTCCTGCATGTCGCGACCGGTATCGCGCATGGTCTTGATCACCTTGTCCAGCGACACCTTGTGCTTGCCGTCGCCACGGATGGCCATGCGCGCGGCGTTGATCGCCTTCACCGCACCCATCGCGTTGCGCTCGATGCAGGGAATCTGCACCAGCCCGCCGATCGGGTCGCAGGTCAGGCCCAGATTGTGTTCCATACCGATCTCGGCAGCGTTCTCGATCTGTCCCGGCTTGCCGCCCAGTGCGGCCATCAGTCCGCCGGCCGCCATCGAGCAGGCCACGCCCACTTCGCCCTGACAGCCGACTTCGGCACCGCTGATCGAGGCGTTTTCCTTGTAGAGGATGCCGATCGCCGCGGCGGTGAGCAGGAAGTCGAAGATTCCCTGTTCGCTGCTGCCCGGGCAGAAACGGTCGTAGTAGTGCAGCACCGAGGGAATGATGCCGGCCGCACCGTTGGTGGGCGCGGTGACCACGCGGCCGCCGGCGGCGTTTTCCTCGTTGACGGCCAGCGCGTACAGGTTGACCCAGTCCAGCGTGGTCAACGGATCGCGCATCGCCGCCTCCGGACGTGCGGACAGTTCGCGGTACAGCGCCGGCGCGCGCCGGCTGACATTCAGGCCGCCCGGCAGGGTGCCTTCGGAGCGGATACCGCGGGTGACGCAGGCCTGCATCGCCTCCCAGATCCCGCGCAGCCCGGCCCGGATCTGCTCCTCGCTGCGCCAGCACTTCTCGTTCTCGAACATCATCGCCGCGATGCTCAGGCCGCTGCGTGCGGCCTGCGCCAGCAGCTCGTCGCCGCTTTTGAACGGATACGGCACGGGGGTCTGGTCGGGCACGATGCGGTCGTCGGCGGCATCGTCCTCGTTGACCACGAAACCGCCGCCCACCGAGTAGTAATCGCGCGTGGCGATGACCTGGTCGTCGGCGTCGTAGGCGGTAAAACGCATGCCGTTGGTGTGGTACGGCAGTTTCTGGCGCTTGTTCATCGCCAGATCGCGCTTCTCGTCGAAGGCGATCTCGCGCTGGCCCATCAGTGTGATGCGCTTGCTGCTGCGGATGCGCTCCAGCGTGGCCGGAATGATGTCCGGGTCGATCGCATTGGGGCGGTGGCCTTCCAGACCCAGCAGCACCGCCTTGTCGGTGCCATGGCCGCGTCCGGTCAGGGCCAGCGAACCGAACACTTCGGCGCGGATGCGCGCCACGTCGGACAGGCGGCCCGGATCGAGCAGCCAGCGATGCACGAAGCGTTCGGCCGCGCGCATCGGGCCGACGGTGTGTGACGAACTCGGGCCAATGCCGATCTTGAACAGGTCGAACGTACTGACGGACATGCGGGTTCTGCGTACTGCGGTAAGAGGGCGGCTATTCTACGGGCTCCCCGCTGCGGGCCTTGCCTGCAGCGCAGCATTCCCGCCGTGGAGCAGCCGATGAGCCAGTGGGTTCTGTACCAGCGCGATGACTGTCACCTGTGCGACCTGGCGCTGGCGGTGCTGGCGCAGGCGCGCGCGCCGGAGTTCGACAGTGTCTTCATCGATGGCGACGAACAGCTCGAGGCCCGCTACGGCACCCGCGTGCCGGTGCTGCGCCATACAGCCTCCGGCGCCGAGCTTGACTGGCCGTTCAGCGCCGACAGCCTGATCGCCTGGCGGTGATCGTCCGACAGGAGGGAGTGCCACGGTTGGCGTGTGTGCCGTGCGGCGGCTGCGGGCAGAGGAAGGCGCCGCAGCACGCGGGCGTTGCGGTCAGGGTGCGCTCTTCAGCACCACCTTGGTGCTGATCGCCGTTTCGTTGGGAATGGTGCCGGTGTCGGCCCAGTCGCCGCCGCCGACGCCGAACTCCAGCCGCTTGACCGTGGCCTTGCCCGTCAGCACCGGCTGCGCGCCCGGCGTCCAGCTGAAGGTCAAGGTCACCGGCTTGCTGACCCCGCGCAGTTCCAGCGTACCGTCAGCTGCGTACTGGTTGTTGCCCAGCGCGCGGAAGCCGTTGGCGGTGTAGCGGGCCTGCGCGAAACGGGCGACGTTGAAGAAGTCGGCGCCCTGCAGGGTCGAGTCGCGGTCGCTGTTGCCGCTCTTTGCCCCGGCAAGCGGAATGGTCACGTCGAGCTTGCCCGCGGCCGGGTTGGCCGGGTCGAAACTGACTCGGGTCTGGAAGCCGGGGAAGGTGCCGGTGAACACTTCACCGTCGTACTTGCTGGCAAACACCAGGATCGAGCCGGGCGCCTGTACGTAGTCGGCGGCCATCGCGGGGGAGATGGCCAGCAGGCCGGCCAGTGCCGCAGCGACCGCCGTCGGCGAGGTGAGCTTGATGTTCATGCGGAATCCTTCTGTGGGGTGGGGAGCCAGCCATCGGGCAGCATGCGCACGAGCGTGGCATCGCGCTGGTGGATGTGGTGGTAGAGCGCGGCACCGGCATGGGCCAGCACCAGCAGGATCAGTACCCAGAAGCCGTACTCGTGGAGGGCATGGGAGACCTGGCTGGCGGACTCGCTGGGGGCCACCAGTTTGGGCATCTCGACCAGGCCGAACAGCTTGAACGGGCGCAGACCGCTGGCCGAGTCGTACAGCCAGCCGGACAGCGGGAGGGCGAACATCAGCAGATACAGCAGCCAGTGCGTGAGCGAGGCGATGCGTTCCTGCCAGCCGGGCGTACCCGGCACGGCGTGCGGCGCACCGGCATACAGCCGCCACAGCAGCCGCAGTGCGACCAGCACCAGTACGGTGATACCGATGGATTTGTGCATCGTGTAGATCCAGAAATACTTCGGCGTCCTGGGGAACTCGCCCATCACCAGGCCGACGATGCCCAAGGCCAGGATCAGCAGGGCGATCAGCCAGTGCAGGGTCTTGCTGACGCCGCCCCAGCGGTGTGTGGTGTTCTTCAGGGTCATGGGTGCTTGTCCATTTCATTGTTCAGGGCGGCATCGGCCGCGTCCTGCAGAGTGTCGTCTGCAGGTGTGGGAATAATGTCGGGGGCCCCTGCCGGCGCCTCGGCGTTGCCGTCGCGCACGGCTTCTGCTTCGATGCGCAACTCGACCCGGTCACCGATGACGGACTGCCAGGCGTCGATGCCGAAATCGGCACGGCTCACTACCGCCGTTGCCGAAAAGCCGGCCGTACGCCGGAACGGCGGCAATGGATAGCGTTTGAGTGCGTTGAGGGTGACCTCCAGGGTCGTATCGCGGGTGACCCCGCGCAGGGTCAGCCGGCCGTGGACACGGGCGCGGTTCGCATCGACCGGTTCGATGCGGGTGGAGACGAAGTGTGCCTGCGGGAAGCGTTCGCCATCGAGCAGGTTGCGCGCCAGCGTGGCACGGTTCCATTTGTCATCGCCCAGGTCCAGCCGGGTGAGGGGCACCGCCACGTCGAGGCGCGCGCTGGACCAGTCCTGCGGATCGAATTCCAGCACGCCTTCCGTGCCCGATACCGTGCCCAGCGCCTGCGAGAAGCCGGCATGCTCGATGGCGAACAGGACGCGGGTGTGGACCGGATCGATCCGGTAGCGCTCCGGCGCGGCCGTGGCAACCAGCGGCAGCAGGGCGCAGAACAGAATCATCAGCAGTCGCGGCACGGTCCGGCTCCGGTTCGGGGTGTCTGGATTCTAGGCGCACAGCCGGTGGGCATTGTGCGCATGGTGAGCAAAGGATTGTTACGTGCCGTTGGGGACGGACACCGCAGCGGTGATCGACGCCGGGTTTTGTCCGGTCCTGGGATAGACGCTGGCGTCCGTCGCTGGAGGTCGGCTGCGGCGTTTTGATCATGCTGCGCTTGACGGTACGGACAGGAGGCTGGATCGCGTGGGGGGCCGTTGGCGATGGCCGGACGTCCGGCGCTGTGGCCGCAGCAAATGCCGGCAGCGCACGCACATGGAATACTGGCGCAATGACTCGAATGACTTTGTGGTTCTACGGATGGATGCTGGCGGTGTTGGCGCTGCCGGTGCTTGCCGATGTGCCGGCGACGCCGCAGCCGCGGCAGATCTCCGTGGCCGATGGCCTGCCCTCGAGCAATATCAATGCGTTTGCCGAGGATGGCTTCGGATATCTGTGGCTGGCCAGTCGCGATGGTCTGGCGCGCTATGACGGGCGCAACTACCGCATCTGGCGCGCCGGCGACGGCCTGCGCGACAACCTGGTGTGGAGCCTGCATGTGGATGCCGGCAACCGGCTCTGGGCAGGCACCCAGAACGCCGGTCTGGTGATGCTGTCCCCCGACCGCCGCAGCTTCCGTTTCTATGACCGCGAGCACTTCCCGGAGATCGGCAGCAACACGGTCTGGAGCATCGCCTCTACCGCCGATGGCGACCTCTGGTTCGGCACCGCCACCGCCGGCCTGCACCGGCTGGGAGGGGACGGCAAGATCCGGCGCTTCATGCCGGTGGCCGGTGACCGGCGCAGTCTGCCGCACGCGGCCGTGGGCTATCTGGCGGTTACCGGCGATGGCAGCCTGTGGGTGGGGACCAAGGGCGGGCTGGCACGCTGGGATGGCGACGGATTCGAGCGGTTTGGCGAAGAGGTGCTGCCGTCGCTGGTGATCAACGGTCTGAAGGTGGACCGAGAGGGCCGGCTGTGGGTCGCCACCAACGAGGGGGTGGTGGTGCGCGAGGCCGATGGCCGGTTCCGGATGCCGGTCTGGGAGGGCCTGGCGTCCAACGAAGTACTGAACATGCTGCAGTACTCCGGCGATGGCAATTACTGGCTCGACACCCGTTACGGGCTGGGGCGGATGCGCAACACCGGCGTCCACAACGTGCCGCTGTACAGCACCCAGGAGCGCGGGCTGGTCAAGCCGAACTGGTCCAGTGCCCACGAAGACCGCGAAGGCGGGCTGTGGTTCGCCAGTACCAATGCCGGGTTGTGGCATCTGCCGCCGAGCTGGCGCCAGTTCTCGGTGCTTTCGCGCCGGCTGGACGATCCGGCATCGCTGCGCAATCCCTACGCGCTGGCGCTGGCGCCATCGGCCTCCGGCGGCATCTGGATCACCGGCACCCGGGGCGCGCTGGACCGGCTGGATCCGGCCACCGGTGCGGTCGAGCACCATGTGCGGAGTATCGACGGCAACAACTGGCCGCAGTCGCTGGTCGAGGATGGCCAGGGGCGGGTGTGGATCGGCAGTCTGGATGCGCTGGTGCGCTATGACCCGAAAACCGGCGCCCTACGGCGCTGGTACCGGGAGGACAGCACGGATCCGGCCTTGCCCGGCGATGGCGATCTGGTGCAGATCTGCGAAGGCGGCACGATCTGGATCTATTCCGAACGTGGCGGGCTGCAGCAGCGTGACGGCGACGGCCGGGTGCTGCGTTCGCTGCCCTTGGGGGGGGCGGGCTTGCCGGTCACCCCGGTGGAGGACGTGCGTTGCGGGCCACAGGATCATCTGTGGCTGGCCACGGCGACCGGACTGATGGCATGGAACCCGGCGTTGGCGCGTTTCGAGCCGGTGCCGGGCAGTCCCCGTGATCGGATATATGTGTTCCGCACCACCGATAGCGGTGTGGTGTGGATGGCCGGGCTGGGGCGCATGGACCAGTACCTGTGGGACGGACAGAAGCTTTCCCGCTTGGACAGTGTCGGCACCGACCGTGAATTTCCGGCGCTGGCGCCCGCGGGGCTGGTGGTGGACGCCGAGGGCGTGGCCTGGGCCAGCAGTGCGCGCGGACTGGTGCGGATCGATCCGGCCAGCCGTTCAATCCGCCTGTACGGCGTGCATGACGGCCTGCCGGGGCAGGAGTTCCGGCGCCGCGCCCTGGTCCAGGCGACCACCGGGCAGATCGCCGGTGGTACGCCCGAGGGTGTGGTGCTGTTCGATCCGGCGCGCGTCAAGCCGTCCACCCGCCAGCCGCCGCTAGTGATCGAGCGGGTCAGTGTGCGCCGCGGCGACAGCGAGCATGACCTCACCCACCAGCGTTCGCTGGAGATCGAGGACGGGGACCGCGACCTGCATATCACCGCGCGACTGCTGTCTTTCGCCGATTCGGCGACCAACGCCTACCGCTTCCGCCTGGAAGGCTATGACCCGGACTGGGTGGAGGTGGGCGCGGCGGGTGAGCGCGTGTTCTCGCAGCTGCCGCCAGGCAGCTACCGCTTGCAGGCGCAGGCGAAGACCTCCGACAACGTCTGGTCGGAAGTGCAGACGCGGCTCGTGCATGTGCAGCCGCCGTGGTGGCGCAGTCTGGGTGGGGTGATCGTGCTGACGGTGGTGGTGGGGCTGCTGCTGTTGCTGTTTGCCTGGCTGTACCGGCGCCGTCTGCGCCGCCGCAGCGAATGGCAGCTGGCGCTGCACAAGCAGGAGCTGGCCGAGCAGGCGTCGCTGGCCAAGACCCGTTTCCTGGCCACGCTCGGGCATGAGGTGCGCACGCCGATGACCGGCGTGCTGGGCATGAGCGAGCTACTGCTGTCGACCGAACTGGACGATCGCCAGCGCGGTTACACCGAGGCCATCCATCGCGCCGGCGAACACCTGCTGCGGCTGGTCAACGATGCGCTGGATCTGGCCCGGATCGAAGCCGGGAAGCTGGAACTGCAGCAGCAGCCGCTTGATCTGCAGCAGCTGCTGGAGGAAGTGTGCGCGCTGATGAAGCCGCTGGCGCAGCGCCGCGGGCTGGAATTCCGCGTTGACAGCAGCGTGCCCGCCCTGACCCAGGTGGACGGCGATGCAATGCGTCTGCGCCAGATCCTGCTCAATCTGCTGAGCAATGCGATCAAGTTCACCAGCCAGGGCTCGGTGGTACTGCAGGTGTCATTGCGGGACGGTGGTCGCGGCGTGCGGTTCGATATCCGCGATACCGGCCCGGGGATCAATGTCGAACAGCGTAAGCGTCTGTTCCGTCGCTTCGAGCAGGCCGATGGCGCACGTACCGCGGCCCGCTACGGCGGCAGCGGGCTGGGGCTGGCGATCTGCAACGAGCTGGTCAGTGCGATGGGCGGCAGCATCGAGGTGGACAGTGTGCCGGGACGTGGCACCTGCTTCAGCGTGCAGTTGCCGCTGGCTTGGCGCCAGGTCGCGGTCGACGCCGCCGGCGCGGCGGGCACCGGCCCTGCACCGCTGCCGCCCTTGCAGGTCCTGCTGGTGGAGGATGACGCCACCATCGCGCAGGTCATCAGCGGCCTGCTGGCGGTGAACGGGCACCAGGTGGTGCACGTGCCGCACGGCTTGGCGGCCTTGTCCGAGGTCAGCTGGCGCGCGTTCGACGTGGCGCTGCTGGATCTGGATCTGCCCGGCATCGACGGTTTGGTGCTGGCCGGCCAGTTGCGGACGCTGGGCTATGACATGCCGCTGGTGGCGGTGACGGCGCGCTCGGATGGCGAGGCCGAGCAGCAGGCCAGGGAGGCGGGATTTGACGGGTTTCTGCGCAAGCCGGTCAGCGCCCAGCTGCTGCTGGCCAAGATCGCCAAGGTACTGGCCGCGCGGCCGCGCAGTGCGGCGGGTGTGCCACCGCTGGTGTGATCATTCCACCACTTCTTCCACCGCCCGCGGATCCGGGCGGTTGTCCGGCAACTGCCAGAACACCAGGGTCGAACTGAGGGTGATCGCGCCGACGCAGACGAAGGTGGCGTGCAGCGCGGCCATCGCGTCGTCGCCGCTGAGGTGGGTGCCGAAGGTCGCCAGCAGGCTGCCCGCTGCGGCGGCGCCGAAGCCGGTGGCCAGCATCATCACCAGCGACAGCAGGCTGTTGCCGCTGCTGGCCTGGGCGGTATCCAGATCACGCAGCGTCACGGTGTTCATCACGGTGAACTGGATCGAATTGAACGTGCCGAACAGGACCAGCTGCAGCAATCGCAGCCACGGGGACTGCTCGGGGGTGACGAACACGAAGCTGGCCATCGCCAGTCCCACGCAGACCGTATTGAGCATCAGGATGCGGCGGTAGCCGAAGCGCTCCACCAGCGTCACCGCCGCGCGTTTGGCGACCATCGCCGACAGCGCCACGGGGATCATCAGCATGCCGGCGTTCATCGGGCTCATGCCCAGGCCCACCTGCAGCAGCAGGGGAATCAGCAGCGGCATCGCACCACTGCCGATACGCGAGAACAGATTGCCGAGGATGCCGATCCGGAAGCTGACAACCTTGAACAGCGACAGCGGGAACAGGGCGTTGCCGCTGCCGGCGGCGTGCAGCCAGTAACCGGCCAGGGCCGCGATGCCGATCACCGCCAGCAGCATCACCAGCGCGTGGGCCGGGCCGACGCCGGAGATGCCGTCCAGCGCCAGCGAAAGCGCGACCATGCCCAGCGCCAGCATCAGGTAGCCGGGCAGGTCGAAACGGGTTTTCCGCTGGGCGCGGTGGTCTGGCATGATCCGCAGCGCGGCGATGAAACCGATCATCCCGATCGGCAGGTTGATCAGGAAGATCCAGTGCCATGAGGCCACTTCCACCAGCCAGCCGCCCAGCGTCGGCCCCATCAGCGGCCCCATCAGCGCGGGAATGGCGATGAAGCTCATCGCGGCGAGGAACTGCTCACGCGGGACCGAGCGCATCACCGCCAGCCGCCCGACCGGCAGCAGCATCGCTCCACCGATGCCTTGCAACACGCGGGCGGCCACCAGCCACTGCAGCGTGGGCGACAGCGCGCAGGCCAACGAGCCCAGCGTGAACAGGATGATCGCGGCCAGAAAGGTGCGTCGGGTACCGAGGCGGTCGGCGATCCAGCCGGAGGCGGGAATGAAGCTGGCCACCGCCAGTGCGTAGCTGAACACCACCGACTGCATCTGCAGCGGGCTTTCCCCCAGGCTGTGGGCCATCGCCGGCAACGCCGTGTTGACGATGGTCGAATCCAGCATCTGCATGAAGATGCCCAGCGATACCAGCCACAGCAGCGGCCGGTGCGTGGCGTTGCCGGAGGCTGGAGCGGCCGGATTCATGGCAGCGGTGTGATTTCCATGACCCCGCTCAGCGCGTCGTAATAGAACCAGTCGCTGGCGTTGTCGGCCAGCCAGCCGATCTGTGCGCGTTGGGGGCCGGGCAGGTGGCACAGCAGCGAACGGCGCAGCACCGGCGCGGCCGCAGGCGGGGCCTCGAACAGGTCCCCCAGCGAGTCGGCGACCGGCTCGCCCCAATGCAGGCAGTTCGCCCCGGCGGCGGTGGTGGTGTCCCAGTCCATCTTCTGCCAGAACGCGATGCGCTGGCTGTCGTCGAGCACTGCGGCCGGGGCCTCGGGCTTGCCGGGCTGCTGCACGCGGTAGTCGCCGTCGCGATGCGGAGTGATCGTCCAGACGGTTTCGCCGTCGGTGGCGGTGTAGGCATGGCCGAACCGGCCGGCCAGCGGAGCCGCGGCCCCGGCCGCCACCGCGCCGGCGACCAGGAGCAGGATCAGCGCGGTGGCGGGCAGACGCATGTCAACGGCGGCTGTGGCTGTGGACGGCATCCACCAGCACGGCGACGTGCTCGGGATTCATGTCCGGCGACATGCCGTGGCCGAGGTTGAACACATGGCCTTCGCGTGAGCCGCCGTTGCCGTCACGGTAGCTGTCCAGCACCACGCCCACTTCGCGGCGGATCGCCTCGGGAGAGCCATACAGCGTGGCCGGATCCAGGTTGCCCTGCAGCGCGACCCGGCCGCCGGTGCGGCGCACCGCATCGCCCAGCTCGGTGGTCCAGTCCACGCCCACCGCATCGGTGCCGCTGGCGGCCAGTGCTTCCAGGTGCTGGCCGTTGCCCTTGCCGAACAGGATCAGCGGCGCGTGCTCGGCCCCTTGGCCGCGGTCCAGCTCGTGCGCGATCCGGGTGAGGTAGGGCAGCGAGAACTCGCGGTACATCGCCGGGCTCAATACGCCGCCCCAAGTGTCGAACACTTGCAGCGCCTGCGCACCGGCCAGGCGCTGGGCCGACAGGTAGGCGATCACCGCGTCGGTGACCACGCCCAGCAGCTGGTGCAGGGCCTGGGGTTCGTTCAGGGCCAGCGCCTTGATGCGCGCGTAATCCTTGCTGCCGCCGCCTTCGACCATGTAGCAGGCCAGCGTCCACGGGCTGCCGGAAAAGCCGATCAGCGGCACCTTGCCGTCCAGCTGGCGGCGGATCACCCGCACCGCGTCCATCACATAGCGCAGCTCGGTTTCCATGTCCGGCACCGCCAGTTTGGCGATGTCGGCCACGCTGCGCACCGGATGGCGGAACTTGGGGCCTTCACCGTCGACGAAATACAGCTCCAGACCCATCGCATCGGGGATGGTGAGGATGTCGGAGAACAGGATCGCCGCGTCCAGATCGAAGCGCTCCAGCGGCTGCAGGGTGACTTCGCAGGCGATGTCCGGGTTCTTGGCCATGGCCAGGAAGCTGCCGGCGCGGGCGCGGGTGGCGCGGTATTCCGGCAGGTAACGGCCGGCCTGGCGCATCAGCCAGACGGGGGTGCAGTCCACAGGCTCGCGGCGCAGGGCGCGCAGGAAGCGGTCGTTGCGAAGTGGGCTGGTCACATGAACTCCTGGATAAAGGTAGACGCAGGAACGCGCGGGGCGTCCTGTGGGGATGCGGGATCAGGGTTGTGGCTGGCCGCTGGCGAACATCAGCTGGAAGCCGCGCTTGAGCTGCGCATCGCGTGCCTTCTCGAAGGCTTGCAGGGCGTCGTCCTGCTGCAGGAAAAGTTCGCGGCGCAATTGCACGCGGCCGCCGATCTGGCCGCTTTCACGCAGCAGTTCCCAGCCGCCGAGCAGGTCGGCCACCAGGGACAGCTGGACATAGCGGGGGGCTTCGTTGCCGCTGGGCGGCTGTTGCAGGAGGACACGCATGCCGCCGATTGTAGCCGCTGCGGCGGATTTCAGCCGCAGCGGGGGCGGTTGTCCGCCACCGCAGGAGCGCCCGACCACGGCGCAGGGTCTGGGGCCCGTTCGTCGGTGTCCGCTGCCCGTTGCCGGATGGGCTCAGCCCGGCTGGAGGATCGCCAGCACCGCGGCTTCGTCCACATCCGGCACCACTTCGGCCCGGCCGATGCCCCGCCACAGCACCAGCCGCAGGCGGCCGGCGATGTTCTTCTTGTCCAGCCGCATATGGGCCAGCAGCGTTTCCGGCGCCAGCCCGGCGGGGATGTCCACCGGCAGGCCATAGGACAGCAGCAGTTCGCGCAGGCGGTCGGTGTCGGCCGCCTCGGCCATGCCCAGTGCCGCCGACAGGCGCGCGGCCAGCACCATGCCCACGGCCACGGCTTCGCCATGGTTGAGGTTGTCGTTGCCCGGTGCGCCATAGCCCTGTGCGGTCTCGATGGCATGGCCGAAGGTGTGACCGAGGTTGAGCAGGGCGCGCTCGCCCTTTTCCAGTGGATCACGTTCGACGATCTGCGCTTTGTGTTCGCAGCTGCGGGCGATGGCCTGTGCCAGCGCGGCGTCCTCGCCGGCCAGCAGTGCGTCGCGCTCGCTCTGCAGCCACTGGAAGAACTCCAGGTCGCGGATCGCACCGTACTTGATCACTTCGGCCAATCCGGCACGCAGCTCGCGCAGCGGCAGGCTGCGCAGCACGGCGGTATCGGCGATCACCGCGCGCGGCGGATGGAAGGCCCCGACCAGGTTCTTGCCCTGGGCGATATCCACCGCGGTCTTGCCGCCGACCGAGGAATCGACCATCGCCAGCAGGGTGGTGGGCAGTTGCACGCAATCCACGCCGCGCATCCAGCAGGCGGCGGCAAACCCGGCCAGGTCGCCGACCACGCCGCCACCCAGGGCCAGCACGCAGGCGTCACGGGTGGCGCCCAGCGTCGCCAGTGCATTGATCGCGCCGGCGAAGTTGTCCAGCGTTTTGGAGGCTTCGCCAGCGGGAATGATGTATTCGCCGATCTTCAGCACCGGGCGTGCGGCCAGCAGTGCGGCCTGCACTTGCGCCAGATACAGCGGGGCGACGGTGTCGTCGCTGACCAGCAATACGTGGCGGCCGCGGATGGCATCGGCCAGCAGTTCGCCCCGGGCCAGCAGGCCAGGACCGATGTGGATCCGGTAAGGGCGTTCACCGCCGACATCGACGGTAGGGGGAGCAGCGGGGGTCATGCGGGAAGTTCCGAAATCTGCCAGAGCGCGGCCAGCCGCACCACGGCATGGGCGGTCGCTTCGGCGGGGGTGTAAAGGTCGGTATCGATGGTCAGGTCGGCCACTTCGCGGTACAGCGGATCGCGGAAGGCCGCCATCTCGTGCAGCACCTGCTCGCGGTCATCGCGCTGCAACAGCGGGCGGGTCTTGTCGCGCTGCAGGCGTGCCAGTTGCGAAGCGACGCTGACCCGCAGGTAGACGACAAAACCGCGCTGCCGGATCAGCCGGCGGTTGTCTGCATCGAGCACGGCGCCGCCACCGGTGGAAATCAGCTGGCCACCGCGTTCCAGCAGCGCGCCGAGCACGCGCTTTTCATGCACGCGGAAGCCGGGCTCGCCGAGGTTGTCAAAAATGGCGGGAATGCTGGAGCCGGTGTCATCGACGATGGCCTGGTCGGCATCGACGAATTCCAGCCCGAAGCGCTCGGCCAGACGCCGGCCGATGCAGGTTTTCCCGGCCCCCATCGGGCCGACCAGAATGAGGTTGGGGGCTGGATTCATAGCGGATCGATGCTAGCACCTCGTGTCGGTGCCTTAACAAGGTAGCAGCCAAGCTCTGCCCTTCCACGAATGGTTCGTGGTGCAACCAAGGAGCAGGGCATGTCTGTAGCGAAAATCATCGAAGTCAGCGCCTCGTCCAAGACCAGCGTGGAGGAGGCGGTGCGCTCGGGTCTGAAGAAGGTGGCCGAGACCGTCAAGGGCATCCAGGGCGCGTGGATCAGCGAAACCAAGGCGGTCACCGACCCGCAGGGCAACATCATCGAGTGGCGGGTCAACCTGCGGATCACGTTCCTGGTCGAGTGAGCCGGCCGCTGGCGTAGGCGCGTGGCCCGAGCAGTGACCGTCGGTTCCTACGCCTGGAGTGGCCGCCGCTGCGCGTCCAGCGCGATCACGCGGTCGGCAATAGCCGGCAGGGTGCGCAAGGCCTGCCGGCTGATCCGCTCGTAGAACTGCACGAAGCGTTCCAGCTGCGCGCGGCTCATGCCGCTGCGGCCGGGGGCCGCCTGTTGCAGCGCCTGTTCCTGCTGCCAGCGCCACTGCGGCACCACCGCAAACCCCGGTGGTTGCAGGAACCAGAGGCGATCGAAGCGCCGCCACAGCGCCGGATAGTCATCGGCCAGGGTCTGGTTGCACCAGCGCCGCCAGCGCCCGTCAGCGTCGGCTTCGCGCTCCAGCGCGTTCAGCGGTGTCTGCAGCGCCGCCTCCGGTTCGGCCGGGGTGCCCAGGAACCAGCCTTCGAACACCAGCAGGTCCAGGCGGCCGTCGATCCGTTCCCACTGCGCTTCGTCCACCCGCTCATCGGCCAGTTTGTCAAAGCGCGGCAGGGGGAATGGTTGTCCGCTGCTGGCGGCATCGAGCGTATTCAAGGCCAATGGCAGATCGTGGGTGCCGGGCGGGCCGCGCGTGGCCAGCAGCGGATGCACGCGATCGGCCAGACGCTGGCGCTGGGCACGGGTGAGGTAGGTGTCATCGATGGACAGCGCCGCCGCGCGCAGGCCGCGGCCGCGGGCCAGCTCCACCACCTGTGCGGCCAGCGTGGATTTGCCGCTGCCCTGCAACCCGCTGATCGCCAGGATCGGGGTGGTCCTGCCGCTGCACAGCGCGTCGTCGAGGGCCTGTGTGACCAGCGTATCGGCGAAGCGGCGGACGGAGAAACGGTGCGGAACCGGTGACATGGCGCCACAATAGCCCAAACCCGTGCTGTTCGAAGTGGAGCCATGACTGATCTTTACGCAGAAGCGCTTGCCACCTTCGCCTCGCTGTTCGCGGAGGCCAAGGCCAGCCAGGAAATCGATGCCACGGCGATGACGGTGGCCACCGCCGACATTGACGGCCGTCCATCGGCACGCACCGTGCTGCTCAAGGCCTTCGATGAGCGCGGTTTCGTGTTCTACACCCATCTTGACAGCCGCAAGGGCCGCGAACTGCACGAAAACCGGCAGGTCGCGCTGTTGTTCCTGTGGCGCAGCCTGCGCGAGGCCGGCATCCAGGTGCGGGTGGAAGGTGATGCGCAGCTGGTATCGGCCACCGAAGCCGATGCCTATTTCGCCACACGGCCGCGTATGAGCCAGATCGGCGCCTGGGCCTCGGCGCAATCGCAGCCGCTCGCCTCGCGCGAGGAGTTCGAGCAGCGGCTGGCCAGTTTCGAGGCGCGCTTCGAAGGACGCGAAGTGCCGCGCCCCGACGGCTGGGGCGGAATCCGCGTGGTGCCGCGACGCATCGAGTTCTGGTACGGCGCCGACTTCCGCCTGCACGAACGCTGGTGCTATGAGGCCGATGCCGGCGGCAGCTGGAGCAAGCAGCTGCTGTACCCGTGAGCCGGTGATGCGCGGCGCAGCGGTGACATCGCGGATCTGCAGCGGCGCACCGGGCGGAGGCGTCTTGGCGCGTCGTCCAGGTCATTGGCGGTCAGACTCATGACCCTGCATCCGCTCTACCGCATCACCGTGTTCGTACCGCCGGCGCATCTGCAGGCGCTCAAGGACGCGATCCTGGCAGTGGACGATCTGTCCGCCGGGGGCTATTCGCACGGCATGTGGGAATCGGCACCGGGGCAGGAGCAGTTCCGCGTGCTGCCAGGCACGCACAGCGCCATCGGACAGCCCGGCGCGCTGGTGCGCGAAGCCAGCGTGCGTCTGGAGTTCTGCATCCCGCGTGATGCCGCGCGCCTGCAACGGTTGCTGGAAGACGGCATCGCCGCCCATCACCCGTGGAACAGCCCGGCGGTATTCGTCGATACCACGGAGTTCGCAAGCCCATGATCGGCCCGCGCCGCATTGTCTGCCTGACCGAAGAGCCGACCGAAACGCTGTATGCGCTGGGCGAGCAGGACCGCATCGTTGGCATCAGCGGTTTCACCGTGCGGCCGCCGCAGGCGCGGCGTGAGAAGCCCAAGGTCAGCGCCTTCACCAGTGCCAAGGTGGAGGAAATCCTCAAGCTCAATCCGGATCTGGCGATCGGCTTTTCCGACATCCAGGCCGACATCGCCGCCGAGTTGATCCGCAATGGCGTGGAGGTGTGGATTTCCAATCACCGCAGTGTCGCTGGCATCCTCGATTACATCCGCCGGCTCGGTGCGCTGGTGGGTGTAGCGCAGCGGGCGTACGACTATGCCGACCAGCTGCAGCGCGGGCTCGATGCCATCGCCACGCAGGCGGCGACGTTGCCGCGGCGGCCGCGCGTCTATGTCGAGGAATGGGACGAGCCGATCATCACCGGTATCCAGTGGGGCGCCGAGCTGGTGGAAATCGCCGGCGGCATCGATGTGTTCCCCGAGCTGTCGCGCGAACCGCTGGCCAAGGCGCGGATCCTCGCCGATGGCGGGCCGGTGATAGCGCGCAACCCGGACATCATCATCGGCTCGTGGTGCGGCAAGAAATTCCGCCCGGAGAAAGTCGCGGCGCGTCCGGGCTGGGAGGTCATCACCGCGGTGCGCGACGGCGAACTGCACGAGATCAAGTCGCCGCTGATCCTGCAGCCGGGCCCGGCGGCGTTGACCGATGGCGTGGGCGCGATCGCCGCGATCATCCTGGCGTGGGCTCAGCGACAGGGCTGAGTGGGGATGGCGGGCGGGACCGTTGTCGCCGCCCAGTCCTCGCGACAGCTCAGTCGTGGTCGCCCGGTGCGCGTCCGCTGTAACGCGCACGCGGCCGGATCAGCGTGCCCAGCGCCTGTTGTTCCAGCGCATGCGCCAGCCAGCCGGTCAGGCGCGCGCTGGCGAACATCACCAGCGCGTGGGTCGCCGGCAGCGCGTAGACATAGCAGATCGCCGCGAGCAGGCCGTCGATGTTGGGATGCTGGCCGCTGTGCTCGGTGGTGGTCGCCAGTACCGTCTCCACATGCCGCATGCGCGGGCAGTCGCCGCGCAACGCCCGCAGCTGGCGCAGCACTTCGGCCCCGCGCGGATCGCCATCGGGATACAGCACGTGATTGAAGCCGGGCAGCTCGTCGCCGCGCCGCCAGCGTTCGGCGATGAAGCCGGCCGGCGCGCCGCTGGCCTCGGCATCGCACAGCAGCGCATGCGCGCGCGCGGTGGCGCCGCCGTGGCGCGGGCCGGACATCGCCGCCAGCCCGGCGCACACGGTCGCGTGCAGGTGCGCGCCGGTGGAGGCGACCACGCGGGCGGCAAACGCGGACACGTTCAGTTCGTGATCGGCACACAGCACCAGCGCCGCGCGCACCACCTCGGCGAAACCGGCATCACCGGGCTGCCATTGGTCGGCGAGCAGGCGATGCACCGGCCGCGCGTCGGGCTGGGTGCCGACCAGCAGCGCGGCGTTCTGCCGCAGCAGCATCGCCGCCACTTCGCGCCGTACCGGTGCGGCGGCGTTGTGCGATTGCCGGTGTTCCAAGGCCAGCAGCGGCAGGCAGGCCATCGCCCGTTCCAGTGGCGGCAGCGAGCTGTCCAGGGCCAACGGCGCGATGCGCTCGGGCCAGACATCCGGCACCGAGGCGACGAACGGATCCTGTTCCTCGCCTTCCCACAGCAGGCGGGCGATGTCCTCCAGCGTGGCGCCGCTGCGCGCGGCGGTGACGGCCGAGCGGCCACGGTAATACGGCGCATCCGGACGGATCAGCGAGATCCGTGTCTCCAGCACCGGCAGCCCGCGATCCAGGCTTTGCGCCGCCCCGCGCGCGGCGCCGCGTCCGGCCTGCTTGCGGCGTGCCAGCCGTTCCACTTCCGCGCGCAGATACACCCGGCTGCGCGCGTCCGGACCGGGACGTGAGCTGAGCTGGCCGCGGCTGACATAGGCGTACAGGGTGCCAGCACTGATCCCCAGCAGCGCGCAGGCGTCGCTGGCGGGAATCAGTTCGGGGCCGGATTGCTCGGACATGACGTATTCAATAGATTGATTTGTTGAATCAAGATTGATCAATGATTGCGATGGTGACAGATTGGGCGCCATCGCGGAATGGCACCTCGCCTCCGCCAGGACAGGAGCCCCCCATGAGCCTTTCTTCCGCTGGCGCCGCGTTCCGCGCCGCCCTGGCCGCCGAATCCCCGCTGCAGGTGATCGGCGCCATCAACGCCAACCACGCCCTGCTGGCCAAGCGTGCCGGCTACCGCGCCATCTACCTGTCCGGTGGCGGTGTCGCCGCCGGTTCGCTGGGGCTGCCGGATCTGGGCATCAACACGCTCGAGGACGTGCTGATCGACGTGCGCCGCATCACCGATGTCTGCGACCTGCCGCTGATGGTGGATATCGATACCGGCTTCGGGCCCAGCGCGTTCAACATCGCCCGCACCGTGAAGTCGTTGATCAAGGCCGGCGCGGCCGCCTGCCATATCGAGGACCAGGTCGGTGCCAAACGCTGCGGTCACCGTCCGGGCAAGGAGATCGTCAGCCAGGGGGAGATGGTCGACCGGGTGAAGGCCGCCGCCGATGCCAAGACCGATCCGGACTTCTTCCTGATCGCCCGCACCGATGCGATCCAGATGGAGGGCGTGGATGCGGCCATCGAGCGGGCCATCGCCTGCGTCGAGGCCGGTGCCGACGGCATCTTCGCCGAGGCCGCCTACGACCTGGAAACCTACAAGCGCTTCGCCGACGCGGTGAAAGTGCCGCTGCTGGCCAA
Organism: Stenotrophomonas sp. STEN014; assembly: GCF_056760315.1. Classification (NCBI taxonomy): domain Bacteria; kingdom Pseudomonadati; phylum Pseudomonadota; class Gammaproteobacteria; order Lysobacterales; family Lysobacteraceae; genus Stenotrophomonas; species Stenotrophomonas sp. STEN014. The sequence goes on along the minus strand of NZ_JBRREN010000005.1, from coordinate 139,528 downwards.
CATCACCGAATTCGGCGCCACGCCGCTATTCAGTCGCGACGAACTGGCCTCGGCCGGCGTGGCGATCCAGCTGTTCCCGCTGTCGGCGTTCCGTGCGGCCAACAAGGCCGCCGAGAACGTGTACGAGGCCATCCGCCGCGACGGCCACCAGCGCAATGTGGTGGACACCATGCAGACCCGCGAGGAGCTGTACGACCGTATCGGCTACCACGCCTTCGAACGCAGCCTGGACAAGGTGTTCGCTGGCAAGGGCGCATGATGGCGGCTTTCCCGGCCGGTTGACCCGCCATGGCAAACCCCTCGCCCCGTACCGCCCGTGTTGATCGCCGCGAAACGGCGCGCCGGCTGTTGCAGAAGGAGCTGGAACAGCTGCCGCCGGAGGAGCGGCTGGTGGTCGAGCGCTTCATCTCGCGGCGCAAGGTCGCGCGCAATGTGGGGCAGGAGTTCCACCAGGCGCGCACCTTCGGCGCGCGGGCCGCCGACAAGGTGGCGAAGGTGGGCGGCAGCTGGAGCTTCATCCTGTGCTTCTTCTTCCTGCTGCTTGTGTGGATGGTGGCCAACAGTTTCATGCTGGCCAAGGCGTTCGATCCCTATCCCTACATCCTGCTGAACCTGGTGCTGTCGTGTCTGGCGGCCATGCAGGCACCGATCATCATGATGAGCCAGAACCGGCAGGCGGCCGTGGACCGGATGCATGCCGAGAACGACTACCAGGTCAACATCAAATCCGAACTCGAAGTGCTGCAGATCCATGAAAAGCTCGATCTTCTGCGTTCGCAGGATTGGGCGCTGCTGGTGGAGCAACAGAACCGGCAGATCGAGATGCTGCAACGGCTGCTGGAGCAGAACACACGCGCCGCCGGCCGCAACCCAGACTGAAACCGTGAACCCGTTTCCCCGGAGGTAAACACCATGTCAGAGCAAACCGCCGCACCGGCTTTCAAGCCCAAGAAGTCCGTCGCCCTGTCCGGCACCGCCGCCGGCAACACCGCGCTGTGCACCGTCGGCCGCAGCGGCAACGACCTGCATTACCGCGGCTACGACATCCTGGACCTGGCCAATACCAGCGAGTTCGAGGAGATCGCCCACCTGCTGGTGCACGGCAAGCTGCCCAACAAGGCCGAACTGCGTGCCTACAAGGCCAAGCTGAAGGCGCTGCGGGGCATCCCGGCCGCGGTAAAGGCCGCGCTGGAGGAGCTGCCGCCGTCGGCGCATCCGATGGACGTGATGCGTACCGGCGTGTCGGTGCTGGGTTGCGTGTCGCCGGAGAAGGACGACCACAACCACCCGGGCGCGCGCGACATCGCCGACAAGCTGATGGCCTGCCTGGGCTCGATGCTGCTGTACTGGTACCACTGGAGCCACAACGGCCGCGTCATCGACGTGGAGACCGACGATGACTCCATCGGCGGCCATTTCCTGCACTTGCTGCACGGCGAGCAACCGCAGGATTCGTGGGTCAAGGCGATGCATACCTCGCTGATCCTGTACGCCGAGCACGAGTTCAACGCCTCCACCTTCGCCTGTCGCGTCATCGCCGGCACCGGCAGCGACATGTACAGCGCCATCACCGGCGGCATCGGCGCGCTGCGCGGCCCCAAGCACGGCGGCGCCAACGAAGTCGCGTTCGAGGTGCAGAAGCGCTACGAGACGCCGGACGAGGCCGAGGCCGACATCAAGGCCCGGGTGGAGCGCAAGGAAGTGGTGATCGGCTTCGGTCACCCGGTCTACACGGTGTCTGATCCGCGCAACCAGGTGATCAAGGACGTGGCACGCGCGCTGTCGGCCGAGCAGCAGAACATGAAGATGTATGACATCGCCGAGCGCCTGGAGTCGGTGATGTGGGACATCAAGAAGATGTTCCCGAACCTGGACTGGTTCAGCGCGGTCAGCTACCACATGATGGGCGTGCCGACGGCGATGTTCACCCCGCTGTTCGTGATCGCCCGTACTGCCGGCTGGAGCGCGCACATCATCGAGCAGCGCATCGACGGCAAGATCATCCGCCCCAGCGCCAACTACACCGGCCCGGAAGACCAGGCCTTCGTGCCGTTGGACAAGCGCGGCTGATCGCGCCGCCAGACCTCGCCCGCGCTAGCGGGCGGGGCCGCCTTCTTTCACCCCCGGGGAAGGATGCCCCCTGAAACCACCGTGGCGCTGCTGCCTGCTTCGAACGCCGGCTGGCAGCGCCGCTTTCGCAGGCACCGCGCAGGCGTGTGCCGCCCAGCCAGCCCGGATTCCACAGGCCCGCCATGAACACCGACTACCGCAAGCCCCTTCCCGGCACCCCGCTGGACTACTTCGACGCACAGGCTGCGGTCGATGCCATCGCCCCCGGTGCCTATGCCACGCTGCCGTACACCTCGCGCGTGCTGGCCGAAAACCTGGTGCGCCGTTGCAATCCGGCCACGCTCACCGATTCGCTCAGGCAGCTGATCGAGCGCAAGCGTGACCTCGATTTTCCGTGGTTCCCGGCGCGCGTGGTGTGCCATGACATCCTCGGCCAGACCGCGCTGGTGGACCTGGCCGGCCTGCGTGACGCCATTGCCGACAAGGGCGGCGACCCGGCCAAGGTCAACCCGGTGGTGCCGGTGCAGCTGATCGTCGACCACTCGCTGGCGGTGGAATGTGGCGGCTACGATCCGGACGCGTTCGCCAAGAACCGCGCCATCGAGGACCGCCGCAACGAGGACCGCTTCCATTTCATCGACTGGACCAAGCTGGCCTTCGAGAACGTCGATGTGATTCCACCGGGCAACGGCATCATGCACCAGATCAATCTGGAGAAGATGTCGCCGGTGATCTACCAGCAGGACGGCGTGGCCTTCCCCGATACCTGCGTGGGCACCGACAGCCACACCCCGCACGTCGATGCGCTGGGTGTGATCGCCATCGGCGTGGGTGGCCTGGAAGCAGAGAGCGTGATGCTGGGTCGCGCCTCGTGGATGCGCCTGCCCGACATCATCGGCGTCAAGCTGACCGGCAAGCCGCAGCCGGGCATCACCGCCACCGACGTGGTGCTGGCCCTGACCGAGTTCCTGCGCAACCAGCGCGTGGTCGGTGCCTGGCTGGAGTTCTTCGGCGAAGGTGCTGCGGCACTGACCATCGGTGACCGCGCCACCATCTCCAACATGTGTCCGGAATACGGCGCCACCGCAGCGATGTTCTACATCGATGCGCAGACCATCGACTACCTGCGCCTTACCGGACGTGAGGAAGCGCAGATCGCGCTGGTCGAGAATTACGCCAGAACCACCGGCCTGTGGGCCGACGCGCTGGAGAGCACGCAGTACGAACGCGTGCTGGAGTTCGACCTGTTCAGCGTGGTGCGCAACATGGCCGGCCCCAGCAATCCACACAAGCGCCTGCCGGTGGCCGAGCTGGCCGCGCGGGGTATCGCCGATGAAGCCAAGCTGGAGCGCGGCAAGGGCGAGCAAGCCCAGGGGCTGATGCCCGACGGCGCGGTGATCATCGCCGCCATCACCAGCTGCACCAATACCTCCAACCCGCGCAACGTGATCGCCGCCGCGCTGCTGGCGCGCAATGCCAACGCGCGTGGCCTGACCCGCAAGCCGTGGGTGAAGTCCTCGCTGGCCCCGGGTTCCAAGGCCGTACAGCTGTATCTGGAAGAAGCCGGCCTGCTGCCGGAGCTGGAGAAGCTGGGCTTCGGCATCGTCGCTTTTGCCTGCACCACCTGCAACGGCATGAGCGGCGCGCTGGACCCGGCGATCCAGCAGGAAATCATCGACCGTGACCTGTACGCCACGGCAGTGCTGTCGGGCAACCGCAACTTCGACGGCCGCATCCACCCGTATGCCAAGCAGGCCTTCCTGGCCTCGCCGCCGCTGGTGATCGCCTATGCCATCGCCGGCACCGTGCGTTTCGACATCGAGAAGGACGTGCTGGGTGTGGACGCCGATGGCAACGAGGTGCGCCTGAAGGACATCTGGCCGAGCGACGCCGAGATCGATGCGGTGGTGAAGGCGGCGGTGAAGCCGGAGCAGTTCCGCAAGGTTTACAACCCGATGTTCAACATCCGCGTCGAGCATGGCGGCAAGGTCAGCCCCCTGTACGCCTGGCGCCCGCGCAGCACCTATATCCGCCGCCCGCCGTATTGGGAGGGCGCATTGGCCGGTGAGCGCACGCTGGGTGGCATGCGCCCGCTGGCGGTGCTGCCGGACAACATCACCACCGACCACCTGTCGCCGTCCAACGCGATTCTGCCGTCCAGTGCGGCCGGCGAGTACCTGGCCAAGATGGGCTTGCCGGAAGAGGACTTCAATTCCTACGCCACCCACCGTGGCGATCACCTCACCGCGCAGCGCGCCACCTTCGCCAACCCGAAGCTGTTCAACGAGATGGTGCGCAATGAAGACGGCAGCGTGAAGCAGGGCTCGCTGGCGCGGGTGGAGCCGGAAGGCAAGGTGATGCGCATGTGGGAGGCGATCGAGACCTACATGGAGCGCAAGCAGCCGCTGATCATCATCGCCGGTGCCGACTACGGCCAGGGCAGCTCGCGCGACTGGGCGGCCAAGGGCGTGCGTCTGGCCGGTGTGGAGGCGATTGCCGCCGAAGGCTTCGAGCGCATCCACCGCACCAACCTGATCGGCATGGGCGTGCTGCCGCTGGAGTTCAAGCCGGGTACCGACCGCAACACGCTGGGCATCGACGGCACCGAGACCTATGACGTGATCGGCCTGCGCACCCCGCGTACCGACCTGACCCTGGTCATCACCCGTCGCAACGGTGAGGTGCTGAAGGTGCCGATGACCTGCCGTCTGGATTCGGACGAGGAAGTGGCGATCTACGAGGCCGGTGGCGTGCTGCAGCGCTTCGCGCAGGACTTCCTGGAAGCTTCCAACGCCTGACGTACCCGGCGCCCTTCCCCTGGTGGAGGGCGCCGGGCAAGGAGCGTTGTTCCCGTCCGTCCCGTCACCCGCAAGCAAGGAAACCCGCGCATGTCCGCCATCCCCCAGATCCGCATCCCCGCCACCTATATGCGTGGTGGCACCTCCAAGGGCGTGTTCTTCCGTCTTGAGGATTTGCCCGAGGCCGCACGCGTGCCGGGTGTCGCACGGGACCGCCTGCTGCAGCGGGTGATCGGTTCGCCCGATCCGTACGGCAAGCAGACCGACGGCATGGGCGGGGCGACCAGTTCCACCAGCAAGTGCGTGATCCTCTCACCCAGCCGCCAGCCGGGCCATGACGTGGACTATCTCTACGGCCAGATCGCCATCGACAGCGATTTCGTCGACTGGTCCGGCAACTGCGGCAACCTGTCTACCGCCGCCGGCGCGTTCGCGCTGCATGCCGGCTATGTCGATCCGGCGCGGGTGCCGGCCGATGGCGTCTGCGTGGTGCGGATCTGGCAGGCGAACATCCGCAAGACCATCCTTGCCCATGTGCCGGTCAGCAATGGCCAGGTGCAGGAAACAGGCGACTTCGAGCTGGACGGGGTCACCTTCCCGGCGGCGGAGATCGTGCTGGAGTTCCTCGATCCGGCCGATGAGGGCGAAGGCGAGGGCGCGATGTTCCCGACCGGCAACCTGGTCGATGCGCTGGACGTGCCGGGTGTCGGCACGCTGCCGGCGACGATGATCACCGCCGGCATTCCCACCGTGTTCGTCAATGCCGCCGACCTGGGGTACAGCGGCACCGAGCTGCAGCCGGCGATCAACGAGGACAAGGCGGCGCTGGCCCGGCTGGAGGCCATTCGCGTGGCCGGCGCGTTGCGCATGGGCCTGATCCAGGCGCCGGAAGAAGCGCTCACCCGCCAGCACACGCCGAAGGTGGCCTTCGTCGCCCCGGCGACCGACTACGTTTCCAGCAGTGGCAAGACGGTCGGCGCGGTGGACATCGACCTCAACGTGCGCGCGATGTCGATGGGCAAGCTGCACCACGCGATGATGGGCACCGCCTCGGTGGCCATCGCCACGGCCGCCGCGGTGCCGGGCACGCTGGTGAATCTGGCCGCCGGTGGCGGCCCGCGCGATGCGGTGCGTTTCGGCCATCCCTCCGGCACGCTGCGAGTGGGTGCGGCGGTGACGCAGGTCGATGGGCAGTGGACTGTCACCCGCGCGGTGATGAGCCGCAGCGCCCGCATCCTGATGGAAGGCTGGGTGCGGGTGCCCGGCGACAGCTTCTGAGCGACGGCCGCGGCGGCCTGAACGTGCCGGTGCTTCCCGCAGATGAAAGCCCGGCCCGGTGCCGGGCTTTCCGCCATTTGCACGTGCTTATCCGGGCGGTAACCGGGCTTTGCTTATACTCGGGCCGACCTCTGGGGAGCATCGCAATGGACAGGAAGGGATCGCCGGGCCGCAGTGTGTGGCAGCCGACATGGAAGGTGGCAGTGCTGCTCGCGCTGCTGGTGCTGGCGCTTGGCGCATGCAAGCGCAATCCGGCCGGGCAGCTGCCCGGCGCCAGCGGCGAGGCGATCCAGGCCACGCAGGAGCAGGTGAAGGGCTTTGCCATGCTGCGGGCCTGGCCGGACCAGAAGGGCGGCGACGGTCTGGCGCTGGCGGTGGAGTTCTCGCGGCCGCTGGTCGGCACCCAGGATTTCGACAAGCTGCTGCGTTTCGAGGAGAAGGTCGGCAATGCCGACAGCAGCTGGTCACTGTCCGATGACGGCAAGACCTTGCGCTACCCCTATGTTGAAGCGGCCCGTGAATACACGCTGGTCATCTCCCCGGATCTGCTGGCCGCCGATGGCAGCCGGCTCGGCACCGAGGTGCGGCAGAAGGTGTTCACCGGCGCGCTGGATCCGGCGGTCGGCTTCGCATCGCAGGGCAGCGTGCTGCCGGCCAAGGACAGCCGCGGCCTGCCGGTGGTTTCGGTGAACGTGCCGGAAGTGGATGTCGAGTTCCTGCGCGTGCGCGAGAAGGACCTGTCGACCTTCTTCGGCCAGTACCAGCGCGGCGGCCGTCGCGGCAGCTGGGAGCTGGACAGCGACTACGGCGACAAGACCCCGCTGTCGCAGCTGGCCGAGCCGGTCTACGTCAACCGCTTCGTGCTGGGCGGCAAACAGAACGAGCGGGTGCTGACCTACCTGCCGATCCAGGACGTGAAGGAGTTGCAGCAGCCCGGCCTGTACTTCGCGGTGATGAAACGTACCGGCAGCTTCGAAAGCGAATACGACACCTCCTTCTTCACCGTCAGCGATATCGGCCTGCACACGCGCGCCTACAAGGACACGCTGTTCGTGCATACCGCCTCGCTGGCAAGCGGTGCGCCAGCGCGGAGCGTGCAGCTGCGCGTGCTCGACGGCAAGGGCGAGGTGGTGCTCAAGGGCCAGACCGACACCAACGGCAATGCGCTGCTGAACTACACCCTCGATGCCGCCCACGTACTGGTGGCCAGCAGTGGCAGCGACACCACCATGCTGCCGTTCAACCAGCCGGCGCTGGACCTGAGCGAGTTCGCGGTGGCCGGGCGCCAGAACGCCAACTTCGATGTGTTCGCCTGGTCCGGGCGTGACCTGTATCGCCCGGGCGAAACCGTGCGGATCTCGGCGCTGCTGCGCGACAACGACGGGCGGATGCTGCGCGGTCCGGCCACGGGCAGCCAGCCGGTATTCCTGCGTCTGAAACAGCCCGATGGCAAGACGTTCCGCGAAACCCGTCTGCAGCCGGGCGAACAGGGCTATTTCGCGTTCGAACAGGTGATACCGGCTGAAGCACCAACCGGGCGCTGGCAGGTGGAGTTCCGCACCGACCCGGCCAGCAAGGACGCGGTGCAGGGCATGACTCTGCGTATCGAGGAGTTCCTGCCCGAGCGGATGAAGCTGGACCTGGGCAGCGCGCAGGCCACGCTCAAACCGGGCGAGCCGCTCAAACTGCAGGCCGATGCGGCCTATCTGTATGGCGCCCCGGCCGATGGCAACCGTTTCACCGCGCGGCTGGCGGTGGCGGTGGAGCAGCATCCGCTGGAGTCGATGCCGGGCTGGTTCTTCGGTGATCCGACCGTGTCGCTGCCGCGCGAAGCCAACGATGTGATCGATACCACGTTGCCGGCCGACGGCAAGCTGCGCCAGGACATCGCGCTGCCGGCCGAGGTGGGCAAGGGCACGCCGGTGGCGGCGGTGGTGTCGGGCAGCGTCTATGAAAGCGGTGGCCGTACCGTGACCCGCACGCTCAAGCGGGTGCTGTGGCCGGCGCCGGCGCTGGTCGCGCTGCGGCCGCTGTTCGATGACAAGGAGGGGGCCGACGCCAACGCCAATGCGCGTTTCGAACTGCTGCGGGTGGATGCCGAGGGCAAGCCGCAACCGGCCAAGGGCCTGAAGGTCACCTTGGTCCGCGAACTGCGCGACTACCACTGGAGCTATACCGACGACCGTTGGGACTACGATTTCACCCGTCGTTTCGAGAACAAGGAAACCCGCACCCTCGACGCCGGCAGCACCGCCGTGCGCTTCGATTTTCCAGTGGAATGGGGCGAGTACCGGGTGGATGTGTTCGACCCGGCCACCGGTCTGACCCTGCGTTATCCGTTCCGTGCCGGCTGGAGCTGGGAGGACGACAACCGCGGCCTTGACGCGCGTCCGGACAAGGTGAAGCTGGCGCTGGACAAGACCGCCTACCGCGCCGGCGATACGCTCAAGGTGACGGTCACCCCGCCGCATGCCGGCCGTGGCGTGCTGATGGTCGAGAGCGACCACATGCTGTACGTGCAGGACATCGACGCCAAACCGGGCAGCACCTTCGAAATTCCGGTCACCAAAGACTGGGAGCGGCATGACGTCTACGTCACCGCGCTGGTGTTCCGTGGCGGCAGCGCACCCAGCAAGATCACCCCGGCACGCGCGGTCGGCGTGGCGCACGTGCCGATCGAGCGCGGCGACCGTCGGGTGGCGGTCGGGCTGGTGGCGCCCAAACAGATGCGTCCGGAACAGCCGATGACGGTGACCGTCAGTGCGCCGGAGCTGGCCGGCAAACCGGCCCATGTCACCGTATCGGCGGTGGACGTGGGCATCCTCAACATCACCCGTTTCCCGGTGCCCGATGCCCCGGCGCACTTCTTCGCGCAGCGGCGCTTGGGGGTGGATGCCTATGACATCTATGGCCGGGTGATCGAGAGCTTCGAGGGCAATAGCGGCAAGCTGAAGTTCGGCGGCGACATGGCGCTGGCGGCGTTGCCGCAGGCCAAACGCCCGACCGCGCGGGTGCAGACCGTGGATCTGTTCTCCGGGCCGGTGGCGCTCGATGCCAGGGGCAACGCGCGGGTCACGCTGCGGGTACCCGATTTCAACGGCACGCTGCGGGTCTCGGCGCTGGTCTACGCCGATGACCGCTACGGCAACCGCGATGTGGAAACGCTGGTGCGCGCGCCGATCCTGGCCGAAGCGAGCATGCCGCGGGTGATGGCGCCAGGCGACCGCAGCACGGTCACCCTGGACGTGCAGAACTTCACCGGCAAACCCGGCGAGTTCGCGGTCCGCGTGGAAGGTGAAGGTCCTCTGGGCATCGCCGAGGCGAGCCGCAAACTGCAGCTCGGCGTCGAGGCCAAGAGCACGGTGAGCTTCCCGTTGACCGCGCAGGAGGGCTACAGCGTGGCCAAGGTGCGGGTACGGGTGGAAGGCAACGGTTTCAAGGTGGACCGCCGCTACGACCTGCCGGTGCGTGCGGCATGGCCGCAGGTGCTGCGCTCGCAGACGCGCACGCTCGATCCGCTGGCGCCGGTCACCCTGGACAGCGGATCGGCCAGTGGCCTGATGGCCGGTTCGGTCAACGCCCGCATGCTGGTCAGCGCCCTGCCACCGATCCCGTTCGCCTCGGCCTTGCAAGGGGCACTGAACTATCCCTACGGCTGCGCCGAGCAGACCACCAGCAAGGGCTATGCGGCCCTGCTGCTGGATCAGGCCACCTCAAGCATGCTCGGTGCCGACGGGCTCGATGCCAAGGCCCGCAACGAGCGCATGGAAGGTGCGTTCGGGCGGCTGGCCTCGATGCAGGTAGCCAACGGCAACTTCTCGATGTGGGGCAGCGACGACTACATCAATCCGGCGCTGACCCCGTACATCGCCGAGTTCCTGCTCGATGCCAAGGAGGCCGGTTTCGCGGTGCCGGAGAACGTGCTGCAGAAGGCGCTGAACCGGATCAGCGAAGACCTGCTCAGCGGCGGCAACCAGTTCTACGGCCAGGACCGCCGCGATGCGCTGAAATTCGCCAACCAGGCCTACTCCGGTTACGTGCTGGCACGGGTCAATCGCGCACCGCTGGGCACGCTGCGCACGCTGTGGGACAACGAGCGTTCCAAGGCGGTGACCGGCCTGTCGCTGGTGCATCTGGGCGTGGCGTTGTCGCTGCAGGGCGACAGCAAGCGCGGCCAGGCGGCGATCGCGGCCGGCTTCGCCAGGCCGGGCACGGATCGCCCGGCGTGGTTCGGCGACTACGGCAGCCCGCTGCGCGATGACGCGTTGATGATCGCACTGCTGCATGAGCGCGGGCTGGCCAAGCCGGAGTACGACGCAAGCGTGGTCAACCTCGGCCGCGAGCTGGATGCGCGCCGCAACAGTGGCTGGCTGTGGCTGAGCACGCAGGAACAGGTGGCGCTGGCACGGCTGGGCAAGGCCTTGATGGCCAACCAGAAGAAGCTGGTGTCCGGTGAGCTGGCCATCGGTGGCAAGGTCGAGAACATCGAGGCGCGCAAGGTGTTCGCGCGCGTGTTCGACATGGCCCAGCTGGCACAGGGCGTGCGTTTCTCGCCGCAGGGTGAGGCGCCGATGTTCGCCAGTCTGGACGTGGCGGGCATCCCGCGGCAGGCACCGGCGCCGGACAACACCCATATCGGTATCGAGCGCAGCTGGTACGGCACCGACGGCAAGCCGTGGACGCCGCGGCCGCTGAAGGAGGGCGAGGCGCTGATTGTGCGGCTGGGCATCACCGCCAATGTCTCCATGCCCGACGCCCTGGTCACCGATCTGCTGCCGGCCGGCCTGGAGATCGAGAACTTCAACCTGGGCGATGCCAAGCAGTGGGCCGACGTGGTGGTGGATGGCGTGGAGATCAGCGACCGCGCGCGTGCGGCCGACGTCAAGCACGAGGAGTTCCGTGACGACCGCTATGTGGCGGCGCTGAATCTCCCGCGTGGCGGCAAGGCCCACGTGTTCTATCTGGTGCGTGCGGTCACACCGGGCACCTACACGGTGCCGCCGCCGCTGGCCGAGGACATGTACCGTCCCGACCTGCGTGGCGTGGGCCGCAGCAACCCGACCACGATCACCGTGGTGCAGCCATGAACCGGTTCAACCCCAGCAACAGGCGGAGCGTGAGTGGGCCGAGCCGCTGAGCCGCAGCAACGGGGGAGGCGCGCCCGCTTCCCCCGGACCGGCGCCGTCGTTTCCCGCTGCTGGCCGTGGTTGCGCTGGGGTACGGCGGCACTGCTGGCGTTGCTGCTGGCGCTGGACGTCGCCTTTCCGCCGCCGCTGCCGAAGTCGCGCGACACCAGCACGCTGGTGGTGGCCAGCGATGGCACGCCGCTGCGCGCCTTCGCCGATGCCGAAGGGGTGTGGCGTTATCCGGCCGATGCGAAAAGCGTGTCGCCGCTGTATCTGCAGGCATTGCTGACCTACGAGGACCGCTGGTTCTGGCGCCATCCGGGGATCAATCCGTGGGCGCTGCTGCGCGCCGGTCGGCAGATGCTGGCCGAGCGCCGTATCGTTTCCGGCGGCTCGACGCTGACCATGCAGGTCGCGCGGATTCTCGATCCGCACACGCGCACGCCGTGGGGCAAGCTCAAGCAACTGCTGCGCGCGCTGCAACTGGAAGTGCACCTGGGCAAGGCGCAGATCCTGGACTTGTACCTGGAGCGTGCGCCGTATGGCGGCACCATCGAGGGGGTCGAGGCGGCCAGCTGGGCTTACCTGGGCAAGTCCGCCGCGCATCTTTCGCAGGCCGAAGCGGCATTGCTGGCGGTGCTGCCGCAGTCGCCGAGCCGGCTGCGCCCGGACCGGCATCCGCAGGCCGCGCAGCGGGCGCGCGACAAGGTGCTCGAGCGCATGGCCGCGCTCGGCGTGTGGTCGGCCGATGAAGTCGCCGACGCGCGTATCGAACCGGTGGTCGCGCGTTCGCTTCAACAGCCGCTGCATGCCGCCTTGCTGGCGCAGCGCCTGCGCGGTCTGCAGCCACGTGCCGCACAGATCCAGACCACGATCGACAGTGGCCTGCAGCGCATGCTGGAAGAGCGCGTGGCGGCCTATTTCTCACAATTGCCCGAACGCACGTCGGCCGCCCTGCTGGTGCTGGACAACACCACGCTGGAGGCACGGGCCTATGTCGGCTCGGTCGCGTTTGCCGACAAGCCGCGGCTGGGCCACGTGGACATGGTGCAGGCCTGGCGTTCACCCGGTTCCACGCTCAAGCCGTTCCTGTACGGCATGGCGCTGGATGATGGGCTGATCCATTCGGAAAGCCTGCTGATCGATGCGCCGCAGAGCTTCGGGGGCTACCGGCCGGGCAACTTCGATGCCGCCTTCAACGGGCCGATCGGTGCGGCCAGCGCGTTGCGGCTGTCGTTGAACGTGCCGTCGGTGGACCTGCTCGACCGGGTCGGTCCGGCCCGTTTCGCCGGGCGGCTGGGCAATGCCGGCATCAATCTGCGCTTTCCGCGCGGCACCTCGCCGAATCTGGCCTTGATCCTGGGTGGTACCGGCGCGCGGCTGGAGGATCTGGTCGGCGCGTTCGCCGCGCTCAACCGTGAGGGCATCGCCGGGCGCGTGCGCTATACGCCGGACGATCCGCTGATCGAGCGCCGGCTGGTATCACCGGGGGCGGCGTGGATCGTGCGCGAGATCCTCCAGTCCAACCCGCGACCGGGTTATGGCGTGGGAACCTTCGATACCGGCAGTCGCCCGCCGGTGGCGTGGAAGACCGGCACCAGCTACGGCTATCGGGATGCCTGGGCCATCGGCGGCACCCAGCATTACACCGTGGGCGTGTGGGTCGGCCGGCCCGATGGCACGCCGTTGCCGGGGCACTATGGCGCGGTCACCGCGTTGCCGCTGATGTTCGAGGTGATCGACAGCCTGCCGCGGCAGTCGGGCGACACCAGCCCCGGCGCCATGCCGGCCAGCGTCAGCGAGGTCGATATCTGTTGGCCGCTGGGCATCGCCGCCGCGCAGACCCCGGCGGCGATGTGCCAGCGCCGTTTCAAGGCGATGGTGCTTGACGAGGGGGTGCCGCCCACATTCGCCGAGCGCGATGCACGGTTGTGGCAGTCCGGTCGTCTGCGGTTCCAGGTCGATGGCAGCACCGGCCAGCGTCTTTCACCGGGCTGCAAGGCGGCCGGTCCGGTGGAAGAGCGGGAGATCGCGCGCTGGCCGGCGCTGGCGGCGCCGTGGTTGTCGCTGGCGCAACGGCACGCGCAGACCTTGCCGCCGCTTGCGCCGCAATGCGACGGCAATGGCCAGCTGTCCGATGCCGTGCTGCATATCGACGGTCTCAATGACCGGGCCACGCTGGCCCGCGCACCCGGCGCCAGCCACGGCCCGCGTCTGCAGCTGCGCGCACTGGGTACCGAAACGGCGGTGGAATGGTTGCTGGACGGACGCTGGATCGCCCGGACCCAGGGCGCCCGCCCCTTCATGCGCCAGTTCGACGTACCGGGCGAATACACGCTCACCGCGCTGGCCGCTGATGGCGCGTGGACCCGGATCCGTTTCCGGGTCGCGCCGTAGGCGGAGTGCGCACAGCGGAGCGGCCTGGGCCACTCCCGCGCGGCATACCGCCTGCTTACTTGCCGACCAAGCCTTCCAGCAGGTCGGCGAAGTCGTCGGCGTGCTCCTCTTCCTGCGCCAGGATGAGCTCGAGCATGCGCTTGGTGGTGGTGTCCTTGTCGCCGATGAAGTTGATCATCTCGCGGTAGCTGTCGATGGCGATGCGCTCGGCGATCAGGTTCTCGCGCACCATGTCGCGCAGATCATCGCCTTCCTTGTACTCGGCATGGGCGCGGGCGGTCAGGGTGTCCGGATTGAGGTCCGGCTCGCCGCCCAGCTGCACGATGCGCTCGGCCAGCATGCCGGCGTGTTCCTGCTCCTGCTGTGCATGCTCGAGGAATTCGGCTTTCACCGAATCGGCAAGCATGCCCTTGGCCATGTAGTAGTGCCGGTAGTAGCGCAACACGCATACCCATTCGGTTGCCAGCGCGTCGTTGAGCAACTTGATCACCGCCTTGCGATCGGCACCGTAGGACGGGGTGATGGCACCATCCTCGATGCTCTTGCGGGCGTTGGCGCGCAGGGTTTTGCGGTCGGTGAACCCGGCGGGCTGGACGGACTTGGCGGCGGACGGCTTGCTCATGGCTGGCGGATCCTTCTGTGGGAAAACTTATGTGGGGAGATGGGCGAGGACATGCTCCGCGGAGGAAACCTCGAACTGGCCCGGCTGCTCGATGAAGCAGCTGCGCACCACGCCGTCTTCGATATACAGCGCGAAACGGCGTGAACGCAGGCCCATGCCGGAGCTGCTGGCATCCAGCTCCAGTCCCAACGCGCGGGTGAGCTCGCCATTGCCGTCGGACAGCATCTGCAGGCCATCGGGCACCGACTGGGTCTTGGCCCAGGCCTGCATCACGAAGGCGTCGTTCACCGCCACGCAGTAGACCTCGATGCCACGACGGCGGAATTCGTCGAAATGCTCGACGTACCCGGGCAGATGGCGGGCCGAGCAGGTCGGGGTGAATGCCCCCGGTACCGCGAACAGCACCGCCTTGCGGCCATCGAACAGCGCGTAGGTGTCGACCGTCTCCAGCCCTTCGCGCAGGCGCTTGAGGGCTACTTCCGGAATGCGGTCGCCAACGTGGATGGACATGGGTATCTCCTTGCCTGAATTTGAGTTTAGTGGCCGCTGGTGAAGCGCAGCGTCAACGGCTTGAAAAGGCTGTCTTCACACAATATCTGGGATGCACGGGAACGGCATCGCCATTCCGGCATGTCAGTCCACACTTGCAGGAGGACATCATGAGCATCGTACGTTACCGCCAGTGGCCGACGCAGACCGAGATCCATGATCTGCTGGCGCCACTGCTGAAAACCGCCGAAAGCGCCGCCCGCGCCAGCACCGCCTGGGTACCGGCCGTGGATATCCGCGAGGAAGCCTCGCAGTTTGTGCTGCTGGCCGATCTGCCGGGCGTGGATCCGGCTGCCATCGACGTGCAGATGGACAAGGGCGTTCTTTCGATCAAGGGCGAGCGCGTGGCCCCGGTGCTGGAGGAAGGCCAGCAGCTTTCGCGCAGCGAGCGTGGCCATGGGGCATTCATCCGCCGCTTCACGCTGCCTGACAGCGTTGACGTGGAGGGGATCGTGGCCAGCAACCGCAACGGCGTGCTGGAGATCCGCATTCCCAAGCGCAGCGAGGCGGCGCCGCGCCGCATCGAGGTCCGTCACGTCGCGGGTTGAGCCGATGTGAGCGGGTTTGCACCGGCGTAGCCGCCGTGGCCCGGTAGAATGGCGCCACGGCGGTTGCCGCATGCATGACGGCCCGTTGCCGAAAGGTGGCGGGCCGGACTTTTTCAGAGGTGGATGGATGGAATTCAAGGATTACTACGCAACGTTGGGGGTCGAGCCCACGGCCGGCGATGCCGAGATCAAGGCGGCTTACCGGCGGCTGGCGCGCAAATACCATCCTGATGTGAGCAAGGAAACCGGCGCCGAGGAGAAGTTCAAGGCCGTCAACGAGGCCTACGAGGCGCTGCGCGACCCGGCCAAACGCCGCGCGTACGACCAGCTGCGTGCGCAGGGCTATCGTCCGGGCGAGGAATTCCACGCGCCGCCCAACTTCGGCGGCGGCCAGGGCTTCGATTTCGAGGAGGTCTTCGGCGGTGGTGGCGCCGGCGGCGGCTTCAGCGATTTCTTCGAAAGCCTGTTCGCCCGCCAGCGTGGCGGCGGCCGTGCCCAAGGGGGCTTCGGGGGCGCCGGGCCGCAGCCGATGCGCGATACCCGCGCCAAACTGTCGGTGCCGCTGGAGGCCGCCTACAAGGGCGACACCTTGCGTATCACCGTGGATGGCCGCCAGCTGGATGTGCGCGTGCCCAAGGGCATCCGTCCGGGCCAGGTGATCCGGCTGTCCGGGCAGGGCAGCGCCGGCGGCAATTTGATGCTGGAAGTGGAGTACGCCGCGCATCCGCAGTTCGAGGTCGATGGCCGCAATATCCTCTACACGCTGCAGGTCACGCCGTGGCAGGCCGCGCTGGGTACCAGCATCAGCGTGCCAACCCTGGGCGGGGCGGTGGAGCTGAAGGTGCCGGCCGATTCGGACAGCGGGCGCAAGCTGCGCCTGCGCGGGCGCGGACTGCCGGGCTCGCCTGATGGCGACCAGATCGTGGAACTGGAGGTGGTTGCGCCGGTGGCCACCAACGACGCCCAGCGCAAGGCGTACCAGAACCTGGCCAAGGCGTTCGGCGAAGCCCCGTAAGCGCGGCGACCCGGTAGGCAGAACGCACAAAGGCGGGCCAGTGGCCCGCCTTTTGCTTGTCCGCAATCGTGGCTTCAGGCCGGCGGCGGCTCTTCCACGTTGAATACCCGTTCAATCACTTCCGACAGCTCCGCTTCGGAGAACGGCTTGGTGATATAGGCCTTGGCGCCCTGGCGCATGCCCCACAGCCGGTCGGTGTCCTGGTCCTTGGTGGTCACCAGGATCACCGGGATGTGCTGGGTGCTGGCCTCGCGCTTGAGCGTGCGCGTGGCCTGGAAGCCGTTGAGGTTGGGCATCACCACGTCCATGAGCACCAGGTCCGGCAGCACGGATTTGGCCACTTCCACCCCGGCAGCGCCGTCGGTGGCGGTGAAGGTCTCATGCCCCAGTTTCTCGACGATGCGCTGGATGCCCATCAGCTGCGACGGTGAATCGTCGACGATCAGGATGCGTGCCATGTTGTTTCCCCACTTCCATCTTCCCCAAGATGCGGGCGAGTGTAGTGCCGGCCCGGCATGGACGTGAAGCTTTGTGCGTCACGTCCGTGGCGCGGTGCCGGGTTGGTCAGTCCACTCTTACGAGCGTGCGGCCGAAGGACTGTCCGGCCAGCATGCGCTCGAACACCTGCGGAAGCTCGGCCAGGCCCACTTCCCGGCGGCAGATGGTGTCCAGGTGGCGCGGCTTCCAGTCATCGCCCAGGTGCTGCCAGACCTGCTGGCGGATATCGCGCGCGGTTCCGGCCGAGGCTACGCCCAGCAGCGAGACGCCGCGGATGATGAAGGGCATCACCGTCATGGCCAGATCGCCGCTGGCGGCCAGGCCGGCCGAGGCGACATTGCCGTACGGCGCGGTCTGCGCCAGCAGGCTGACCAGCATCGGCCCGCCGACGTTGTCCAGGCCGCCGCCGAAGCGGGCCGATTCCATCGGCCGGGTGGTGGCCAGCGCCTCGCGGCCCAGCACCTGGCTGGCACCCAGGCCGGTCAGATAGTCCGCCGCCTCGGCTTTGCCGCTGATGGCGTGCACCTCGAACCCGGCGCGGCTGAAGATGTCCACCGCCAGCGAGCCGACACCGCCGGTGGCGCCGGTGACCGCCAGCGGACCCTGGGCGGGCGACTGGCGGTTTTCCTTCATCCGCAGCAGCGCCAGGGCCGCGGTGAAACCGGCGGTACCGAGAATCATCGATTCGCGCAGGGACAGCCCGGCCGGCAGGGCGATGACCCACTTGGATTCCAGCCGCACGTACTGGCTGTAGCCGCCGTCCCGGGTTTCGCTCAGGCCGCAGCCGGTGGTGAGCACCAGGTCGCCCTCGCGGAAGGCCGGGTCGGTGGAGGCCACCACTTCGCCGGCCACGTCGATCCCGCCCACCAGCGGGAAGCGCCGCAGGATCTTGCCCTTGCCGGTGCCGGCCAGCGCATCCTTGTAGTTCACCGAGGACCAGCGGGCGCGGATCACCACCTCGCCGGGGCTGAGCTGGTCCAGCGTCAGTGGCTCCAGTCCGGCGCGGTAGCCGGCCTCGTCGTTGTGGATGCGGAAGGCGGAAAAGGGGGCGGACAGGGACATGGCGGTATCTGGACCGGAACGGGGGATGTCCAAGATAGCGGTTGCGAAACGGCGGGTCTGCCCCATCTTGTAGAATCGGGATTCGATTGATGGCCGGTAATCGCGGGTAGTCCGCCGCCGGCCCTGACAGATGGAGCATGCATGGCCTGGAATACACCCGGCGGCAACAGCGGCGATGGCCCTCAGGGCAACCGCAAGCCACGCGGCGGCAATGGGGGAGGTTGGGGCGGCGGAAGCCTGCCCGGACCACTGCGCGACCTGTTCGATGGCGGTATCTGGCGCTGGGTACTGGTGGCCGTGGTGTTGCTGGTGCTGTTCTCCAGCTTCCAGCTGATCGGCGAACAGCAGCGTGGCGTGGTGCTGCGCTTCGGCCAGTTCTCGCGGATCCTGCAGCCCGGCCCGAATTTCAAACTGCCGTGGCCGATCGAATCGGTGGCCAAGGTCAACGCCACCCAGATCAAGACTTTCAGCAGCAACGTGCCGGTGCTGACCCGTGACGAGAACATCGTCAATGTCGCGGTCAACGTCCAGTACCGGGTCGACGATCCGCGCCAGTATCTGTTCGGTACGGTCGATGGCGACCAGGTGCTGGAGCAGTCGGCGCAGAGCGCGGTGCGTGAGCAGGTCGGCCGTGCCGATCTGAACACCGTGCTCAACAACCGCGGCCCGCTGGCAGTGGTTGCCGAGCAGCGGCTGCAGGCCGCGCTCAAGGCCTACAACACCGGCCTGAGCGTCACCGGCCTGACCCTGCCCGACGCGCGTCCGCCGGAAGAAGTGAAGCCGGCATTCGACGAGGTCAACGGTGCCCAGCAGGTCAAGGAACGCCTGATCAACGAAGCCCAGGCCTACGCGGCCAAGGTCGTGCCGGAAGCGCGTGGCCAGGCCTCGCGGGCCCGTACCACGGCCGAAGGCTACAAGCAGGCGATGGTCGCCCGCGCCGAAGGTGACGCGCGCCGCTTCAGCCTGCTGCAGGCCGAGTACAAGAACGCGCCGGAAGTCACCCGCAAGCGCCTGTGGCTGGAAACCGTGCAGCAGGTGCTGTCGGAAAACCGCAAGGTCATCGGTGGCGACGGCCGCCAGCTGATCTACGTGCCGATGCCGGCCGACGCCGCCAAGGCGTCGGGCAATGCGCCGCAGCTGACCCCGGACATGGTGGTGCCGGCGTTGCCGTCGGCCACCGAGAGCATTCGCAATGCGGACCGTTCGGTCTCGCGCTCGGCAAATCGTGAGGAGGCCGGTCGATGAAAAGTTCGTTTGGAATCGGCCTGCTGGTCGTGGTGCTGCTGGGTCTGCTGGGCTCGGTCTATGTGGTGCGGGAAGACCAGACCGCGATGGTGCTGAACCTGGGCAAGGTGGTGCGCTCGGACATCAAGCCCGGCCTGCATTTCAAGGTGCCGCTGGTGGAAACGGTGCGGGTGTTCGACCGCCGCTTCCAGGTGCTGGACACCGCGCCGGCGCGTTATTTCACCGCCGAGCAGAAGGATGTCAGCGTGGACTTCTTCGCCATCGGTTACATCTCCGATGTGCGCTCCTACTACCGCGCCACCGGCGGCGATGCCAAGGTGGCCAACGCCCGTCTGGCGCCGATCATCACCGACTCGCTGCGCAACCAGATCAACTCGCGCACGCTGCAGCAGCTGGTGTCTGGTGACCGCAGCGAGCTGATCGCCGGCCAGCTCAAGAGCATCAACGAGGCGGTCAAGCCGCTGGGCATGCAGATCATCGACCTGCGCATCAAGCAGATCGACCTGCCCACCGACAGCCAGGTGATCACCGACGTGTACGAGCGCATGCGGGCGCAGCGCAAGCAGGAGGCCGCCAAGCTGCGCGCCGAAGGCGAGGAGCAGTCGCTGACCATCCGCGCCCAGGCTGATCGCGAAAGCACGGTGATCGTGGCCGAAGCCGAGCGCGATGCGCAGCAGCTGCGCGGTGAGGGCGATGCCCAGGCCGCGGCGATCTACGGCAAGGCCGGTTCGGCCGACCCGTCGTTCTACGCGTTCTACCGCAGCCTGGAGGCCTACCGCGCCTCGATGACCGACGGCAACGGCGTGATCGTGCTCGACAAGAACGACCCGTTCCTGCAGTACATGAAGAACGATCGCTGAGGCGGTTCCCACGCGTCACCCTGACGGGGATCGGGCACTGCCCGGTCCCCGTTTCTTTACGGGCCAAGGAAAAGAGCGATGAAAGACCTGTTGGCCGCGTTGTGTCTGGTGGCGGTGATCGAAGGGCTGTTCCTGTTTGCCGCCCCGGCCGCGTGGAAGCGCATGGCCGAACAGCTGCTGGACGCTCCGCTGCCGGCGCTGCGGCGGATGGGCGCAATCGCGCTGGCGGCGGGGTTGGTGATGCTGTGGTGGCTGCGACACTGAACCCCCACCGGCCGGCGCCGTCATCCTGAATGTGCAGGGGTGGTAGCTGCGCGGCAAAACCCGGATAATCCACAAAAGCCGGTCGGGCCCTCCAGTTGATGGAATGCCAGACGCGGCTTTTTCCGTGTATGGCCTTGGTGTTTGCCGGATGCTCCCCGATGGAGCCTCCCCGTGGCGGACAGGCTTGGACCACACGACCCCGTCCGCGGCCCCGATGGCCGCAGCAAACTCAGGAGTCACCCGTCATGGGTCAATCAGTTGTTGTTCTCGGCGCCCAGTGGGGCGATGAAGGCAAGGGCAAGATCGTCGATCTGCTGACCGAGGAAATCGGTGCGGTCGTGCGTTTCCAGGGCGGCCACAATGCCGGGCATACCCTGGTCATCAACGGCAAGAAGACGGTCCTGCACCTGATTCCGTCCGGCATCCTGCGCGATGACGCGCTGTGCCTGATCGGCAATGGCGTGGTGATTTCCCCGGCGGCGCTGAAGAAAGAGATCGAGGAGCTGGAAGCGGCCGGCGTGGAAGTACGCTCGCGCCTGAAGATCTCCCCGGCCGCGCCGCTGATCATGCCGTACCACATCGCCCTGGATCAGGCGCGCGAGAAGGCCGCCGGCGGCAAGGCGATCGGCACCACCGGTCGTGGCATTGGTCCGGCCTATGAAGACAAGGTGGCACGCCGCGGCATCCGCATCGCCGACCTGCACTATCCGGAACAGCTGGCCGAAAAGCTCAAGGCCGCGCTGGATTACCACAACTTCGTGCTGACCCAGTACCTGGGCGTGGAAGCGGTCGATTTCGACACCGTCTATGCCGAAGCCCTGGCGTTCGGCGAATACGTCGAGCCGATGAAGTCCGACGTCGCCGGCATCTGTCATGACCTGCGCAAGCAGGGCAAGCGCGTGCTGTTCGAAGGCGCGCAGGGCGCACTGCTGGACATCGACCACGGCACCTACCCGTACGTCACCAGCTCCAACACCACCGTCGGTGGCGCGCTGGCCGGTGCCGGTGTCGGCGCCGATGCGATCGACTACGTGCTGGGCATCGCCAAGGCTTACGCCACCCGCGTCGGCGGCGGTCCGTTCCCGACCGAGCTGGACGACGAGATCGGCCAGGGCATCCGTGACCGCGGTGCCGAGTACGGCGCCTCCACCGGCCGTCCGCGCCGTTGCGGCTGGATGGATATCGTCGCGCTCAAGCGCGCCGTGGCCATCAACGGTATCTCCGGTCTGTGCATCACCAAGCTGGACGTGCTCGACGGCATGGAGAAGCTGAAGGTCTGCATCGCCTACGAATACCGTGGCAAGCGCACCGAGTACGCGCCGCTGGACGCGCAGGGCTGGGAAGAGTGCACGCCGGTGTACCTGGAGTTCCCGGGCTGGAGCGAGAACACCCACGGCATCACCGAGTGGGACAAGCTGCCGCCGGCCGCCCGCGCCTACCTGCGCGCGCTGGAAGAACTGGCGGGTTGCCCGGTCTCGATCGTGTCCACCGGTCCGGACCGCGACCACACCATGATCCTGCAGGATCCGTGGGGCTGATTGGCGTCCGCAGCGAGTGAGAAAAGGCCCCGCATCGCGGGGCCTTTTTGTTGCAGCCGTGCGTCGTCCACGGATCTGACGGATTGGTTGGCTGGCTGGTACCGCTTCCGGCAACGGTCGTTTTCGGCGATGCTGGATCGGCCGGGAGGGCCCATGGATACCACTGATACAGCAGCCGTCAGCACCGTTACCGCCACATCGCCGGAGACGGGTGTGCTGCCCGAACGTCCGTCCAACTGGTCGCCGATACCGGATGTCGCCGCCGGTGAGCGCTCCTGGGTATTGAGCCTGTGGCGCCGGATCTGCCACGAGCCGACCCTGATGTTCTCCACGGCCTACCTGCTGGTGGCTTTTCTCGGGCTGTGGTCGAGCTGGTGGTTCTACCAGGGATTCGGCATCGCCATCCTCGATTACCTGCAGGCCAGCGATTTCCTGGTGGCGGGATTGCGGGATCCGGCCTACATCCTGCTGTTTGTCTGTGGCGTCTTGCTGGCGGTGCTGGTGACCTGGCCGGATACCGTGCGCCGGCGTCATCCGCACTACATCGAAGCCCTGCGTGTCCGGCACTGGTGGGCGCGGATGGTGTTCGCACGCTCGCGCCTGATGAGCTGGGATGGAGTGGGCATCCATCCGGTGACGGGGGTCAGTCTGGTGGTGGTGTCATCGATGCTGCTGGGCAGCGCTATCTATATGCAGGGCAAAGGGGAACTGCTGCGGGAAGGCAAGCGCGGCGCCCCGCTGCGCGTGCATCTGATCGGTGAGGCGGCGCCGCAGGCCGGCGAGGCGCGACTGCTGGGCACCAGCAGCGCCTTTGTCTACCTGTGGTGGCCGGCGCAACGCCGGGCCGAGGCCGTGCCCATCACCTCGGTGCGGCAGCTCCAGGCAATGCCGCTGAAGCCGCGGCCGGCGGTGAAAGCCGGACCGACAGCAGGTCTCCGGCCGCAGCCTTTGCCCGCAACGCGCTGAGGTGAATCAGGGCTGGTCGAGCGGTGTGCCGTTGATGCGGCGTTCGACGATTTCCAGCAGGGTCGGCGTGCTGACGCCGAACGAGCCGGCACGGCCTTCGTCGAACGCCTCGCGCCACTGCCCGTACCCCTGTTCGTAGGCCGGATCCGGGGTGCGCTGGGCGATAAAACGCAGCTGGCTGCGCTCCAAGGTCTGGTCAGTCACCGGCGCGTGGGCGAGCTTGGTCATGTAACCGCTGGGCAGGCCCGGGTGACGGATCTTCAGGGCATCCAGAGTCACGTGGTAGATGTTGCCGCCGCCGAGCGGATGCTGGTCGATGCGGTTGATCAACAGCGTGGGCTGCTCGCCGGCATGGCGGCCCTGGCAGGCCCACAGCTGGCCGACGGCGAAATGGTTCGGAGTGGGGGCTTGGCTCATGGGGGGCAGGTCCGCAGGCGGAGAAGCCCGATGATGCCGCCAATGCCGCTCGCGGACTTGTCCGGATCTGGCGGCAACCATGGCTGGCAGGTGCCCAAGGGCAGGGGAGGCGCAGCCCCGGGCTGGCTAGAATGGCCGCCATCCTGCTTGCCTGCCGATTGATCCGATGCGTATCGACCCTGCTGAAATTGAAGCGCTGTTCGACGCGATTCCCAGCGTGCTGTTCTTCGCCAAGGACACCCAGGGCCGCTATACCCACGTCAACATGACGATGATGCAGCGGCTGGGAATGAAGTCGCGCAGCGAGGTGATCGGCAAGCGCGCCGACGAGGTATATCCGGCCGGGATGAGCGAGGCCTATGTCGAGCAGGATGCGCGGGTACTGGGCGGTGAAGTCATCGAGAACGTGATGGAGCTGCAACTGCTGGCCAACCGCCAGCCTGGCTGGTGCCTGACCTGCAAGCGGCCGATCATCGAGCACGGAAAGGTCGTCGGTCTGATCGGCATATCCCGCGATCTGGGCCAGCGCGGTGGGCTGGAATCCCAGTACGAGCCGTTGCGGCTGGCGCTGGAATACCTCAATACGCACTACGCCGAGAACGTGCGCATGCAGACCCTGCTGGATATCACCGGATTCTCGCTGTCCAAGCTGGAGCGCTCGTTCCGCAAAGTGTTCCAGATGACGCCGCAGCAGGTGCTCACCCGCCTGCGCATCCAGATCGCATTGCACCTGTTGCACGGCAAGGACAGCGTCGCCAGCATTGGCCAGGCGTGCGGCTTCAGCGACCAGAGCGCCTTCACCCGCAAGTTCAAGGCCGAAGTCGGCATGGCGCCGCGGCAATACCGGGCCCTGATCGCCGAGCGGGCCCAGGCCGCGGAAGCGGACACGGGAGGCTGAAAAAGGAAAGCCCCACTTGAGTGCGGCTTTCAGGATGACAGGACAGTTGGGACGATCGCTTCAGTCTGGAATAACGAAGCGATCATCCGCGGGGCATGCCCACGAGTCATGCTGCGGCGTCTTGTCGATGCATGGCCACAAGGTGGCCGGTACCGTGGCGCGGGTTTCGAAGTGGTCGTCATTCCATAGCAGGAATCCGGCATGGGCAAAGCTGCCTTTGCCAAAGGTGTGTGCATCGTTACGTAGTGGATTGTCGGGGTCGGACTCCACTACCCACCGCGCCACCGGTACCCGATCCAGGTGCGAGCCGTCCAGAAAGGGCAGGCTCGCCCCCTGTTGCTGGTAGCGCTGTTGGGTCACTGTGCCGAGCATGTGCTCTGGCGAGGTGATGCTGCCGGTAACGTCCTGGAGTGGGCGACCGGTGATCCCCAGGTAGGCACGTAATCCGCTGCCCATGCTGGGCCGGTCTGCATCGATGCAGCGGCGCCAAGCTGAGTCTGCGCTGTGATCCACTCCCGTATTTCGCAAGTTGTCGCAGCCTATTTTTATCTGGACCAGGTAACCCCGGATATTCGGGTTATCGGACTCGAATGTACGGACCCAGAACATTGAATCCTGGCCGGCATGCATCTTCACCAGTCGGTCTGGACGGCCCGGAATGCGAGGTACTTCCATAACCGTACCGATGGTGGTGTGCATGGCGTGCCGTAATGCAGTTGCAGGTAGGCCGAGATCGGCCGATGGCAACGCCAGGATGAGATCTGCAATGTCCTGCGGTACGGGTTGTCGCGGGGCATCATCGGATGGTCGCGGCAGGCTGAGGTAAGGAATTCCCGGCAGTGAAGGTGAGCCAGATGTGGTTACCGTAATCGCTGCTGCTGGCGGGATAGAGGGCCGTTGATTCAAGGCGTCCGGGACAACCTCGGCAGGTAACGCCGAAGCGCAAGCCGAGGGCAACCAAAGAAAGCAGGACAAGCTGGCGATCCGGTAGAACGGATGGTTGTCCATCGATCAACGCCCTCCCATTGTCGGTGTGTCCTGATGCTGTGTGGGCACCGTGGGGACGGTTGGCATTGCCTGCAATTGTTGTTCTTGCAGACGCTGCAAGCTGCTGTTGATCGACATTTCCGCCATCGCCGCCGCCGAGACGGGAACACGCAGCGCAGCCGGGTCGCCACTGCGGCCTTGCACCAGGAACAACGTCTCACCTTCAGCGCGGTTGCCGGTTGCATTGCTGGTCACGATCTGATCCACGCGGGTCACCCCATTCGCCTTGGCGTCGTACAGCAGACTGAGGCTGAAGGCCTCGGCCTGATCAGCATAACGGCCGCCCAGATCCTGCAGGCGGCTGCTGATCTGTTGCTGCAAGGCGTGATCAATATGCCGGCGCTGGCGTGGATCGTTCGCTGGATCCAACGGAGTGTCGAGGCTGTGCCGCAGGGCTTGGCCGGGGGCGACCGAGGTCAGTACATACTGCCAGCGGTCCTGCCCGGGTGTGCCGCGGACAACGCGTAAAAAGTCATCGTAGTCGACTGTGTGGATGGTCTGGCAGCCGGCTGAGTCGGTGTTCTCACGGCTGCCACGGTGCATCTTGAAGGTTCTATTGAGATCCTGCACGCCATGGGTGTCACGTGAGTCGAACCAGCCGTCGCCATTGCTGTCGCGTTCAATGCGTCTGCCGCCTGCGGCTATGGCAGCAGCTGTGGGGCGCAAGGAAAACTCATCAGCATGACCGCGGCGGGGGTGTGTGGTGGCTTGCATCTCGGTGCTGCCTTCGGTCAGCCGGCCGAGGTCGCGGACGCCGTCTCCGTTCACATCCGCACCCTCGGTCTTGGTACGCGTGGCTACGTTTTCAAAGGCAGGGCTACGCGGCGTGGTCTTGGCATGGCCGTCATACTGTGCGGTGGGCTCGGTGGTGGCCTCGTTGAACTCGCGGGCACGGCGGTTGCCGTCAACGTCGGTCCACAGCACCACGATGCGATCGTTATAGACGCCTTTGCCGCGGGCTTGAGTGGTCTGGTCTTCGTTGCGCAGCCCAAGTATCACCCTGTCTTGAGTCGCCAAGGCATCACGAGCCGCGTTGTTTCCGCGGGTGCCAATGATGCTGGCATAGACATCGTGTTGCTGTGCCTGCGACAAGTTGCTGGTTTCACCTGGAGCGGGAAAGCGGGGTGGACGCGTGGTACCTGCCATGCGGTCCAGCAGTGGCTGCAGGAGCACGGTATCTGCGGAGGGAATACCGCCTGGCTGGCGCAAAGCGGCAAGTTGCGTTTCCGCGCGAACCGCCACGTAGCGATCCATTGCTTCCTGGATTACCGGTGGCTGCTCTTGGCGCAATGCTTCCAGGTGGACAGCCGCTTCGCGCACGCGTCCCTGCCGCAGCAGCGTGACCACTTCATCGGCTGAAGTATTGATGTCGAACTGTGGCATCTCTCTGTCCTTGAGTCAGATGGGGCGATCCGGGTCCTGCTACCGGGTTTATGCCATGGCACAACTCGGGATTTCTGTAGGAAAAGTCCCTGTTCCACTGTCTTGGGCAGCGAATGGTCGTCTTGCCGCCCTGGTAGGGCGGTCACGAGGGTGGAATATCCGCGCATAAAAAACCCCGCCGAAGCGGGGTTTTGTTTTACTCAGCTGGTCAGCCGGTCGAATCAGGCTTCGACTTCATCCTTGTACGCATCCACCGGGATGCAGGCGCACATGATGTTCTTGTCGCCGTAGACGTTGTCCACGCGTGCCACCGGCGGCCAGTACTTCTGCAGCTTGAGCGAGGGCAGCGGGAAGGCGGCCAGTTCACGCGGGTAGGCGTGGGCCCACTCGCTGGCCGACACCTGGGTGGCGGTGTGCGGGGCGTGCTTGAGCGGGTTGTCCTCGCGGTCCAGTTTGCCGTCTTCGATGGCCTGGATTTCCTCGCGGATCTGGATCATCGCGTCGATGAAACGGTCCAGCTCGTGCTGCGATTCGCTTTCGGTCGGCTCCACCATCAGCGTGCCGGCGACCGGGAAGCTCAGGGTCGGGGCGTGGAAGCCGAAGTCGATCAGGCGCTTGGCCACGTCCTCGGCGCCGATGCCGGTGGCCTTCTCCAGCGGACGCACATCCAGGATGCACTCGTGCGCCACCAGGCCGTTGCGGCCGGTGTACAGCGTCTTGTAGTGCGGAGCCAGACGGGTGGCGATGTAGTTGGCGTTGAGCAGCGCCACCTGGGTCGCCTTGCGCAGGCCGGCGGTGCCCATCAGGGTGATGTACATCCAGCTGATCGGCAGGATCGAGGCGCTGCCGAAGCTGGCCGCGCTGACCATGCCGACCGGGCCGTTGTCACCGAGCTTGCCCGGCAGGAACGGGGCCAGATGCGACTTCACCGCACACGGACCCACGCCCGGGCCGCCGCCGCCGTGCGGAATGCAGAAGGTCTTGTGCAGGTTCAGGTGCGACACGTCCGAGCCCCACTTGCCGGGCTTGGCCACGCCGACCAGGGCGTTCATGTTGGCGCCGTCGGTGTACACCTGGCCGCCGTGCTTGTGGATGATCTCGCAGATCTCCACCACCTCTTCCTCGAACACGCCGTGCGTGGACGGGTAGGTGATCATCAGCGCGGCCAGACGGTCGCTGTACTTCTCGGCGTTGCGGCGGATGTCCTCGACATCGACGTTGCCGTTGGCATCGGTCTTGGTCACGACCACGGTCATGCCGCACATCTGCGCCGAGGCCGGGTTGGTACCGTGCGCCGAATCCGGGATCAGGCAGATGTCGCGATGGCCTTCGCCGCGCGAGCGGTGATAGGCGCGGATCGCCAGCAGGCCGGCGTACTCGCCCTGCGCGCCGGAGTTCGGCTGCAGGCTCACCGCGTCATAGCCGGTGCATTCGACCAGCATCGCTTCCAGCCCGTCGATCAGTTCCTTGTAGCCCTGCGCCTGGTCGGCCGGGGCCAGCGGATGGATGTTGGCGAACTCCGGCCAGGTGATCGGGATCATCTCGGCGGTGGCGTTGAGCTTCATCGTGCAGCTGCCCAGCGGGATCATCGTGCGATCCATCGCCAGATCCTTGTCGGCCAGCGAGCGCAGGTAGCGCAGCATCTCGTGCTCGCTGTGGTGCGTGTTGAACACCGGGTGGGTCATGAACGCGGACTGGCGCAGCAGTGCCTTCGGCAGCGCATCGGCGGTGCTGGCATCCAGTGCTTCCACATCCACGCTGGCGCCGAACAGCTGGCCCAGCGCCACGATGTCGGCGCGGGTGGCGGTCTCGTCCAGGCTGATGCCGACCGAGCCGGCATTGATCACGCGCACGTTGTAACCGGCAGCCACGGCCTTGGCCTGCAGCGCGGCGGCGTCCACGCCGGTGATGTGCAGGGTGTCGAAGAAATCATTGCCCACGGCCACGCCGGCGTCGCGCAGCGCGGCGGCGAGGATCGCGGCCAGGCGGTGGGTGCGGCGGGCGATGCGGGTCAGCCCTTCGGGACCGTGGTAGACGGCGTACATCGAGGCCATCACCGCCAGCAGCACCTGCGCGGTGCAGATGTTGGACGTAGCCTTCTCGCGGCGGATGTGCTGCTCGCGGGTCTGCAGGGTCAGGCGGTAGGCCGGATTGCCGGCCGCATCGACCGACACGCCGATCAGGCGGCCCGGCATCGAGCGCTTGTAGGCGTCACGGCAGGCCATGAACGCCGCGTGCGGGCCGCCGAAACCGAACGGCACGCCGAAACGCTGGCTGTTGCCGACCACGATATCCGCGCCCCATTCGCCCGGGGCGGCGATCAGGGTGAGCGCCAGCAGGTCGGTGGCCACCGCCACCAGGCCCTGGCGCGCATGCACGGCCTCGGCCAGCGCCTTGTGGTCGCCGATATGGCCGAAGGTGTCCGGGTACTGCAGCAGCACGCCGAACGCATCGGCGGTCATCGCTTCGGCCGGGGTGCCGACCTGCAGCGCGATGCCCATCGGCTCGGCGCGGGTGCGCAGCAGTTCCAGCGTCTGCGGGTGCACCGCGTCATGCACGAAGAACAGGTTGGACTTGGACTTGGCCGAACGCTTGGCCAGGGTCATCGCTTCGGCCGCGGCGGTGGCTTCGTCCAGCAGCGAGGCGTTGGCGATCTCCATGCCGGTCAGGTCGGCGCACAGGGTCTGGAAGTTGATCAGCGCTTCCATGCGGCCCTGCGAGATTTCCGCCTGGTACGGGGTGTAGGCGGTGTACCAGGCCGGGTTTTCCAGGATGTTGCGCAGGATCACGTTCGGCGTGTGGGTGCCGTAATAGCCCTGGCCGATGAAGCTGCGCAGCACGGTGTTCTTGCGGGCGATGGCGCGGATCTTGGCCAGCGCTTCCACTTCGGTCAGCGATTCGGGCAGTGCCAGCGGCGCCGGCGACTTGATCGAGCCCGGCACGATGGCGTCGGTCAGCGCTTCAAGCGAGTCGTGGCCGACCACGCGCAGCATCTGCGCGATTTCGGCATCGTTGGGGCCGATGTGGCGCTCGACGAAGGCGGAGGAATGTTCGAGGTCGCGCAACGAAGGGGTGTTCTGGGTCATGGCTGACGTCCGGAGAAGGCGTGCGGGCAAAGGCGGGGTGGGCAAGGCCCGCACCGGCAGACCACAGCGCCGCGCAAACGGCGCCACAGCCGGCAAGCCGGTGGCGTGTCTTGCGCCCCTCTGTCCTTTTGCCTGAGAGTTTGGAAGCGCCGCGACGAGGATCGTGTGCTTCTTGCCCCTTCGGCGCCGGTAACCCGGTCTCTCCAGAGTTTTGTTGCAGGTGGTATCGGGCCTGAGCGATTACGGGCTTTTGCGCCTTCGGCAGCGGGGTGAGCCGCTTCTCCCACCGTGTTACGTACAGCGCGCCGATTATAGCCCGGGGCAGACCCGCGCACCGGCTTGGATTACCATCGGCATCCCGGTGTTTGGGGCCGCGCCCCGTGCCCGGCGGTCTTGAAGGCTTGATCTCGCTGAACGATGCGGAACCAGGCCAATACCCTGAGTCCGTCATGGCCGTGTCGCATCGCCCGCGCCCGGTCCTGTTCATCCCCGTTTTTGTCCCGCACCGGTCGCCGGCCGGTGCGTTTTCCGGTTGTTGGAATCCATGCAAGCAAGCAAGCAGGTCTCGCTGCGCCGTATCGCCGTGCTGGTCGGCGGACTGTCGATGTTCGGTCCGTTCGCGATCGACGCGGTGTTCCCCGCCTTTCCCCACATCGGTGCCGAGCTCGGTGCCGACAAGCTGGCCATGCAGCAGGTCATCAGCGTCTATCTGCTGGCCTACGCGTTGATGAGCCTGTTGCACGGCGCGCTGTCCGATGCGCTGGGCCGCAAGCGGGTGATCCTGGGCGGGCTGGCGGTGTTCATCGGCGCCTCCATCGGCTGCGCGCTGGCCACCGACATGGCCACGCTGCTGCTGTTCCGTGGCCTGCAGGGGCTGTCGGCCGGCGTGGGCTACATCATCGGCCGCGCGGTGATCCGCGACCTGTACGACGGCGACGACGCGCAGCGGCTGATGAGCCAGGTGTCGATGATCTTCTCCATCGCCCCGGCCATCGCCCCGATCATCGGCGGCTGGCTGCTGGGCTGGAGCAGCTGGCAGGGCATCTTCTGGTTTCTGGTGGCGTTCTCCAGCGCGCTGCTGCTGATCACGATGATCTGGCTGCCGGAAACCCATCCGCCGCACGCACGCCTGTCGCTGCACCCGGCACGGCTGCTGCGCGATTACCTGGGCATCGCCCGCAATCCGCGTTTCCTGCGGCTGGCCGCGGCCGGCTCGCTGGGCTTCGGCGGCCTGTTCCTGTACATCGCCTCGGCGCCGGCCTTCGTGCTGGACCTGCTGCACCTGAACGAGCGCCAGTTCGCGTGGCTGTTCATTCCCACCATCGGCGGCATGGCGCTGGGCGCCTACGCCTCCGGGCGGGCGGCCGGGCGCATGGACGGTGTCCGTGCGGTGCGTATCGGCTATGGCTGCATTGCCGTGGCCACCCTGTACAACATCGGCTACAACGCGCTGGCCCCGCAGATGAGCGTGCCGTGGGCGGTGCTGTCGCTGCCGCTGACCTCCTTCGGCGTGGCGCTGATCTTCCCGATCCTGAGCCTGGCGATCCTGGACATGTACCCGCGCCAGCGTGGCACCGCCTCCTCGATGCAGGCCTTCAGCACGCTGCTGACCAACTCCGTCATCGCCGGCGTGCTGTCGCCGCTGCTCAGCCGCAGCGGGCTGTGGCTGGCCATCGGCGCCGGGCTGTTCGCCGTCGCCAGCGGTATCGCATGGAAATGGGAACGCCGCAGCCTGCGCGCGCAGCGTGCGGCCACACATTCCTGAGGCTCCACCGCCTTGTCATCCCGATAAGGGACAATAGCCGCGCCGCCATCACCGGCGGCCGTTCAAGAGCACACACCGATGTCGATCCAATCCAAGGGCCGCCGCGAGGCGAAGAAGAAGCTGGCCGAGCGCGAGCGCAACCAGGCCGCGGCCAATCCCGAACCCAAGGCGAAAGTCGAGCCGCATGCCGAATTGCGCGACCAGCACCGCACGCTGCTGGCCGGCATCGTCCGCCGCGACGGCGAATGGGTGCTGGGCATGGACGGCAAGATCGCCGGCGAGACCCCCAGCGCCGCGCGCGTGCTGGCGCTGATCATGCGTGCGGCCGAATGGCACGAGAACAACAACACCCCCGTGCGCCTGATGTATTCGGATGCACTGAAGGACGCCGCCCACGCCGAGGCCGCGGAGCAGGGCATCGACTTCGACACCTACAAGCGCAACCTCGCCGCCGAGCTGGGCGCAGGCGCCAAGGGCACCGCCGGCACGCATTGAGCGGCCATCGGCCCAGAGCGTGAATCACAAGGGCGCCGCAGGGCGCCCTTGTCGTATGGGGGGGGCGGGGCGGGCTGTGAATCATGCAGACGGCGCCGGAAGCCGGGGCAGCATCACTGCGCTGCCCGTGATTTCTCCCGAACAGCAAAAAGCCTTAACGGAATAGTTCGGAAACTATCCGGAACAGCAAAAAGCCTTAACGGAATAGTTCGGAAGCTATCCGGAACAGCAAAAAGCCTTAACGGAATAGCTCGGAACCTATCCGGAATAGCAAAAATCCTTAATTGTTCAGCTCCGAGCGTCTCCGGAGTAGCAAAAAGCCTTAACGGACCAGCAAAAAGCCTCACCGGAATAGTTCGGCGTCTGATCGGCGCCGGAGCTGGTGGACAACCCCGCCCAGACACCCCGCCAGCCGAGTAGCCCGGGTAAGGCCATCGGCCGCACCCGGGGACACACCGCAAGGCAGGCATCGAACAAGTCCCGGGTGCGCGTCGCCTACCCGGGCTACTCGCTGCAACTGCGCCAGGCGTCGGGTTACCGGTGGCTACGGGTCAGGGAGTGACCCACCGGAATGTCCGGCGAGGGGACGGAGCAGAAAACCCGAGGGCCGTAGGCCGGGTCGGCTCCAGCAACCCGGCATCGCAATGCACGTCAAGGGCGCTGGGTTGGTAGGGCTAACCCAGCCTACGGGCCTCGGCCGCCCGAGCAAAAAGCTCGGGACTTCGAGCAGATTGCGCCATCGTCCGGGCAAAAAGCCCTGCGTTCCGAGCCCAGGTACTCGGCGCCCCGAGCAAACAGCTCCGTGCGCCGAGCAGAAAGCTCGGGACTTCCGAGCAGATTGTTCCATTGATCGAGCAAAAAGCCCTGCGTTCCGGGCTCAGGTGCTCGGCGGTCCGAGCAAATTGCTCCGCGCGCCGAGCAAAAGGCCCGGGAATCCGAGCAGATTGCTCCGTCACCCAAGCAAGAACCCTGGAACTTGGGCAGTCACCTTGGCTCGGCCGGTTCCCCGATCAGCATGCTGGCAAACACTGCGCTGGCATGGGCTTCGAGGCAGGGGTAGGGTTCTCGATATCAGATAGCACTCCCACGCCGGAGTGCTTTTATTTAATTCGCTCTGCCCCTGCTATGCGACCCCGATATTCTTGGGTTGATAAGGCCAAGCCAGGCTACGGTCCTACTTGAGGGGCGTCAATGCAGAATTATTAGGTGCTCGATCTTCGGGTTCGGTAATTCATGATAAACCCGTAATTATCCATAAGGCCTTCGCAACGCTTGCGTAGCCATTTTTCAGTTCTGGAGGGGGAGTCGTGATAAAGAAGGTTGGTCATTAAAATCACATCGAAGGCCGACGATTCAATCCAGTCGGGGCGCTTTTGGTAGCCAGAGACGGATCTTGCGCCAGTGAGTCGACGAAAAAAATCAAGTTCGCATTGGGTAACTGAAAGTGTCTCGCAGCTACCAAATATCAGGTGTTTGCCGTCGCATGAGTCCTTTAGAAGCTCACCAAGCTGTTTGAGACTGACGATCTCCTTGCCGAGGCATAGTGCACCCTTCTGTCCGTGGAATGACAGGTAACCGATGCTGTGGTTCTTGCATTCTTCCCATCGCTTAACAAAGTAGTGGAAGCTTTCTACTGTCGCGACTCGTCTGTGAATAGGTGGTAGCAGTTCGTCGCTGTTGGACAAGAACTCAATCAGAGGCTGAATTGTGCTTCGGTCTGTTAGCTCTCTCTCCCACTCACCTTCAATACAAAAAATCCCTTGCTTACGAATAATGGTCATGGAGTACCTGACGCCCATTGGGCCGCTTAGTCACGGCATAGTCTCGATCATGACCGACTTCCAAATCGTAGGCAATGCATGGAAATTGCGTGTTCTTTAAATTTTAGGGTGAAATAGGTCGGGCAGGGAGGCCTTGGGTTACGTCTTATTCCGGGAAATGACGGTGTAACGATTACGCCGTTCAATTCGCCGGCCTAACTAGGGTGCGGTGCAGTCAAGGCGCTAGGGCCGTAGGCTGGGTTGGCTCCATCAACCCAGCAGCGCAAAGCACGTCAAAGGCGCTGGGTTGGTAGGGCTAACCCAGCCTACGGTCCTCCCGCACCAGAGTGTTTTTATTTAATTCATTCTGCCCCCTGTTTTGTTGGTCCTGTTAGGGCTACAGGTCGTAACGCAACGACTCTAACGACACGACGCGACTCATGAGCATCTGTTGATCAGAGGCGATGAGGTGCCGCATCTGCGTGTAGATGAAATCAACCATGTCCGGGATATCTGAGTCTGCTTTGACGAACACATACCGGATGTCCCGAGGGCTGAACTCAAGAATGGCGTTAGCTTTAGTCAGTTGGTTGGCTCGTTCAACTTCTAAAGGATCATCAAAGGCTGCTTGGTGTAGATAGTCAGGGAACTCCGATGCCCGCGGCACGTAGCGCCACTCTGATTCTTGATAGAAGACCTTATCCACGGGTTCGCCATTGAGGCGCATCTTGCCGGAGGTTGGCTTCGCGTGCGCTAGTAGATAACGGGTTGTCGCATAGGCTGCGTCTTGCATTCCTTGATCCGGCAGCAGGCCCGCGTGCGTACTGACTTCCTTGAACGCCTTAGCGATTTGGCTTGACCGCGCCGTATAGAAGACGGGATTCAGTCCCTGCGTTTCCGCCCACTCGCGCGTTAAGCCCAGCCCAAATTCTCCGTAGAACTCTACGTGATCAGCTATACGAGACAGCGGAATCTCGCAAAAACAGACCATTGGATAAGCAATGTACTCATACGTGCTGTACCCGAGCCAGCCCACGTCTTCCAAGCAGTATCGCGGCCAGAATCCGCCTCGTAATACGCTCTTGAGCGTTTCGGGACTCTTAGTAAAGTGAAAAAGCGTATTGGACTTGGGTCGCATGGGTGTTTCCAGTAGCGGGTTCAGGTTAAGTCCCGTGGGCTGTAAAGGTGAACCTGACCCCATTCTTTAAAAAAGCTCGAGACTCCGAGCAATTTGCTCTGTCACCCAAGCAAAAACCCTGGAACTTGGGAAGTCACCTTGGCTGGGCCGGTTCCCCGATCAGCATGCTGGCAAACACCGCGCCGGGCTGGGCTTCGAGGCAGATACAGGGTTTTCAATATCAGATGGCACCCCGGTGACAGAGTGCATTTATTTCATTAACTCTGACCCTTGTTTTGCTCTTACCGCAATAGCTGAACGCGCTCTAGTACGAATTTGGCAGCTTGCTCTGGCGGGAACTTAGCAACATCAATGTAGCCGTCATGAGCAAAGACTCCTGGAACCTCTGCGTTGTCAGCGCGAAAGAACATTACGGTTTCATCGCTGCGACTGTTGATGAAACTGCGCACTGCGCGCCACTCAATTCCACACCACATCTTTTTGTCATAGTCACTCGACAGAAAGACCACCACCAAATCAGAGCTCTTCAGGTAGACGGTTTGCAGCAGGGTATCTAAGTTTGGTCGGGCCAGCTGGGCTTGAAAGTCGTTGTCGTAAAAAACGCTACCCGGACCAAGTGCTTTCTTCACGTGGTTTGAGATGCCCTCAACATAGTCTCGTAGTTCACCGGGAAACGAGAAAGCGACCCTGAAACGTAGTTCTTCCAGTCGCCCCAAAGATCCATCGGTGTTTTCAATGCTTTTACTGACAAGGCCAGCTGCATTGAGAGTTGCGAGAAGGTCGACTGGCTTTACCGCCCAATGTGTTCGGTATTGTTCTCCGTGGTACTCATCAATCTGTAGGGTCGATGCTAGTTCTCTAAGCTTGTCTGGTATTACGGGCTCGATTGCGGGATCGAACTCGTATTCAATAGATACGGAGTTTCCGCGCTCAACAATGTTTCGGATGTAGCCGACTTTTGCTTCTCGGTCGTATCTCTCATACATGAAAAGAGAAGGGTAAGACTTGAGGTTGGAGACAATCTGGGTGGTTAACTCTTTGTGTTGGTTCTTGATCGAATCAATGGTGTACTCGAGAAACCGATTCCTCGGAAACTCGTAAGCAGGCAGGTCCCACGCTGTATCGTTTCCGCTTACCACCAAGTTGTACACGATGCCTCCTAAGAGAGAGCTAACACCTGAGTTGAGCCGATCCGCGAAATGGTTTCGGCTTGAATGAATTGTTAGACGATGCGCGGAAAGTTGTTTTTCTTCCTGTAGCGCTTAAGGCCTTCCATAACAAGCGCGAAGCGGCTGCTGGCCTTGTAGCTAGTTAGCATTGTTAAAATGCCAGAAAGTGCAATTATGGATCTTTCTGCTGAAGGATGAGCCGCACGTGCGCACTTGCCACCAAGCGGAGCAATCGTGCAAAGAATCTCTTTTATCTCCGCCATGAGTGGCAGGGAAAAGTAGAACAGCATGATGACGAACGAGAATATTACCAATCCCATCAGCCTAATCATGGAGAGAATAAGATAGGTGTCGTTGGTCGCAAGCACCTCAAACAATTCCTCTCTGCGCTGTGCTTTCGCCTTCTGGCGCTCGCGAAGCTTTGCCGAGTGCGTGGCAAACGTTCTCGCAACCCAGTCTTTGAGAAAGCCCGCAACGATACTCACGATGATTCCCGCCACAAAGACGGTGAACCACCACGCGGGATCTTTAAGGCTTGAAATGATCGATTGCATTGTCGTTTCGTCTAACACTTATTGGACCGCCCAAATGCGGCATGGCGTCGATCATGGCCGAGTTCAATGTTGCTGGCAATCCAAGGAGCTTTCCTTGTATTCCATTGGCTTGATGGGTCTGTGGATAGCGGGCAGGGTGCTTTGCGCCGTTTTTATGCCGCAAAAATGACGGTGTAACGATTACACCCTCCAGTTCGCCGGCGTAACGAGGTTGCGTAGAAGTCAGTGGACTCGAAATAGCAGGATGAACTCGCAAAAAACAAAGGGCGCCATAAAGGCGCCCTTCGTCTTCAAACCACCCGCAGATTTTATTTAGCAGTGGTAGCCGGTGCTGCCGGTGCGCTGGCCGCCGGCGCCTGCGCGGTCCAGCCGCACATCTGGCCTTCGTTCTGCTGCTTGAGCCATTCCTGCAGCGGGGCGAAGTATTCCAGCATCGGGCCGGCGTCGAGTTTCTCCTCGCCAGTGAGTTCCTTCAGCGTGGCCTGCCACGGCTGGCTGGCGCCCTTGCTCAGCATCGCCCAGAACTTCTGGCCGGCTTCCTTGTTGCCGTAGAAACTGCACTCGTTGAGCGGGCCGGTATAACCGGAGGCATCGCACAGGCCCTTGTAGAACTGGTACTGCAGGATGCGCGCCAGGAAGTAACGCAGGTACGGGGTATTGCCCGGCACGTGGTACTTGGCGCCGGCGTCGAAGAATTCCTCGCCGCGGGCGGTGGCCGGGGCCACGCCCTGGTACTGGGCCTTCAGTTCCCACCACTTCTGGTTGTACTGGTCCGGCTTGATCGAGCCGTCGAACACGCCCCAGCGCCAGCGGTCGATCATCAGCCCGAACGGCAGGAACGACACGCCGCTCATGGCCATGCGCATCTGCGCGTTGATGGTGGCCTCGCGGCTTTCCTGCTGGGCGCCGACCAGGCCGATGGAGTTGAGGTACTTGGGCGTCATCGCCAGCACGATGGTGTCCCCGATGGCTTCGTGGAAGCCGTCGTTGGCGCCGTTCTGGAACAGCGGCGGCAGCGGGTTGTAGGCCAGGTCGTAATAGATGTGGCCCAGCTCGTGGTAGATGGTGGTGAAGTTCTCTTCGGTCGGGGTGATGCACATCTTGGTGCGCACGTCCGGGCCGATATCCTTGCCGTTGCCGCCCATGTTCATGTCCCAGGCGCTGGCGTGGCAGACCACGTTGCGGTCCAGCGGCTTGATGAACTGGGTGTTGGCCCAGTAGCTCTCCGGCAGCTTGGGCATGCCCAGGGACACGTAGAAGTCCTGCGCGCGCTCGGTCATCTGCCGCGCGGTGGCCAGTTCGGCCTCACGCTGGGCCTTGAAACGGCTTGCCGGATCGCTGCCACCGGCCTTGGCCAGCGCCGCGCTCAGGTTGCCCTGGTACTGCTTTTCCAGCGCGGCGGTGATGTCCAGGCTGCCGGCATTCGGGTAGGGCGCGGTCATGTCCCACAGGTTGCTCCAGTCCTGCTGCCACATGTTGCCGGTCAGGTGCGCGGCGATCATGCCGCCGCCCACTTCGGCCTTGTCCTTGCCGTATTCCTTGTCCAGCTTGGCGCGGGTGTAGCAGTGCACCTGCTCGTACAGCGGCTTGACCTGCTCCCACAGGCGGTCGGTTTCCGGGCCGACCTGCTCGGCCGGCATGTCATAGCCGCTGCGCCACATCTGGCCGGCGTCGCTGTAGCCCAGCTCGCGGGCGCCTTCGTTGACCAGTTCGACGAAGCGCTGGTAGCTGGCGCGCGAGGGCACGGCGGTGGAGTGCCAGCCCTGCCAGGCGTCGAGCTGCTGGTTGTAGTCGCGCGAGGTGGCCAGCACCTTTTCCAGGTCGCCGAGCTGGCGGCAGTTCCTGGCATCGCCTTCGCCCACGCAGTAGGTGCCGGCGCCGTAGTCGCCTTCCAGCTTGGTGGCGATGCCGGCCAGCTCGGCCAGCTTGGCCGGATCGCGCGGGGCGGGCATGGCGGTCATCAGCTTGAGCAGGCTGATGGCGCGCTTGGTGTCAGCGCTCATCGGCTGGCCTTCGTACTTGTTGGCCTGCTCGATCCAGCCGTTGAGCGTGGTCAGCCAGCGCTCGTTGGCCTTGGCGGCCACACGCGCCGAATCGTCATTGATATAGGTGGAGGACAGCCACTGCGCCGAGGTCATCTCCGGGTACATGGCCTTGTATTCGGCATTCACGCGGGCGATGAACTGGTCGGCGCTTTCGGCCGGGGCGGCGGCGCTGGCGGCCGGCGCGGCGGCGTCGGGCGCGGCGTCCTTCTTGCAGGCGGCCAGCGAGAGCACGGCCACGCCAACCGCGGCGGCCAATACCAGATGACGATTCTTCACGGTGATCCCCGGAGTGATTTCAAGTCCGGCGAAGGTAGAGCGGCCGCGTCAGCGCCGCAAGTGGACAAAGGTCAGCGCCTGATCGCCATCAGCAGCACGCCGCCGCCGATCATCACCACGCCCAGCCATTCCCGCCACGCCAGCCGCTCGTGCAGGAAGGCCGCCGCGAACAGCGCCACCAGCACCACGCTGAGCTTGTCCACCGGCGCCACCTGCGCGGCCGGACCGCGTTGCAGGGCGCGGAAATAGCACAGCCACGAGGCGCCGGTGGCCAGCGCCGACAACGCCAGCCAGCCGGCGGTGGTGGCGGGTAGTTGCAGCGGGTTGTGCCATTTGCCGGTGGCGGTCACGAACATCGCCAGCACCACGACGATGATCGCGGTGCGCAGCAGCAGCGCCAGATCCGGATCGATGCCCTGCAGGCCGAGCTTGGCGAAGATCGCGGTCAGCGCGGCGAACACCGCCGACAGCAGCGCCCAGGGCAGCCAGTGCGGGAAGGTGGCCATCGGGTGTCCTTTCTGTGACGACGGGGGTGTTTGGGTGGGAGCCGGGTGGTGGGGTTTGGGGGGTAAAGGGAGGATGGTCGCGACTTACGTCGCTCGTACAACCATTGTAGGAGCGACGTAAGTCGCGACTCCGTTGCATCGCGGTAGTGTCGCGCCGCGGGTCGCAGCTTACGCAGCTCCTACATGGCGTGGCTGGGGGCTCTGGCAGCCGGCAAACACGTCACGCGAACGGTCGTACACCGCCGTTTTGACCTGCATCAGGCCCAGCACCGAGGGGAACAGGTTGTCGTGGTCGGCGCGCTGTGCGGCCCGCTCGCGCAGGCAGGCCAGGTCGATGCCGCGATCGGCGGCGAAGCCGGGCGAGAACCACATCAGCATCGGCACCCGGGTCTGCTCTTCCGGGGCGATGGCGTAGGGCATGCCGTGCAGGTACAGGCCTTTCTCGCCGAGCGATTCGCCGTGGTCGGACAGGTAGATCATCGCCGTGTCGTAGTCCTCGATGCCGCGCAGCGTGGCGATGGTGCGGCTGAGGAAGTGGTCGGTGTAGCGGATCGAGTTGTCGTAGCTGTTGACGATCTGCTCGCGGCTGCACTGGCCCAGGTCGGCGGTATCGCAGGTGGGCACGAACTGGCGGAACTGCGCCGGGTAGCGCTGGAAGTAGCTGGGGCCGTGGTTGCCCAGCTGGTGCAGCACCACCACCCGGTCACCGGGTTTGGCGCGCACCTGCGCGGCCAGATCGTCAATCAGGATCTCGTCCATGCAGCGGCCATCGGCGCACAGGCCGGGCGTGGTGGCATCGTCCAGGTGCTGGGTCTGCAGTCCCTCGCACACCCCCTTGCAGCCGGACTGGTTGTCGCGCCACAGCGTGGCGATGCCGGCGTGCTCGAGCACGTGCAGCAGCGACTGGTTGCCGCGGATCTGCTTCTCGTCGTAGTTGCGGCGGCCGAACGGGGAGAACATGCACGGCAGCGAGACTTCGGTGCTGGTGCCGCAGGCATGCATGTCCGGGAAGTTGATCGCGCCGGTCTGCGCCAGCTCCGGTGTGGTCTGGCGGGCGTAGCCGTTCAGGCCCCAGTTCTGCGCGCGCACGGTTTCGCCCACTACCAGCACCAGCAGGCGCGGCTTGCTGCTGGCCGCGCGCGGCGTGGCCTTGGCATCGGTGCCCAGCGGCAGTTTGGGCTGCCGCTTGATCGGGCTGGCGGTGGCCAGGTTCTGCTTGAGCGCGATCAGGTAATTGACCGGCGTGGCCAGATAACGCACTTCGCGATGGTTGCGCATCAGTGCCGAGAGGTCCTGGAACGAGGCCATCGCGCCGCCACCGCCAATGAGCATCACGCCGGCCAGCAGCAGCACCCGCCACAGCAGCGTCTTGCCCCAGCTGCGCTTGCGCAGCCGCACCCGCCACAGCAGCAGGGTCGGCAGCAGCGCGTAGCCGAGCAGCGGCAGGATCAGCGCCGGGGTCATCAGCTCGCGCGATTCCTTGTGGTCGGTGGCCAGCACGTTGCGCAGCATGTCCGCGTCCAGATAGACGTTGTAGCTGTTCATGTAATGCGTGGCGAAGGCGGTGGTGACGAACAACACGGCCAGCAGCACCTTGGCGTTCCAGCGCCAGACCAGCAGGCCCAGCAGCAGCGCGTGCACGCTGAGCAGCAAGGCGAACAGCGAGACCGCGAGCAGCACATTGCCGGGGTTGGTGGCCATCGCGCTGCGCCAGAAAAGCCCGTTGCAGACCAGCGCAAAGAACGCGCTGCTGAGCAGGATCAGGGTTTCGGTGCTGATTTGCGGACGCCAGCTGCGCAGCTGGCGCCAGGACAGGCGCGATGTGCGGGCAACAGGAACGGCAGTGCTCATGCGGCTTCCTCCAGGACGCTGACCGGTGCGGGTGAGGCGGATGGAGCGACGGCAGGGGCGAACAGCAGCAGGTACAGCGTCGAGGCAACGGCCCAGCTGATCGCCAGTGACCACAGGTCATGGGACAGGAAGTGCGCACCGCGCAGCTGCTGGGCCAGGCCGAATATAGCCCCGACCGCCAGCGCCGTCAGCAGGGCCGGCCAGCGCCACTGCGGACGCACTTCGCGCATGAAAAAGAACAGCGCCACCCAGGCGTAGCCGGAGCCGGCATGGCCGGCCGGGAAGCAGGCTGGATTGCCGAGCGCGGCCGGCCGCGCCTCGAACAGGCCGACGAACGGGCGCAGCCCGCCATAGCGCTCCAGATCCCAGGGGCAATCCATGTGGGTGCCGGATTTGAGCAGGGCGATCAGGCCGGTGGACAGGCCCACGGACAGCAGCAGGTACAGCAGCGGCCGGCCCAGCGGGCGCCAGCGGGCGTCCAGGCGGCTGCGGACCAGCGCCAGCATGACCAGCAGCGCCACGGCCCAGGTGAGATCCCGGCCGCCCTTGTGGATCAGCTGGCTGGTCCACCAGGCGTCTTTCAGCGCCCATTGGTCGCCCTGCCAGCGGTAGAGCTGGTCGGCCACCCACAGGTCACCGTTGCCGGCCATCAGCAGCACACTGGCGGCGACGGCCAGGACCAGCGGGACCCAGACGGTGCGGCTGGCGGATCCCCGCGAGGGGGCCGTGGCCGGGAAAGACAGCAGGTGGGAGGGGGCGGGGGCGGGCATGCAGCAGGGGCCATCGGATGGGATGGCGCGATGCTGTTCCGCCGGATGTCGGAATGCGGTCGGAAGGATGTGGAAATTCTGTCGGGTGTTAAGACAGTTGCCGGTCCTTGCCGCCGCCGGGTGGGCGGGCGCGGCTCAGTTGCCGTCGTCGTCCGGCGCGGTATCGCCCCCGTCAACGTTGCCATGGGTTCTTTCGACGCAGGCCACATCCAGTGCCGTGCCCGGCAGCAGCTGCCAGTTGTTGCGGTTGGCACTGCCGATGGCGATGACCCGGGCATGATCGGCGCAGGGGCTCATCGCCTTGTCCAGCACGAACAGCCAGCGCCGCTGCGGATCCTGTGCGACCCAGCGGGCCGCATCCTGCCACTGCTCGGCCACCGGGCGCTTGAAACCGAAATCGGCGGCCTGCGGATCGGTCTGCAGCAGGTTCTGCTCGCGCCAGGCCACCATGCCCAGCTCGGCCTCCGGGCCGATGCGCGCGCGCACCTTGTCCATCACCTTCGAGGCGGAGCTGTAGGGACCCAGCGCCGGCATCGCGCCCAGCCCGTACATCGACCACAGCAGCACGGTGGTCAGCACCACCGCCAGACCCGCCCGGCGCAGGCGCAGGGTGATGGCCAGCAGCAGGCAGGCCGCGCCGACGCCGATCAGCCACCCGCCGACCGTTGGCAGCACCGACAGGTCGATCGCCCGCCTGGCCGCGTTGCGCTGGGCCCAGCCATCGCCATGCACCGCGCCATAGCCGATCACCAGCATCGCCACGGCCAGCAGGACCACATAGCCCAGCAGCAGCCAGCGCACGCCGGTGCGGCGCAGCAGCCCGGCCAGCAGCGGTGCGGCGGCCACGGCCAGTGCGGGCAGCATCGGCAGGATGTACACCTCGCGTTTGCCCGGGCTGGCGCTGAAGAACAGCAGCACCAGCAGCGCCCAGCCCAGCAACAGCACATAGCGCGGATCGGCGCGGCGGCAGCGGCGCCACCAGGCCGGGACCAGCCATGGCAGCAGCAGGCTGCCTGGCAGCCACATCGTGGCGATCACCTGCAGGTAGTACCAGGCCGGCTGGGTGTGGTGCCAGGCCGAGGTGTAGCGGGTGCCGGTCTGCTTGAACAGCAGCTCGTGCGCGTAGGCCTTCAGCGCGGGATCGGGATTGTTCAACAACGCGATGCCCAGCGGGGCCAGCCACACCGCCGTGCCGAGCAGGAACATCGGCAGCAGCAGCCACCAGTTCCAGCTGCGGCCCGGGCCCGCAGCCTGCGGATGGCGCCAGCGCCAGAGCGCCCACGGCAGCAGGATCAGCAAAGGCAGGAAGCCCACGCCCTTGGTCACCGTGCCGACGCCGGCGGCAAAGCAGGCCAGGGCGAAGGCACCCCAGTTCGGGCCCAGCAGCAGGTGCCGCATCAGCCCCCACAGCGCCAGCGTGGTCATGCCCACCAGCACCATGTCGATCTGTGCGCGCTTGGCCATCAATCCGAACTGGATGCAGACAAACAGCGCCAGCACCGCATAGCGCGCGACCTGCCGGTTCCACAGCCGCCGCGACAGGTCCCAGGTCAGCCACAGGGTCAGCAGCGCGGCCAGCAGCGAGGGCACCAGGAAGGACAGGTTCCAGTCGCCGAGCACCTTGTAGGTCGCCGCCTGCAGCCACATGAAGGTGGCCGGCTTCTCCGCGTACAGCTCGCTGCCGCGATGGGGCAGCAGCCATTGCCCGGTCTCGACCATATGCCGCGCCGCCAGCACGAAGCGCGGCTCGTCGGGCGGGCTGGGCGAGCGCATGCCCAGCCCGGCCACCAGGCTGGCCACCACCAGCGCCATCAGCATCACAAACCACAGGGAATTCGGGGAGGAGCGGGAAGGTGTCGGGCGCACGGGCGACTCGTTCTCGGAAGGACAGGCGCGATGATCGCGGGGACGACGTGGGAAGCGTGTCGCAACCATTGTTACCTGTTTCGACGACATTCTGACCACCCCGCGTCTACGATATCGGCCGATACCCGCCGCTGGCGGGGCTTTGCAAAGGTTCCGTCCATGCGGCTGCTGGTCATCGAAGACAATCGCAACCTGATCGCCAACCTGTTCGAGTACTTCGAGGCGCGCGGGCATGTGCTGGACGTGGCCCCGGACGGAGTCACCGGCCTGCACCTGGCGATAACCCAGTCCTACGACGTGATCCTGCTGGAC
Source organism: Stenotrophomonas sp. STEN014 (assembly GCF_056760315.1). NCBI lineage: Bacteria > Pseudomonadati > Pseudomonadota > Gammaproteobacteria > Lysobacterales > Lysobacteraceae > Stenotrophomonas > Stenotrophomonas sp. STEN014. Next base: position 95,354 of record NZ_JBRREN010000005.1, on the reverse strand, counting down.
TGGATGCTGCCGCGCATGGAAGGGCCGGAGGTGCTGCGCAAGCTGCGCGAGGAGCACCGTTCCGAGGTGCCGGTGATCATGCTCACCGCGCGTGACGAGCTGCCGGACAAGATTGCCGGCTTCCGTGCCGGTGCCGACGACTATCTGACCAAACCCTTCGCGCTGCCCGAGCTGGAGGTGCGGCTGGATGCGGTGCTGGCGCGCACGCGGGGGCGCAATCCGCGCAAGGTGCTGGAAGTGCACGATCTGCGGCTGGACCTGGGTACGCTGGAGGCCCAGCGCGGCGGCCAGGTGCTGCACCTGTATCCGGCCTGCCGCAAATTGCTGGAAGTGCTGATGCGCGCCAGTCCCGCGGCGGTGACGCGCGACCAGCTCGAATACGCGCTGTGGGGCGAGGAACCGCCCGATGGCGACATGCTGCGCTCGCATATCTACGAGCTGAGGCGTGCGGTGGATGGTCCGTTCGAGCAGAAGCTGCTGCACACCCTGCCGCGGGTGGGTTATCGGCTGTCGGCACCGGCGACCGGCAGCATCCCGTCATGACCCGGCCCACGCTGCGGCGCAAATTGCTGGGTTGGCTGGCGGTGTATGTGGCGCTGGTGACGCTGGCGGTGTTCAGCGCGGCCAACTATGTGCATGAGCGCGCCGAACATGCGGTGTGGCGCGCGCTGCTGAACACCGAGCTGGACAGTGTCATCGGCCATATGCGCAGCGATCCAGACTATCGCTGGCAGGATTCGGACACCTTGCACCTGTTCCGCGAGCACGATGAAAAGGGCATTCCGGACGCGCTGGCGCATCTGAAGCCGGGCCTGCATGACGGCGCGCTGCTGGCCGGCCGGAACGCGGCGGCGATGGTGCGCGACACCGACGATTTCGGGCGCGTGATGCTGGTGCTGGACATCACCGATTTCGCGGCGCTGGAGCATTTCGTCACCCGCTGGGCGCTGCTGGCCGGCGTGGCGTTGTTGCTGGTCACTTTGCTGATGGCCTGGGTCGGGATGAACCGGCTGGTGCGGCCGTTGTCGGTCCTGGCCCAGGACATCGGCCACCTGCGCCCGGAGCGGCGTGGCCAGCAGGTGCAGGTCGACAAGCGGGGCAGCGCCGAGCTGGAAGTGATCGCCGGCGCGCTGAACGACTATCTGCAACGCAACGAGCATTTCGTCGAGCGCGAGCGGATGTTCATCAGCACCGCCAGCCATGAACTGCGCACGCCCATCGCCGTCATCACCGGTGCCGCCGAACTGGCCCTGGAACAGCCGCAGCTGCCGGCGCGGGCACGCCAGCAGCTGCAGCGCATCCGTGGCACCGCATCCGGCGTCGAGCAGCTGATCCAGCTGCTGCTGGTGCTGGCCCGCGATCCGGCCCGGCTGGCGGCGATGAGCGAACTGCTGGCGCTGGAGCAGCTGGTGCCGGAGATCATCGAGGACCATCGCCATCTGGCCAATGGCAAGGAGCTGCAGCTGCAACTGGTGCAGGCCGAGCCGTGCCAGATCCTGGCGCCGCTGGGCGTGGTGCAGGCGGCGATCGGCAACCTGCTGCGCAACGCGATCGAGAACAGCGACCGTGGCGTGATCCGCCTGGGTGTTTCTGCGCAGGCGCTGGTCACCATTGAAGATCCGGGTCACGGCATGAGTCCGGAAGAGGTCGCCCAGCTGTACGCGCGGATGGCCCGGGGCGAGCGCGATCCGAGCGCGGGCATCGGGCTGGATCTGATTGCGCGACTGTGCGGCCACCTGGGCTGGACGCTGGATATCCACTCGCAGCCGGAGCGCGGTACCCGCGTGGTGCTGGATATGCGCGCATCGCAGCCGGCGCGGGCGCCACACTGATCGCGAGGCGCCGATGGAGTCCATCGCCTCGCCAGGCGCCCGCGTCTGGCCGAGGCGGTGGCTTTGCGCGGCAGGCAAGCGGGGGCCGATCAGCTACGCCTGGAGTTCCTGGCCCTCCTGCGCGAACCGCAACGGGCTGATTGTGCGACGCCGGTGCGACGTGGCTCGTTGCCGCGCGCCATGTTTTACCGGGGGATGGGGCGGTTTTACGCGTCCAGCAAGCCGCGTTCGATCAGCCACGCCCTGGCGTCTTCGGCATCCTGCTCGAACCACGCCCGGGTAGACCCCAGTCGATACGTGTATCCCCACGTATCCATGTCGGCCATCAGGCGCGTGCTGCCGACGCCGGGCAGCTGTCCGGCCAGCACGATCTGCAGATAGCAGGTGGCATCTTCCTCGGCCACCGAATCGGTGGCATCGGTATGCACCAGGGCGCGACGCTCCGGCGGCAGCACGATCAGGTGGCAGGCCTCGTGCAACATCGAATGCACGGGAGTGTCATCACGCACGTACACGTCGCTGCCGATGATGCCGGCTTCCGGCTCGCCCCAGTAGCTGCCCGGGATCGTCCCGCCGGCGGCGATATGGTTCAGGCGCAGGCCATGGCCGGCGAGCAGCGCGACGGCATCGCCCCACTGGATATCGCCGACACAGGTCACGGCCACGTCTGGCCCGGAGAGGGGGGATGGGTTCACGGAAGGCACACTCCCGGCGGCCAGCGCCGCCGGGTGGAGATCACTTGTCGTCAGGCAGGGCGACGGAGATGTCGAGCACGTCGTTGGCGCCATCCTTGACGAGGTCGACCTTGACCGCATCGGCGTCGATATTGACGTACTTCTTGATCACTTCCAGCAGTTCGCGCTGCAGCAGTGGCAGGTAGTCGGGGCCGCCACGGGTGCTGCGTTCCTGCGCGATGATGATCTGCAGGCGGTTTTTCGCGGTTTCGGCGGTGTTCTTCTTCTGTTTCAGGAAGTCGAGCAGTCCCATGCTTATCCTCCAAACAGCTTGCTGAAGAAGCCCTTTTTCTCAACCGAAATGAAGCGCATCGGGCGCTCCTCGCCAAGGATGCGGCTGACCGCGTCCTCGTAGGCCTGGCCGGCCGGGGATTCGCTGTCCAGGATCACCGGTTCGCCCTTGTTGGATGCATTGAGCACGTCGCCGGACTCGGGAATGACGCCAATGGCTTTCAGGCCCAGCACTTCCTCCACGTCGGCAATGCTGAGCATCTCGCCGGTTTCCACGCGCGGCGCGCTGTAGCGCGTCAGCAGCAGGTAGGCCGGGACGTCCTTGCCGGCTTCGGCGCGGGCGGTCTTGGAGTCGAGCAGGCCGATGATGCGGTCCGAGTCGCGCACCGACGACACTTCCGGGTTCACCACCACCACGGCGCGGTCGGCGAAGTACATCGCCAGGAAGGCGCCCTTCTCGATGCCGGCCGGCGAGTCGCAGATGATGAAATCGAAGCCGTCGGCAGCCAGGTCCTTGAGTACCTTCTCCACGCCTTCCTTGTTCAGTGCGTCCTTGTCGCGGGTCTGCGAGGCGGCCAGCACGTACAGGTTGTCAAAGCGCTTGTCCTTGATCATGGCCTGCTTCAGTGTGGCTTCGCCGTGGACAACGTTGACGAAGTCGTACACCACGCGGCGCTCGCAGCCCATGATCAGGTCGAGGTTGCGCAGGCCCACGTCGAAGTCGATGACGGCGACTTTCTTGCCGCGACGGGCGAGCCCGCAGGCGAGGCTGGCGCTGGAGGTGGTCTTGCCGACGCCGCCTTTGCCGGAGGTGACTACGATGATTTCAGCCAAAGGACTTCTCCTGGGTATTCGTTTTGGGCCGCGTCAATCCAGCGCGGCAATCATGATCTGGTCCTGTTCCAGCCACACCTGCACGGCTTTGCCGCGCAGGGTGTCGGGAATATCGTCCAGCACCTTATAACGTCCAGCAATGGCGACCAGTTCAGCGTGGAAGTCGCGGCAGAAAATGCGTGCCGCGGTGTTGCCTTGCGCGCCGGCCAATGCCCGGCCGCGCAGCGTACCGTAGATATGGATGCTGCCGTCGGCGATCACCTCGGCACCGGCACCCACGGTTGAAAGTACAGTCAGGTCGCAGTTTTCGGCATACAGCTGCTGGCCCGAGCGGACCGTGCCCAGTTGCATGCGTCCTGGCTGCGCGGGCGCTGCGGCGGGGACGGGCGCTGCAGGCGCAGGTTCCGGCGCACGGCGTTGCGGCGCGGGCGCTGCGGCCGGTTCGGCATCAGCGCGCTCGTACTGGGCGCGGAACTTGGCCAGCAGGGGCAGCCCCAGCTGTTGGGCCAGCACTTCGGTGTCCTGGGTGCCATAGGCCAATGCCACCGGCAGCACGCCTGCCTCACGCAGTCCGTTCAACAAGGCCTGTGCGGTCGCCAGATCCGGCACCTGGCTGAGCCCGCCGAAATCCAGAATCACCGCCGCGCGTCCGAACAGCTTGGGCGCGCGGGTGACGCGATCACGCATTTCCTGGCTCAGGCGCTCCACATCCAGGGTGCGGATGCGCAGGTTGGCAATGCCGACCTGCCCGATTTTCAGTTCACCCGCCTGTTCGAAATCCAAATTCACTGCCATCTCAAGTTCCCGTCGGCCGCTGCTGCAGCGGTCGGCGTGTGTGGCCCACCCACGGTACGTCGGGCAGGTTGTCGCCATAGGTTTGATGCACCCATTCGTAGCTGCACAGGTCCTTGAGCAGCATGCTGGTGCGCACGTCCACGTCGGGCATGGTGTTCTGGCCGACTTCGCGGAAGCCGAAACTGCCATGGAAGAGCAGTGCGGCGTCGGCGCCATGGTCCAGGAACACCTCGCAGGCCATCTGTGGATAGCGAAGTTCCGCATAGCTCTGCGCATCGGCATAGAACGCGCGGCCCACGCCACCGCCGCGGCGACGGCTGGCCACCACGATGCGGTCGATATAGAAGAAGCTGGGATAGCGCTGCTGGAACCACGCGTAGTTGCAGCTGTCATGGGCGCTGCCGCTGCCATAGCCGACGAGGAACCCGGCCAGGTTGCCATCGCGCTCGGCCACCCGGAAATATTCGGCGGTTTCGTAGAAACGGCGGAGTTTTGCCGCGTCCAGCGGGAGGATCGCCAAGCCGGCATTGTTGTTCAGTGCCAGAACGGAATCGAGCTCATGCTCGAGCACGTCGCGGATGACAATCGACATTGTGACTCCGTGGGGTGAAACGGTCGGCCTGTGGAGGCTGTGCGGCGAATTATCGCATGGGTGGCCGGAGCCGGGCGAGCCGGCGCGGGCATGACTTCCGAGGGAGGGCGCAACCTGCCGCATATCCTTACTATGCCGGGATGTTGGGATACCTCAGCCACACCCGCGTTCTCCGCCTGGCCGGCCTTTTCACCTGGGCGCTGGTCAGCCTGCCGTTGATCTACACCCAGTACGCGCCGGAGGAGGGCGTGGCGCAGCCGGCGGCCGGAGAGGCGGCATGGCTGTTTGTGGCCTATCTGGTGTTCGGCGGCTGCTACTTCTGGCTCACCCGCGGGCTGAAAGCCTCCGGCCATACCAACTGGTATGACCGCACGGTGCTGCTGGTGCTGACGGTTTCGGCGCTGGCGGTGAGCTATCTCTCGGCCACCGGCCTGGGCAGCATCCTGATGATGGTGGCCGCCGGGGTGATTCCATGGCTGCTGAGCAAGCGGGTGGGGATCGTCTGGCTGGTCCTGAGCCAGTTGGCGGTGTTTCCGGTCTACAACCTGATCCTCGGCCTGCCGTTGTTCGAGGCCCTGCTGCAGTCGCTGCTGTACGGCGGTTTTTCCATGTTCCTGTTCGTTACCAGCCTGGTGGCGCGCCAGCAGACCCAGGCGCGGGAGGAGCAGCGCCGGCTGAATGCGGAGCTGCGGGCCACCCGTCTATTGCTGGCCGAAAGCGCCCGGGTCAATGAGCGCACCCGCATCTCGCGCGAGCTGCATGATCTGCTGGGCCACCACCTGACCGCGCTGAGCCTGAATCTGGAGGTGGCCGGACATATCACCGAGGGCCAGGCCCAGGAGCATGTCCGTCAGGCGCATACGCTGGCCAAACTGTTGTTGACCGACGTGCGCGAAGCTGTGAGCCAGCTGCGGGAGAGCGGCGCGATCGATCTGGCGGCGGCGCTGCGGCCGCTGACCGAGCGGGTGCCCTCGCTGGACATCCATCTGGAGATGGACGAGCCGTTGAACGTGGAGGACCCCGAGCGCGCCCATGTGCTGCTGCGCTGTACCCAGGAGATCATCACCAACGCGGTGCGCCACGCCGGTGCCCGCAACCTGTGGATCCGGGTCCATCGGGAAGATGGCCAGGTCGTGATCGTCGCGCATGATGACGGGATCGGTGGCGAGGTGGACGAGATACTGCCGGGCAACGGTCTGCGTGGCATGCGTGAGCGCCTGGTTCAATATGGGGGGGCGCTGGAGGTGTCCATGCGGCGCGGTGAGGGCTTCCGTCTTCGCGCCTCATTGCCGGGCGTAACCAATATGATGCTGGCCTCCGGGCCCCAAGGAGTGAGTTGATGATCCGTGTCTGCCTGGTCGATGACCAAACCCTGGTACGGCAGGGCATCCGTTCGCTGCTGGCGCTGGATGACAGTATCGAGGTGGTGGCCGAGGCCACCGATGGCCGCCAGGCGGTGGAGATCATTCCGCAGGTCGCGCCCGATGTGGTGCTGATGGACATGCGCATGCCGGTGATGTCCGGCCTGGAGGCGCTGCAGACGCTGTCGCGGCTGGGCCAGTTGCCGCCGGCGATCATCCTGACGACCTTCGATGACGACCAGCTGGTGCTGGCCGGGCTCAAGGCCGGGGCCAAGGGCTACCTGCTCAAGGATGTGACCCTGGAGCAGCTGGTCGGTGCGATCCGCACCGTCGCCGATGGCGGCTCGCTGGTGCAGCCGGCCGTCACCCAGCGGCTGCTGTCGGGGCTGGAGCACATGCGCAACGAATTTGTCAGCCTGGACCGCCCCGATCCGCTCACCGACCGCGAGACCGAAATCCTGCGGCTGATGGCCAGCGGTTTCTCCAACAAGGAGATCGCCAACTCGCTGGGCGTGGCCGAAGGCACCATCAAGAACCACGTGTCCAACATCCTGTCCAAGCTGGGGGTGCGCGACCGCACGCGGGCGGTGCTCAAAGCCTTCGAACTCCAGCTGGTCTGAAGTGGTGGGAGTGAAAAATCGGGCCCGGCCGGTTTCCGTGCTGGCGTTAGGGTCCGGTGAGGATGGAAAATAGCCGCAACCGGCCCTCGGCCGTGTCGGGTCCGCAGGTGGCGGGGCTCCTGATCCGGGAGCGGAACGCCGCGCTTTGCAGCCCTCAACCCATGTTCCGTACCAGGCAGGGAAACCGGTGCGTCAATTCTGTCAACAACCTGCGCAAAGCCTGATAGGATGGCGGCTTCGCTTCAATCAACCCGGCCGTGGGATCGGCCACGGAGACTCTCTGAATGACCCGTATTATCGAGTTCCTGATTGCCCTGGGGATCGTGGCTGGCCTGTTCGTCATCATTGGCGTGTGCCTGCCGGGCGAGCGCCATATTTCTGAAAGCATCGAAACCAACCGCAAGATGACGATCGTGTATGACACGGTCAACAGCCTGCGCCGTTTCAAGGACTGGAATCCGCTGGTGCTGCGCGACAAGGGCATGGAACTGAAGCTCAGCGGTCCGGACGCCGGCGTCGGCGCCCGCCTGGATTACAGCTCCAAGGACAGCGCGCTGGGTAGCGGCAGCTGGGAAATCAAGGAAAGCGAAAAGAACAAGCTGGTGCGTATCGCCATCGAGGACCCGACCCGGGGCCACGACAAGGTCACCACTTTCACTCTTGAGCCGACCGGCAAGAACGACCGCAACGTCAAGATCACCCAGGACTACTCCGTCAAGTACGGCATGGACCTGTTTGGTCGTTACGCCGGCCTGTACGTGAGCCGCCATATCGGTGATGACGTCAAGCTGGGTCTGTCACGCATGGCCAACATGCTGGCGACGGTACCGAACGTCGACTACCGCGCTGCCGAAGCCCCGTTGACCGATCTGAAGATCGTTGACGTTCCGGCCGAGGATCTGCTGGTCGTCAATGCCGGCAACATCGATCGCAACAACGACACCATCCGCAAGTCCATCCAGGACAACCAGGAATGGATCAAGCGCACGATGGAGGCTAATGGCCTGGAAGCTGCCGGTCCGGTGCGCATCGTCACCACCGACTTTGCCGCTGACAAGTACGCCTTCGACGTGGCCCAGCCGGTCCGCAAGAAGAGTGGTGCCGCCGCCGCTGCCGACAAGCAGGAAGGTGATGCTGCCAAGACCGAGGCTCCGGCCGCTGTGGCTGCGACCGACGGCAAGTTGAACGTGAAGATTCCGGCCGGCAACCCGGTGACGTATTCGCACGTTCCGGCGCACCGTTCGGCCTTCGCTTCCTACGCCGGTCACATGGCGGGCCTGGATATCGCGCGCAACGCACTGCGTGCCTGGGCGACCACCCACGGCAACGAAGTGATCGACCGTCCGTACGAATCCTGGAAGGGTGGCGTCGACAAGGCGTTCACCACTGACGGTACGTATGACGTTTACTGGTCGGTGAAGTAATTCGCTGTCACAGCGGATGAACTGATCTGCCCTGAAACGCGCCGCTTCTTGCGGCGCGTTTTTTTTTGAGCCGCGCCAAGGCGCAAGTGGAGAAGTGGAATGATGCTGGGGCTGGAACGACGTGCGCGCAAATCTTCTTTCCTGGCGTTCAGTGGCGGGCTGCTGGCGGCGCTGGCCATCGGTCTTTCGGCCTACGCGTCACATGGGCTCAATGAGCCACTGGCGCAGTCGAACCTCAACACTGCCGCGCTGTACCTGTTCGGGCATGGCGCAGTGCTGGCGATACTCGGCCCGGCCTCGCTGAACACCCTGGGGCGAAGTGCGCTTTACGTGCTGCTGCTGGGGGTGCTGCTGTTTTCCGGCAGTCTGGCCGCCGGGGTGCTGGCGGGCTGGACGACGCGGCTGGCGCCCGCGGGCGGCATGTTGCTGATGGGCGGCTGGGTGCTGCTGGCCATTGCCGCGCTGCGGCGCTGACGTCAGGTCCCGCCGTCGACGCGGGTTCGACCCCGGCCTTGCGCATCCCCATCCGCTGCGTGATCACCGCGCTGGGGTCGGGATCAGGCGACTGGGGCCGATCCGCGGCGGCCAAGGCTGGGCGGTGGCGATGCTGCCGATGTTCCCGCTGGGCCGGACCGATATCCTGCCCATCGACGGCCATGGCATCGGCAAGAAAGTGCAACGGGTGGACGGGAGCGCAGCGCCGCCCACGTCGCCCACGCCGCGCGCACTGCCGGCCCGGGGCGAGCGCCGGGGCCTGGATCGCAGCTGGGCCATCCGGTCCCTGTGGCGGATAGCCGATTTCCCCGAAGCCTCACGTGCGGAAACCGGTCGTTTGCAGGCGTCAGCGCGATCGGCAGCGCCAACGGCCCGCGGGCCGGTTCCTGGCAACGAGCGAGTCTGCATGCTGGCGGCAGACGATGCAGGGGATGGGCGCGGCGACGGCAGGCGGGTTCCTGCCCGTCGCTTACCCCCGCAAAACGGGGGACGCTGGCGCCTGCGAACAGGGCGGGCGATATCGCTGGTGGTCATCGCCACGGCCGGCGTGGCACGCCGGCGTGAGGCCCGTGCCGGCGACGCCCAGAGGCCGCTCAGGGAGTGGTGCGGCGGAAGCACCAGTGCCAGGGCTCGTAGACGATGCCGTGCGGGTTGTCGCGCGGATAGCTCATGTGGAATCCGAAGTCGCCGGCCCGTCTCTGCAGCCAGCTGAAGGCGGCGGTGTGTTCGAACGACTCCTCGGCCGCCGGTGCGTCCGGAGCGCTGATGTCCAGCGCGTTGCCGCCATGGTGTTCGCTGTAACCGGGCGCGGCATTGACGGTGAGGATCTGCGCCACGTCCAGACCGCGCGCCAGCTTGCGTTCAAAAATTCCGAGCTGATAGGCATGGCTGCGGTAGCCTGAGATCGCCTCCAGTGCGATGCCGTCAAGGGAGGCGGTGTGCTGCATGCGCTGCCAGGCACGGCTGGCGCCCCGGGTCAGCCACAGTGGCCGGCGGTAGCGGTCGAATCCGGCCAGATGCAGGTGCGCCGGTTCGGCGATCAGCCACAGGCCGGTGTGGCTGGCGTAGCCGGTACTGTGCAGGCCGAGCTGGTCCAGACGCTGCTGCAGCTGGTGCAGCGGAAGTTCGCCCTCCGGTGGCGGAACACGGGCCGGGGTTGCCAGCGTGGCATCCAGTGCCGCCATTGCCGGTTCGATGCCGGGCTCCGTCTGCAGGCGGCTGACCAGCGGCATCAGCCCATGCGGCAGTTGCACCGCCAGATAGCGGCCATCGCGCTTGCGGCGCAGCACGTGACTTGCCTGTGACAGCAGGCGGGCATCGTGGTTGCTGCGCGCCCGCAGCAGGCCACCGGGCCAGATCTCGATATCGGGCGTGTTGATCAGGATATGAGGGACATTGCGCATGGGGGCAGCTTAGGCACGGGGCAGGTTGTCGGCCAGCCGTTTGAGTTCCTCCAGCAGGGCGCGCGGCTGCACCGGGCTGAGCAGCACGCTGCTGCCATCGCGCAGGGGCAGCACCAGCACGCGGCGGTTGTCGGTGATCAGGCAGAAGCCCTTGCTGCCGTCCTTCATGCGGAAGTGGCCGGCGCGAAAGCCGGGCATCTGGAAACCGTTGGTTTTCACGGCGGGTTTGAAGTCCGGGTTCTCGTCGAAGTCGACCACGCGGGCGCGGTCCAGTCGCATGGCACTGATCGGCACCTGCTTGCTGTACAGCGTGCTGGCGATTTTCAGCTGCCGGGCATCCAGCTGCAGATGACGCCGCCGGTAGGCCAGGGTCAAGCCGGCAGTGATCAGTGGCAGAACCAGCAACGGGCCCCAAGAGGCGAACGCGGCGGTGACCGGGGGCTTGCCTGCGAACAGCTGGATCAGTGGGTTGATGCAGATCACCAGCAGCACGGGACCCCACAGCCACAGCAGGGACGTCGCCGCCGGTGCGGCCAGCGGGATGGACTGCGCTGGAATCGATGGGGTCTGCGGTCTCATGGCCGGGTCTTGATCCACCGCGCGATGTCGCCGATCAGCACCTGTTCCACATGGCCGGGCCGGGAGTATTCCTCCAGTGAGCTTTTGCCTTCGCCGGTGATACCCAGATGGTTGAGCGCGGGGTAATGCCGGAACTGGTAGCGCTCCCCCTGCAGTCCCTGGTTCCAGCGCTGCCAGTCGGCATCGATCACCTGGAAGTCGCGGCCGCCCTGCAGCAGCAACACCGGCAGGGCGGTGCTGCGGGCATCGGCAACGGGGTCCACCTGTTCCAGTTGCTGCCAGAAGCGCCCGGGCAGGTTCATCAACGTGGCATCCGGATCGCGGCGTACGGTGGCGATCGCGGCTGCCAGCGCGTCCAGCTGCGCCTGTTCGGCAGTGCTGATGCTGCCGTCCAGCCCGGCCATGTAGCGGTTCTGTTCGGCCAGCAGATCGAGGATCGGCCGCGCCGGCGCGGCAAGCAGCACCAGACCGGCGATCTTGCCGCTGGCGTTGGCGATGCGACCGGCCAGCAGGCCGCCCTGGCTGTGGCCGAGCACATAGATGTGGTCGGGATCGATCCGCGGGCTGCCAGCCAGCGCCGCCACGGCGGCGACGGCATCGTCGGTGGTCTCATCATCGATGCTGAAAGCGCCGTTGAACTCCTGCGGTCGCGCATAAGTGCGTTTGTCGTAGCGCAGTACGGCGATCCCCTGCGCGGCCAGGCCGCGGGCGAGATCCAGGAACGGGCGGTTCGGACCGATGGTCTCGTCGCGGTCCTGCGGGCCTGAGCCATGGACCAGTACCACCGCCGGGAACGGGCCCGGGCCCTTGGGCAGTGCCAGCGTGCCGGGCAGGGCGGCTTTGGCGCTATGCGGGGCCGGCACGCTGAAAGCCTGTTCGCTGAAACCGGCATCGGCGGCCGGGGCGGCGGCGGGCGGTGGCGCCGCCGGTTGCACCAGAAAGCCGGTGATCCGGTCGTCTTCGTCGAATGCGATCCGCGCCTGCAGCTGGCCGTTGGCGTAGTCCAGCGGGACGATGACGATGCGATAGCCGCCTTCCTCGCTGGTGCGGGCCTCGCCGCGCTTGCCGGTGGCCCCCAGCTGCGCGGTCAGCGATTCCCATACCGCCTTGAGCCTGTCGGCCGGAACCGCGGCCTTCATCTGCGGCGAGAACATCGCCTCGGCGGTGCTGTACCGGCCGGCATCGAGCTGGTCGAGCAGGCGCGTGGCCAACGCGGCCGGGTCCGCGGCAAAGGCGGTGCTGGAGAAGGCGAGCAGCGTGCCCGCAATCCACGCGTTGAGCCTGGGCATCACTGCTCCTTCTTGAACACCAGCGTGGGCGAGGAAGTGGTGGGCAGGGCATGGACCACGTTCACCAGCTCCCACCCCTGGCGCCCATGCTTGTCCAGCTGCTCCTGCAGGCTCTCGGGCTTGAACGTGCCCCACATGCTGGTTTCGGCTTTGACGACCAGATACTTCCACTGCTTGCTCATGACTCCTCCTTGTTCGAATCATCCGGTGCGGGTCGGGGCAGGCGCCCGGCCTTGCGCAGGGCGTCGCGGATCACGTACTCGATCTGCGCGTTGAGACTGCGCAGCTCGTCGTCGGCCCACCGCTGGGCAGCCGCCAGGACTTCGGCGTTGATGCGCAGCGGATAGGCCTTCTTCTCGCTCACGGGCGTGGCGCTCCATCGCCGCCGCGGCGCAGGTGCATCACCAGCGAGATGCCCAGCGCATTGACCGCGATCACCAGCGCGACGATCACTCCGTAGACGATGGTCTGCTGGTCGCCGGCCAGGTGGAGACCAATGCCGCCGACAAACAGGCACAGCGCGATCAGCGCCCAGCGCAGGCCGATGCCGCGGGCGTGGGCGGTGCCGGGGCGTCCGCTCCACACCGCGAAGCACAGCGCCGGAATGCCGGTGGCGGCGATGATCAGGGGGGCGAAGACATTCACTGCGGTCACCTCAGGATGTTGTTCAGTACAGCGAGCCGGCGTTGACGATCGGCTGGGTGCCACGATCCGAGCACAGCACGGTGAGCAGGTTGCCGACCATCTGCGCCTTGCGTTCCTCGTCCAGCTGTACCACGGCATTTTTCTGCAGCTCCAGCAGGGCCATTTCGACCATGCCCACCGCGCCGGCCACGATCTGCGTGCGGGCGGCGATCACCGCGCTGGCCTGCTGCCGCTGCAGCATCGCCTGGGCGATTTCCGGGGCGTAGGCCAGGTGGCTGATGCGTGCGTCCAGCACCTGCACGCCGGCATCGGCCAGACGCTCGGCCAACTCGTTTTTCAGGTGCTGGGAGATCTCGGCGGCATGGCTGCGCAGCGCGAGCTGGCCAGCGGTGTGCTGGTCGTACGGATAGCTGGTGGCCATCGCGCGCAGCGCCGATTCGGACTGGATATGCACGAAACTTTCGTAGTCGTCGACGTTGTAGACCGCCTCGGAGGCGTCCACGACCTGCCAGACGATGACCGCGGCGATCTCGATCGGCGAGCCGTCCAGCTCGTTGACCTTGAGCTTGCCGCTCTCGAAATTGCGCACGCGCTGGCTGACCTTGCGCTTGGTGAAGAACGGGTTGTTCCAGCGCAGGCCGTTGTCCTTGACCGTGCCGACGTACTTGCCGAACAGGCTCAGCACCGCGGCCTGGTTGGGCTGCACCATGTACAGGCCGCAGCTCAGGAAGAGGCCCAGGCTCACCAGCACGATGCCGGCCAGTACCAGCAGGCCACCGCCACCCGCGCCGGATTTGGTCAGTACCACGGCGAAAATGATGGCGGCCGCGCCCGCCAGCATCAGCGCGAGTGTGCCGAGCAGGGTGGGAATGCCGGACAGGGAACCGATCGACTTCTCTTTCATGGCACATCTTCCGTGGTAGTTGGATGGGAAGATATCAAATTGATATCAACATGCAAGTGGGTGCCGGTGGCGGGCGGGCAGCAGTGCTGCGCCGGCGTGACCCGGTGTCGCGCGGGCCTGGGTTTGGGCCAACGGCCGCGGTTTCTGTTGCCGCTGCTGATGGGCAGTCGGACGCCTCGGGCAGCGGCGCGGGGAACGGCTCGCAGGGGGCGGTTTCCGCCAGGGTTGCCTAGAATGTGCACCCTCTTTCGCGCTTTCCCGGAACCGTCTGATGATCACCCTTGGTACCCCGCTGTCTCCGTCCGCCACCCGCGTCCTGCTGCTCGGTTCCGGCGAACTGGGCAAGGAAGTGGCCATCGAGCTGCAGCGCTTCGGGGTGGAGGTCATCGCTGCCGACCGCTACGCCAACGCGCCGGCGATGCAGGTGGCGCACCGCAGCCATGTCATCGACATGCTCGACCCGGTCGCGCTGAAGGCGCTGATCGCGCAGGAGCAGCCGCATCTGGTGGTGCCGGAGATCGAGGCCATCCATACCGAAACCCTGGTGCAGCTGGAAGCCGCGCAGGGCCTGCGGGTGATCCCGACCGCGCGGGCCGCGCGCCTGACCATGGACCGCGAAGGCATCCGCCGGCTGGCGGCCGAAACCCTGGGCCTGCCGACCTCGCCGTACCGCTTCGTCGATACCGAGGCCGAGTACCGCGAGGCGGTGGCCGCGATCGGCCTGCCCTGCGTGGTCAAGCCGGTGATGTCGTCCTCGGGCAAGGGCCAGAGCACGCTGCGCAGCGAGGGCGATATCGGCCCGGCCTGGGACTACGCGCAGACCGGCGGCCGCGCCGGTGCCGGCCGCTGCATCGTCGAAGGCTTCATCGATTTCGATTACGAGATCACCCTGCTGACCGTGCGCCATGCGGGGGGTACCGCGTTCTGCGATCCGGTCGGGCATCTGCAGAAGGATGGCGACTACCGCGAGAGCTGGCAGCCGCAGGCGATGTCGGCCAGGGCGCTGGAGAGTGCGCAGCAGATCGCCCGCGCCATCACCGACGATCTGGGCGGCTGGGGCCTGTTCGGCGTGGAGTTGTTCGTGAAGGGCGACGCGGTGTGGTTCAGCGAGGTCTCCCCCCGCCCGCACGATACCGGACTGGTGACCCTGGTGTCGCAGGAGCTGAGCGAATTCGCGCTGCACGCACGCGCCATTCTCGGCCTGCCGATCCCGACCATCCGCCACTACGGGGCGTCGGCCTCCTGCGCGTTGCTGGCACAGGGCCATGGCGTGCCGTTCTTCAGCAATGTGACCGAAGCACTGGTCCATCCGGATTCGGCACTGCGCCTGTTCGGCAAGCCGGTGGTGGAAGGCCAGCGCCGGGTCGGTGTGACTCTGGCGCGCGCGGCGGATGTGGAGCAGGCGCGTGCGATCGCGCGGGATGCCGCAGCGGCCATCGGCATCGAGTTGCGCAGCTGAGTACACACCGCAGCGCAATGAAAAACGCCGGCGATTGCCGGCGTTTTTTGTTCAGGGTGGAGGCGGGTCAGCGCACGTCGACCCAGACCAGGTGATGGTCGCTGCCATCGGCGATCTTCGCCTCGGGACGGTCGCTGGCCGGCCAGAACACGCCGCTGCCCACGTGCTGGAATCCGGTCGAGGGCAGCACGTAGTCCAGCCGCATCGTGCCCGAGCGCGGGCCGAAATCGCCGGTGGCATGCTGTGGCGCGCCGTGGCGGAGCAGGCCCTTGCCGGCATACCTCAGTCCGGTCTCCTCGGCGCCCTTGCTGCTGGGCGTGGGGTAGCGCAGCACGCGCGGATGTTCGAGCAGTTCGAGGATGCCCTCGTGGCGGCCATCGCCATCGACCGGGTCATTGTTGAGGTCACCGACGATCACAAAGCGCGCGTCGCCGGCCAGACCGCCGCAGCGGTGCTGGTCATCGCACAGCCACGGCTTGTCGCCGCCATCCAGATATTCCTTCCACAGCCGCAGTTCGTCGTGGTTGCGGGCGGCGTTGCGCTTCTCCTTGCCATCGAACACCGGCGGAGTCGGGTGCGAGGCCAGCACGTGCACGGTGCCCAGCGGGGTCTTCACCGGCACATCCCAGTGGGACTTGGACGACAGCCGCAGCTGTGACCAGACCGTATCGTTCCAGAACGGGGCGCCGCTTTCCGGATCGACCGGGCGCAGTGCGCCGGGCATCGTGCTCCACTTCAACAGCTGGAAAGTGCGTACCGCCGCCGCGTCGATCGGGTACCGGGACAGCACCAGCATGCCGTACTGGCCCGGATGCAGACCGTAGCCCCAGGCATCGTTGCCGCGGTCGCGGCCGGTGCCGCCGATCTCGCCGTTGTTGTCCAGATCCAGCCCGCTGGGCACGCCGGTGTTGACCGGGGCCAGGTAGCGGTAGGCGTAGTGCAGTGGCTGGCCGCCGCCAGGCTGGGCGACTTCCAGATAGCGCTGCTGGAACAGGTCGGCCGCACGGTGGGCCTCGTCGAAATCGAACTCGTTGAGCAGCACCAGATCCGGGCGGGTCTGCTGCAGCACCGCGGCGATCTTGCGCGCATGCGCGCTGTCGCCCTGCAACTGGCGGATCAGTCCGCCGGTCTCATCCGAATACAGCGAGGTGTTGTAGGTGGCCAGACGCAACTGGCTGGCGGAGGTGTCGGGCATCGCGGATGTCCGCTCGTCGGTTTGTGCGCAGGCGCTGCACAGCAGGGCAGCGGCGGCGATCAGGGCATGGGCTTTCATGCCGCTATTGTGTACCGGTTGAGGTGTCAGGCGTTTGTCAGGGGCTGTCCGGCAATGCGCCGAAATCGACCCAGCGTCGGCCGTCATAGGCTTCCAGCGGCTGGTAGCGACGCTTGTAGTCCATCTTGCGGTGGCCGCGGATCCAGTAGCCCAGGTACAGGTGCGGCAGCGATTCGCGCTGTGCCCAGGCGATCTGCTGGAGGATCGCGTAGGTGCCCAGGCTGCGCGCCTGCTCGCCCGGGTCGAAGAAGGTATAGACCGCCGACAGCCCCTGCTCGGTGACATCGGTGACCGCCACCGCCAGCAGGCGTCCGCGCTGATCGTCGATCCGGGCGGCGCGGATTTCCAGGAACCGGCTGTGCGGCCAGCTGCCGATCAGGAACTGGTCGAACTCGTGCGGACCGTGGTTGTCCATGCCACCGTTGGCATGCCGCTGGCCCAGATAGCGCTGGTACAGCGCGAACTGTTCCTCGGTACGTTCGGCCGGCACCACCCGGCATTCCAGATCCGCATTGCGTGCCAGACAGCGGCGCTGGCTGCGGTCGGCCAGGAAACGTTCTGCCGGAATTCGTACCGGCACACAGGCGTGACAGTGGGCGCAGTGCGGGCGGTAGACCAGATCCCCGGAACGGCGAAAGCCCCAGCCCAGCGCCGTCGGATACAGCGCTCCGAGCCGGGCGTCCTGCGGATCCAGCACCAGGTCGCGGGCCTGCCGGTCCGGCCAGTAGCCGCAGGGGTGCTCTCCTGTCTGGAACAGGCGCAGCTCTTCGTTCGGGTTGCCTTGCAGTGCCATGTCCACAGCATAGCCGCCAGCGGTCGCAAATCCTGCGCCTGTCTGAGTGATGAATACGGCCCGGTTCGCGGTCAACGGCGCAGGCCACCGCGCGTTGACGGTAACGAGGACGCACTGTCGCGTCCGTTCCACCACCCCAGGGAGTCATACCATGACCCGACGCAAGCCCCTTCTCCTGCTGGCCATGCTGCTGGCGACCTCCGTAACCGGCCTGGCCGTGGCCGCCAGTCCGACCCCGGCCAAGCCGATGGCGCCGCGGATGGATGCCAACGGCGACGGCGTGATTGATCGGCAGGAGGCCGCCGCGCATCCGCGTCTGGCCCAGCGTTTCGACGAATTGGACAAGAACAAGGACGGCAAACTGGCCCGCGACGAGATGCCGGCACCCCGCCATGGCATGCGCCACGGCCGTCATCATGGCGGTCGCGATGGCGGCTTCATGATGCGCGGCATGGATGCGGACAATGACGGGCGTATCAGCGCCGCCGAGTACCGCGCCCACTTCGACAAGCTGGATGTCAACAAGGACGGTTACATCGACCAGGCCGATCGCGTGGCCCGGGCCGAGCAGCGTCGCGCCGAATGGTTTGCCAAGGCCGATACCGACAAGGACGGCAAGCTGAGCCCGGCCGAGCTGGAGGCGGCGCGCAAGGATGGCCCGCGTGGCGGGCATGGCGCGCATCGCGCAATGCCTTCGCATACGCCGGCGGCGAAGTAGGTACTGGCCAAGCAACCAACGACAACACCCCCGCTGGACTCAGCGGGGGTGTTGCGTGTGTGGCGTTCAACCTTGCCGGAAATGCAGCAGCTGCGTGCGCTGGCTTACTTGGTCAGCAGTGAGAACAACACCGCCCCCACCGTGAACACGGTGGCGCTGACCATTGCGGTGCGGCCGAACATGCTGCGATAGACCCAGCTGGGTCCAGTGCGGCCATGACGGGCCGCATCGCGTGCCAGCATGGGTGCCATCACCCGCGGCAGGGTGACCAGGTACTGGTAGTTCAACGCGATCATGCCGGCTGCCATGATGCCCAGGCCTGTCGCCAGCCCCAGGTTCAGCACCACCACGGCCAGAATGCTGCCGCAGAACAGCACGGTGGTCACGTTGTGCAGGCGCAGGAAGCGACGGACCCGTTCGCGCTCGTCGGCGGTCTCCGCATAACGAAGCAGGTACAGGCTGGCAATACACGCCGTGAGCATGCCGATGCCGATGCCGACGGCGATCAGCCAGAGGTCGTGGGGGTTGTGCATCAAGCTGTTGGCGACGGCACCGATCGAGCCTCCGGCGGCGCCGCCGCTGACGGTGTTGGCGCCCAGTCCGCCGGCCCCGAGCTTGCCGGCGCCCGCCATGCTGCCGATGGCAATGGCGCTGGCGGTGCCGGGCGCCGCCAACATCACCGCCGAACTGACGACTGCCGCGAACGCCGTACCCGGCGCACTGGCGCGGGCGAACTCGCCGAAGCGCTTGAGCATCTCCCCGCGCACGCTGGCGCGGGCGCGCGACAGGCGTTTGCGCACGGCCGCATCGCTCAGGCCCAGCAGCAGCGCGACCTGCTGCGAGCTCTGGCCTTCGCGGTAGAACAGCAGCAGGGTTTCGCGGCTGTCCTCGGGCAGCGCGGAGATGATCTCCGCCGCCGCCAGCTCTTCTTCCACCCGCATCAGCACGTCGGCGCCATTGGGCGAGGGGTCGGCCGCCATGCCGATGGCGATCTCGGCCGCCTCACCGCTGAGCGGGCGGTTGCGGTTGGCGCGCAGCCAGTCGCGGGCCAGATTGCGGGTGATCTGCCGCAGCCATGGCAGGAAGCTGGAGGTGTTGCTGAGCTGGTTGAGCTGCTGCCAGGCCTTGATGAAAGCTTCCTGGGCGATGTCCTCGCTGGCGTGCACGTCACGGGTGATCGCCAGTGCGATCGCCGTCACCGTGTTCTGGCAGACCGCCACGATGCGCCCATAGGACTGCATGCAGCCATTGCGGGCGGCAGGCAGGTCGCGTTGCAGGGTGGCTTCCAGCTGGGCGGTGGTCATCGGCGGCTCCGGTGGACGATGCAAGGCATGACGGACGCCGGCGCCGGATGTGACCGCTGCTCAGTTGCGCGGGGGCTGCGCGCTGGGCTGGATGCGCACACGGACCTCGTCGGTCCGGTCCTGCGCCGGTGCGGCCGGCTGTGCCTGTGGCGCGGGCGCGGCGACCACCGGTTCCGGGGCGCTGCGGTGGCGCAGCACCATCATCAGGATCACTGCGGCAATGACCGCCATCAGGATGAAGCGGATGCGCCAGGCCCAGCTGCGACCGTTGCCGGTGGCCGCCGGGGGGGCGCTGAAGGCGTACTCGGCGGTGGGATGGTCGCGGCGGGTGGTGTCCAGCAGGCGTGCCTCGCGCAGTATCTCGCGCGCCCGCGGCTGGTCATTGGCATGCACCACCCACACCGACGGCAGATTGCCGGCGCTGGTCCTGTCCAGATAGCTGAACTGGCCCCGACGCTTGCTCTGGTACGAGCGGCCGTTGGTGACGCGCACTTCGATACCGGCATCGCGCAGCATCTGCGCCACGCCCTCGGCGTTCTCGACCCGCTGACTGCTGAAAATCTTGCGCATGGTTCAGCCCTTGCTCGTTTCGTTGGCGTCCGGCGTGACCCGGATCAGGCCTTCCTGCGCGGTGCTGGCCACCAGCACCCCGTCGCGGGTGAAGAACTGGCCGCGCGCCAGGCCGCGCGAATCCTGCGCGTTGGGGCTGTCCAGCGAATACAGCAGCCACTGGTCCACGCGGAATGGACGGTGGAACCAGATGGCGTGGTCCAGTGAGGCCATCTGCACATGCGGCTGGTAGTAGCTGATGCCGTGCGGGAAGGTGGCCGTGCCCAGCAGGTGGAAGTCCGAGGCATAGGCCAGAAGCGCCTGGTGCAGTTCCGGTGCATCGCCGACCGGTTCGGTCAGGCGCAGCCATACCTGGTGATAGGGCGGGCGCTTGGGCGGGTTCAGCTCGTCGCGCGGGTACACATGGCGGAACTCGAACGGGCCGCCGCGCGAGAGCCAGCGCTGTACTTTCACCGGCAGCCGCTCCAGCACCTCGGCCGGCAACGGGCGGTTGGGCTCGATGTCTTCGGGCTGCGGCACTTCGGGCATCTTGTGCTGGTGCTCGGCGCCGGTTTCGGCCTGCTGGAACGAGGCCGCGCAGAAGAAGATCACCTTGCCGTGCTGGATCGCGGTGACCCGGCGCACCGAGAAGCTGCCGCCGTCGCGGGTGCGGTCCACGTCATAGACGATGGGGTGGTCGATGTTGCCGGCACGCAGGAAGTAGGCGTGCAGCGAATGCACATGACGGCCGTTGTCGACCGTGGCCTGGGCGGCGGCCAGCGCCTGCCCCAGCACCTGCCCACCGAACACGTACTTGGTGCCGATATCGCGGCTCTGGCCGCGGAACAGGTTGTCCTCCAGCCGCTCCAGCGACAGCAGGTCAATCAGTTCGGATACCACGGGTTCGGCGTTGGCGGACAAGACGGCGACCTTCAATTCGACAGGCCGCGATTATAGCGGTCGCCGGCTGCCCGCCGGTCCGCGGTCAGCGCTTGCCCAGCCGCGCCACCAGCGCCTGCAGCGCGGCCTGCGCATCGGCCGAATACCAGGCCTCGACGAAGCGCTCGAGCTGGATGTGTTCGGCCTGCATCGCCTCGTGCAGGTCGGCGCGGGCGATGGCGCGGGTCTGCAGCATCGGCTGGTGCGGCAGCGCCAGCTGGGTCTGCAGCCAAGCGATGGCGCCGGCCACGACCTGTGTGGCGTCATCGGCCAGTTCATCGACCAGACCGATCTCCAGTGCCCGCTCGGCGCTGACCAGCTCACCGCCGGCCAGCAGCACGCCGGCGCGGTGGGCGCCGACCACGCGCCGCAGCAGGCGCTGGATGCCCTCCGGCGCGACCAGTCCCACCTGTACCTCGTTCAGGCCGATCACATAGGGCTTGGCCGGATCCACGCTGCGCGCCATCACCCGGTAGTCGCAGCACAGCGCCAGCACGCAGCCGCCGGCCGGGGAGTGGCCGGTCAATGCGGCCACCACCGGGATGCGGCTTTCGGCGATCACCCGGGCGGCGCCGAAGAAGGCCTGCCAGCTGTCCAGCAGCTTGTGCCGGTCATTGCCGTGGCCGAGCAGGTGGGGCACATCCATGCCGCCGGTGAAGATGCGCTCGCTACCGGACAGCACGATGCCCTGCACATCGTCGGCCATCGCCTGGTTCAGTGCGGCGATCAGGGCGCGGCACAGCTCGGTATCCAGCGCGTTGACCGGCGGTCGCGCCAGGCGCAGTTCGCGGATCGGGCCATGGTTGATCACTTCGATGAGCGTGGTCATGCTGCGGCTTCTCGTACGGCAGGGAGTTGTGGTTTCGATGATAACCAAACCATTCGCGTGCGTACTGTTGGCCGTGTGTGCGTCCACTGCCGCCGCACAAACCACGGCGCCGGCCTGCGTGACGATCGACAACGGCTGGGTGCGGCTGCCGCCGGGCCCGATGCCGATGACCGCCGGTTACGCGCGCATCCGCAACGACTGCCGCGCGGAGGTGGTGGTGGTGGGCGCAGACAGTCGCGCGTTTGCCGAAGTGTCATTGCACGAAACCACGCGGGTGGACGGGGTCAGCCGGATGCGCGAGATCACGCGCCTGCCGGTGCCGGCCGGCAAGGGGGTCGAACTGGAGCCCGGCGGTCTGCACCTGATGCTGATGCGACCGGAGTTGGCGCTGACCGAAGGGGGGCAACTGCCGCTGCGGTTGCGTCTGGCCGATGGCAGCACGGTGGAGGGCCGTTTGCAGGTCAGGCGGCAGTCGCCGCCGCGGCCGTAACGACCGGGCGGTGCCAGTCGTGGGAGTCGGCGTGGAAGGGGCTCATGATGCGGTGCTCCGCAGGAGCGCTTATCGGGTATCCGAGCTGCATGAAAAAGCCGCCCGGCGGGCGGCTTTTGCGGTGTGCGGGGAGGGCGTCAGCTCGAGGCGTTGCGGATGGCCTCGGGCAGTGGCGCGCTCCTGCCGGTCTGCGTGTCCATCCACACCACCACCACGTTGCCGTCAGAGTACAGCTTGCTGCTGTCCTGCTGATCGATGATGCGGTGGCCGATGGTCACGCTGCTGGTGCCCAGCCGCTCGACGAACAGCTCCACGACGATGTCGTTGGGCCAGACGATGGGCAGGCGGTAGTTGATATTGGTGTTGGCCACCACCGGGGCGATGCGGTCGGTCATCGAGACGCCTTCCACGCCCTGCATCCAGCGCACACGCGCTTCTTCCAGATAAGACACATATTTGGCGTTGTTGACGTGGCCCATCGCGTCCATGTCGCGCCAGCGCACGCTGATCGGCACGCGGGCCAGCTGTTTGGGTTCAGTGCTCATCAGTCCGTCTTCTTCTTGCTGGGGGTTGCTGCTTTCCTGGTTGCGGTCTTCTTGACCGGCTTTTCCTTGCGCGGTGGGCGCGCATCGGGCTTGTTGGCCACGGCGGCCGGTTGTTCGGGACGCGCACAGGTGGAGGGCAGCATCCGCGCCAGGAACTGGCCGGTGTAGGAATCCGGGTACGCGGCCACGTCTTCCGGCGTACCGGTGACCAGGATGGTGCCGCCGCGGTGGCCGCCTTCCGGGCCCAGATCGACGATCCAGTCGGCGGTCTTGATCACGTCCAGGTTGTGCTCGATCACCACCACCGTGTTGCCCTCGTCGCGCAGCTTGTGCAGCACGCCCAGCAGCGCTTCGATGTCGTGGAAGTGCAGGCCGGTGGTCGGCTCATCGAGGATGTACAGGGTGCGGCCGGTATCGCGGCGCGACAGCTCCTTGGACAGCTTCACGCGCTGCGCCTCACCGCCGGACAGCGTGGTCGCGCTCTGGCCCAGCTTGATATAGCTCAGGCCCACGTCCACCAGCGTTTCCAGCTTGCGGGCGATCGACGGCACCGGCTCGAACAGCTTCAGCGCATCCTCGACGGTCATTTCCAGCACGTCGTTGATGTTGTAGCCCTTGTAGAGGATCTCCAGCGTCTCGCGGTTGTAGCGCTTGCCATGGCAGACATCGCACGGCACGTAAACATCCGGCAGGAAATGCATCTCGACCTTGATCAGGCCATCCCCCTGGCAGGCCTCGCAGCGGCCACCGCGCACGTTGAAGCTGAAGCGGCCCGGCGAATAGCCGCGCGCACGCGCTTCGGGCACCTGCGCGTAGAGCTCGCGCAGCGGCGTGAACAGGCCGGTGTAGGTGGCCGGGTTCGAGCGCGGGGTACGGCCGATCGGCGACTGGTTGATGTCCACCACCTTGTCGAACAGGTCCAGGCCCTCGACCTCCCGGAACGGGGCGACCGGATGCGAGGCGCCATTGATCTCGTTGGCGGCCAGCGAGAACAGGGTGTCGTTGATCAGGGTCGATTTGCCCGAGCCGGACACGCCGGTGACGCAGGTCAGCAGGCCGGAGGGAATATCCAGGTCGACATCTTTGAGGTTGTTGCCGGTGGCGCCGCGCAGGTGCAGCGTCATCTTCGGATTGGGCGTGTGCCGGCGCGCGGGAATCTCGATGGCGCGCTTGCCCGACAGGTACTGGCCGGTCAACGAGCGCGGCGCATCGAGGATGTCCTGCAGCGTGCCCTGGCCGACGATCTCGCCGCCATGCACGCCCGCGCCCGGGCCAATGTCCAGCACGTAGTCGGCCAGGCGGATCGCATCCTCGTCGTGTTCGACCACGATCACCGTGTTGCCCAGATCGCGCAGGCGGGTAAGGGTACCCAGCAGACGCTCGTTGTCGCGCTGGTGCAGGCCGATGGACGGCTCATCGAGCACGTACATCACGCCCACCAGGCCGGCGCCGATCTGCGAGGCCAGCCGGATGCGCTGGGCTTCGCCGCCGGACAGGGTGTCGGCCTTGCGCTCCAGGGTCAGGTAATCCAGCCCGACATCGACCAGGAAGCCGAGTCGCTCGCCGATCTCCTTGACGATCTTGGTGGCGATCTCGCCGCGCCAGCCGGGCAGGCTCAGCTCGCTGAAGAAGCGCTTGGCCTCGTCGATCGGCAGCACCGCGATTTCCGGCAGTGGCCGGTCGGCGACGAACACGTTGCGCGCGGCCTTGTTCAGGCGCGCGCCCTGGCACTCGGGGCAGGCCCGTTCGCTGATGTACTTGGCCAGTTCCTCGCGCACCGCCGGCGATTCGGTTTCCTTGTAGCGGCGTTCGAGGTTGGGGATGATGCCCTCGAAGCGGTGCTTGCGCTGGCTGCGGCCGCCGGCCTCGGTGAAGTAGGTGAACGTGATGCTGTCCTCGCCACTGCCGTACAGCACCGCCTTGCGCACATGCTCGGGCAGGGACTGCCACGGGGCGTCCACGTCGAAATCGTAGTGCTTGGCCAGCGAGGCGATCAGCTGGAAGTAGTAGGCGTTGCGCCGGTCCCAGCCGCGCACCGCGCCGGCTGACAGTGACAGTTCCGGATGTACGACCACGCGCGCCGGATCGAAGAACTCGGCCATACCCAGACCGTCGCAGCCCGGGCAGGCGCCAACCGGCGAGTTGAACGAGAACAGGCGCGGTTCCAGTTCCGGCAACGCGTAGTCGCAGACCGGGCAGCTGTACTTGGAGGAGAACAGCTGCGGTTCGGCATCGGCCGCCTCCAGGCTTTGCACCGAAGCCATGCCATCGCCCAGTTTGAGCGCGGTCTCGAAACTTTCGGCCAGCCGTTGCTTGATGTCCTCGCGCGGGCGGAAGCGGTCGATCACCGCCTCGATGGTGTGCTTCTGGCGCAGACCCAGTGGCGGAACTTCGTCGATTTCATACAGCTCGCCGTCGACCCGGACACGCACAAAGCCCTGTGCGCGCAGCTGGTCGAACACCTGCACATGCTCGCCCTTGCGCTCGCGGATCACCGGTGCCAGCAGCATGTAGCGCTGTTCCGGATCCAGTGTCAGCACCTGGTCCACCATCTGGCTCACCGTCTGCGCCTCCAGCGGATAGCCGTGGTCCGGGCAGCGCGGGCTGCCGACGCGGGCGTACAGCAGGCGCAGGTAGTCGTAGATCTCGGTGATGGTGCCCACGGTCGAGCGCGGGTTGTGCGAGGTGGACTTCTGCTCGATCGAGATCGCTGGCGACAGGCCCTCGATATGATCCAGGTCGGGCTTTTCCATCACGCTCAGGAACTGCCGCGCATAGGCCGACAGCGACTCGACATAGCGGCGCTGGCCTTCTGCATAGATCGTGTCGAACGCCAGCGAGGACTTGCCCGAGCCGGATAGGCCGGTGATCACGATCAGCTTGTCGCGGGGCAGGTCGAGGTCGATGTTCTTGAGATTGTGCGTCCGCGCACCGCGGATGCGGATGAAATCCATCGCCATGGGAAATCCGATTTGGACTGCTGCCGGCGGGGCCGGTAACAGGAGGTGTGGGGGCGTCGCTGACGGCAGCCAGTCAGCCTAGCGAGCTTGTGATTTGGGGGCAATTGCCGGATTCCCCAGAGCGGGGAGGCCGGCATCCGGCGCTGTTCAGGCGATGGACAGTCAGAGCGGGCGGCGACTTGACCCGAACCTGTTGCGGCCAGTAAAATCCCGCTCCTGTCCGCCTTCGATGGCGGGCACGGCGACCACAATAACTACAGAGGAAGTCTGGTCATGTACGCAGTTCTGGTAACTGGCGGTAAGCAGTACCGCGTCGCGCAGGGTGAAACCCTCCGCGTCGAAAAGCTCGAAGTCGAAGCCGGCAGCGAGATCAAGTTTGACAACATCCTGATGCTCGGCGATGCCGATGGCATCAAGCTGGGTGATGCGCTGAAGGGTGCTTCGGTAACCGCCAAGGTCGTGTCCCACGGCCGCGCCGACAAGGTCCGGATCATCAAGTTCCGTCGCCGCAAGCACCACATGAAGCGTCAGGGTCACCGTCAGTACTACACCGAAATCGAAATCACCGGCATCGCCGGCTAATTGCTAAGGAGAATTCGTCATGGCACATAAAAAAGGCGTAGGTTCCTCGCGCAACGGTCGCGATTCCAACCCGAAATACCTCGGCGTCAAGATCTTCGGTGGCCAGGCCATCGAGGCCGGCAACATCATCGTGCGTCAGCGCGGCACCCAGTTCCATCCGGGTACCGGCGTCGGCCTGGGTCGCGATCACACGCTGTTTGCGCTGGTCGATGGCAAGGTTGAGTTCTCGGTGAAGGGTGCCAACAAGCGCCGTACCGTCAGCATCGTCGCGGAAGCTTAATTTCGCAGGTGCAAGCGCCCATACTCCGGTGTGGGCAGCTGACGAAAGCCCCGCTTAGGCGGGGTTTTTCGTTGGCGGAAATCTGTTGTGAGGGCTTGCAGCCCTGTTTTCCCCGGGGTAGCCGGGATCGTTAGAATTTGCGGTCGGGCAATGTGCCTGCCGCCATCAGTAGGCAACCAGAATCATGAAACTTGTAGACGAAGCGGAGATCCAGGTCATCGCTGGCAACGGCGGTAACGGCTGCGTCGGCTTTCGCCGCGAGAAGTTCATTCCGCTGGGCGGCCCGGATGGCGGTGACGGCGGTGACGGCGGCAGCGTGTGGGTCCGCGCCGACGAGAACCTGAACACTCTGGTCGATTTCCGCCATGACCGCATCTTCAGAGCGCAGCGTGGCGAAAACGGCATGGGGCGCCAGATGTATGGCAAGGGTGGCGAGGATCTGACCATTACCGTGCCGGTGGGGACGGTGGTGATAAACGTCGATACCGATGAGGTGATCGGCGATCTGACCCGGCATGGTGATCGTCTGCTGGTGGCCAAGGGCGGCAAGGGTGGCCTGGGCAACATGCATTTCAAAAGTTCGACCAACCGCTCGCCGCGGCAGTCGCTGCCGGGCGAGGAGGGCGAGGAGCGCCTGCTCAAGCTCGAGCTGAAGCTGCTGGCCGACGTTGGTCTGCTCGGGTTCCCGAATGCCGGCAAGAGCACGTTGATCCGTGCGGTTTCAGCGGCGACACCGAAGGTGGCGGACTATCCTTTCACAACGCTGTACCCGAACCTGGGTGTGGTGAAGGTCGAAAATTACCGCAGTTTCGTGATCGCCGACATTCCGGGCCTGATCGAGGGTGCGGCCGATGGTGCGGGCTTGGGGGCGCAGTTCCTGCGTCACCTGCAGCGCACCCGCCTGTTGCTGCATCTTGTGGATATCTCGCCGATGGAGGGTGGTGTCGACGGGGTTTCGCCGGTCGAGCAGGTGCGTGCCATCGAGCGCGAGCTCGGCAAGCATGATCCGGAGTTGCTGCAGAAGCCGCGCTGGCTGGTGCTGAACAAGGCCGACCTGATGTTCGAAGATGAGGCGCAGGTCGCGGCCGAGCAGATTGTCAAAGATCTGGGCTGGACCGGGCCGTGGTATCTGGTGTCGGCGCTGGGGCGTGAGGGCACCTGGCCGATCATGAAGGACATCATGGCGTTCTTCGACCAGCAGAAACTGCTGGAGGCCGAGGCGCGCGACGCGGCACTGTAAATTGCACGGGCGGCTGGATCCGGTTTCCCCGCTGTCATCACCTGTGAAAAACCCGGCTGCTGGCCGGGTTTTTCATTTGGCAATCCTGGGGTTGCCCGCCCGTGCGTGCGCAGGTGCTTGCAACGTTTGGGTGGCGTGTCCTGATCTGCTTGGCACGCGCCACGGCGGGCCCTGCTTGGCTTTTGGCGTTGTGGTGGCGGATTTCAGGCAATAAAAAACCCGGCTTGGGCCGGGTTTTTCAAGCCGGAAGCCTTGCGGCTTCTGGTGGACTCGCTATTCAGGCAGCCTTGAGGGCCTTGATGCGGTCATTCAGGCGGCTCTTATGGCGGGCAGCCTTGTTCTTGTGGATCAGGCCACGCGCGCTGAAGCGATCCAGAATCGGCTGGGCGACAGCGAAGGCGGCTTCGGCGCCGGCGGCATCGTTGGCGTCCAGCGCCTTGATCACTTTCTTGACAGCGGTGCGCAGCATCGAGCGCTGAGCCACGTTGCGCGCGTTGCGCACGACGGTCTGCTTGGCGCGCTTCTTGGCGGACTTGATATTGGCCACGGTGGTGGTTTCCTGAAAATCGGTGTGGTGGGAACAGCAAGCACGCAAGTATGATGATGGTCAGGGCGAACGTCAAGTCAGGTTGTCAAGGGGAAGTTTAGTGAGCGGCCGGTTGCTCAGATCCACTGCAGTTTTCAGTGCAATGACGTTTCTTTCGCGTATCAGTGGGCTGGTCCGTGATCAGATCTATGCGCAGGTTTTCGGGGCCGGCACGGCGATGGATGCGTTCGTCGTCGCATTCAGGATTCCAAACTTCATGCGCCGGCTCTCCGCCGAGGGCTCCTTCTCGATGGCGTTTGTGCCGGTGCTGGCCGAGTACAAGGCCAAGGGCGATCACGCCGCCGTCAAAGCGCTGGTGGACCGGGTGGCGGGTGTGCTGGCTGCGGTTCTGCTGGTTGCGACGGCGCTGGCCGTGCTGCTGGCGCCTTGGGTGATGAGGGTTTTCGCGCCCGGGTTCGAGCCCGACAGCGACCAATTCCGGTTGGCCACGCTGATGCTGCAGATCACCTTTCCCTATGCCCTGTTCATTTCACTGGCATCGCTGGTGGGCGGGGTGCTGAACAGCTATCAAAGGTTTGCCATACCTGCGCTGTCCCCGATTCTGCTGAACATCTCGATGATCGCTGCGGCGCTGTGCCTGGTGCCGTATATGAAGGCCTGGGGCTATGAGCCGGTGCTGGCTTTGGCTTGGGGGGTATTCGTGGCGGGCATTCTGCAGTTGGCGTTCCAGCTGCCGTCGTTGGCGAAACTGGGGCTGCTGCCGCGGCCCAGGTTCGATCTGGCCCATGCGGGCGTGCGCAAGATCATGAGGCTGATGGTGCCGACACTGTTCGGCTCGTCGGTGGCGCAGGTGAACCTGCTGTTCAACACGCTGGCGGCATCGCTGTTGATGGGCGGCAGTGTGACCTGGCTGTATTACAGCGACCGGTTGCTGGAGTTCCCGTTGGGCATGTTTGGCGTGGCCATTGGCACGGTGATCCTGCCGCATCTGTCCAATCGCCATGTGGATGCTGATCCGGCGGGGTATTCCAAGGGGCTGGATTGGGGCTTCCGGCTGTGCCTGCTGATCGGCATACCGGCCTGTCTGGGGTTGGTGCTGTGCGCTCAGCCATTGCTGGCCACGCTGTTCCAGTACGGAGAGTTTTCCGAGCAGGACATGCGCATGAGCAGTCTGAGCCTGATGGCGCAATCGCTGGCGGTGCCGGCCTTCCTGCTGGTAAAGGTGCTGGCGCCGGCGTTCTATTCGCGGCAGGACACCCGCACCCCGGTCAAGGCGGCGCTCGCCTCGATCGCGATCAATGTCCTCAGCACCGTCTTGCTGTTCGCGATGTTGCTCCGGTTCAGTCCGATGGGGCAGGCGGCGTTGGCGGCGGCCGGGGGTGACTGGCTGGAGGCGCTCAAGCGCGTGGAGGGCGCGCATGCCCTGCTGGCACTGGCCATTGCCGTGGCTGGCTGGGCCAATGCGTTGCAGCTGTGGTGGTATCTGCGCAGGGCGCGGGTGTACCAGCTGCAGCCGGGCTGGGGGCGCTTTCTACTGCAGCTGCTGGTCGCCAGTGTGCTGATGCTGGTGGCGGTGCTTGCGCTACGGCTGCTTTGGGTCGACTGGACGCCGTGGGCATGGTGGGAGCGCGGCTGGCGCCTGGCGGTGCTGGTGGGCAGTGGTGGCGCGGTGTACGCCGCCGGCTTGCTGCTGATGGGCTACCGGCCCCGCGAGCTGCGTGGCCAGTAAGCCGACAGCGCGGCCCGCACCGTTATACTTCCGGGCTACACACGACAGAGCCGGCCCGTGTGGGTCGGATCCGGATGGAATGAGCAGGCTTTTTAGAGACGTCGACGGCGGGGTGTTGTTCCCGCAGGGAAGCGTGGTCTGCATCGGTGCTTTCGACGGCCTGCACCTGGGCCACCGGGCGCTGGTGCGCCACGCAGTCGCCCGTGCCCGTGCGCTGGGAGTCCCGGTTGTGGCACTGGCCTTCGAGCCGCTGCCGCGCGAGTTCTTCGCCAAAGGCAACCCGCCGCCGCGGCTGATGCTGGCCCGGGACAAGGTCGGCGCGTTGCGCGGGCTGGGTGTGGACAGCATCGGCCTGCTGCGGTTCGACGCGAAGATGGCTGCGACCTCGGCCGAGGATTTCGTCCGCCAAGTACTGGTGCGGCGGTTGTGCGCACGCGAGGTCTGGATCGGCCCCAAATTCCACTTCGGCAACCGTCGTGGCGGCGATATCGCGCTGTTGCAGGCGATGGGCGCCGAGCTGGGCTTTGTCGCCGGTGAGATCGAGCCGGTTCACCTGAACGGCGAGCGCATTTCCAGCACCCGTATCCGTGAGCTGATCGTGGCTGGCGAGTTTGCCCATGCCGGCGACCTGCTGGGGCATCCATACGCCATCGGCGGCCGGGTCGTGCGCGGGAAGCAGCTCGGACGCACCCTGGGCTTTCCCACGGCCAATTTGCGTTTTCCGAAAACGCCCGCACTTTCTGGTATCTACGCCACCTGGGTGCACGGCGTGTTCGAGCAGCCCTGGCCGTCGGTGTCGAGCTTCGGCACGCGCCCGACCGTGCAGGGAGTGGAGCCGCTGCTGGAAGCCCATCTGTTCGATTTCCAGGGCGACCTGTACGGCCGCCATATCGAAGTGGAATTTGTCGCCAAGCTGCGCGATGAAGAGAAATTCAATGATCTGCCGGCGTTGACCGCGCAGATGCACCGCGACGCCGAACAGGCGCGTCGCATCCTTTCCGAACACAGATTGCGAGCCACCGCGTGAGCCAGGATTACAAAGCCACCCTCCATCTGCCGGCAACGGAATTTCCGATGCGTGGCGACCTGCCCAAGCGTGAGCCGGGCATCCTGGCGCGTTGGGAAGAGCAGGGCATTTACGCGCAGCTTCGCGAGAACGCGAAGGGCCGTCCGCTGTTCGTGCTGCACGACGGCCCGCCGTATGCCAATGGCCAGATCCACCTGGGCCATGCGGTCAACAAGATCCTCAAGGACATCATCGTCAAGTCGCGTTACCTCGACGGCTTTGATGCGCCCTACATCCCGGGCTGGGATTGCCACGGCCTGCCGATCGAGATCGCGGTGGAGAAGAAGTGGGGCAAGGTGGGCGTCAAGCTCGATGCCGAGCAGTTCCGCCAGAAGTGCCGCGAGTACGCCGAAGAGCAGATCAACCTGCAGCGCGCTGATTTCAAGCGCCTGGGCGTGATCGGCGATTGGGAAAACCCCTACAAGACGCTGAGCTTCGACTTCGAGGCCAATGAAATCCGTGCGCTGGCCAAGATCGTGGCCAACGGTCACCTGGTGCGCGGCGCCAAGCCGGTGCACTGGTGCTTCGACTGCGGCTCGGCCTTGGCCGAGGCGGAAATCGAATACCAGGACAAGACCTCCCCGGCCATCGACGTGGCCTATGCCGCGCGTGATTCCAAGGCGCTGGCGGCCAGTTTCGGTGTCGAGCTGCCGGCCGGTGTGGAAGTGGCCGTGCCGATCTGGACCACCACGCCGTGGACGCTGCCGGCTTCGCTGGCGGTGTCGCTGGGTGCGGATATCGAATATGTGCTGGTCGAAGGCCCGGCCCACAACGGCCAGCCGCGCTGGCTGGTGCTGGCCTCGGCGCTGGCCGAGCGTTCGCTGTCGCGCTATGGCGTGACCGACATGGTCGTGCATGGCCATGCCAAGGGCTCGGCGCTGGAGAACCAGCTGCTGGCGCACCCGTTCTACGCCAGCCGCGACCTGCCGCTGCTCAACGGCGAGCACGTCTCCGATGCCGACGGTACCGGTGCGGTGCATACCGCGCCCGGCCATGGTCAGGAAGACTTTGCGGTCAGCCAGCAGTACGGGCTGATGGACAAGTACAACGCCGGCCAGGTCAATCCGGTCGATGGCCGCGGCGTCTACCTGCCGTCGACGCCGCCGGCCGGTACGGTCGAACTGGCCGGCCAGCACCTGTGGAAGGCGCAGCCGCTGATCGTCGAGGTGCTGCGTGAGAGCGGCGCATTGCTTGCCTTCTTCGAAATCCAGCACAGCTATCCGCATTGCTGGCGTCACAAGACGCCGGTGGTGTTCCGCGCCACCCCGCAGTGGTTCATCTCGATGGACAAGGCCAACCTGCGCAATGACGCGATGGCGGCCATCGACAACGTCGGCTGGTTCCCGAGCTGGGGCAAGGCGCGTATCAGCAACATGGTCGACGGTCGCCCGGACTGGTGCATCAGCCGCCAGCGCACCTGGGGCGTGCCGATTGCCTTGTTCACCCACCGCGAAACCGGTGAGCCGCACCCGCGCAGCGTCGAGCTGATGCGGCAGGTGGCCGACCGTGTGGAGCGGGGCGGCATCGACGTCTGGTATTCGCTGGACGCCAGCGATCTGCTCGGCGATGAAGCGGCGCAGTACGAAAAGGTCACCGACATCCTCGATGTCTGGTTCGACTCCGGCGTCACCCATGAAGGCGTGCTGCTGGCACGTGGCTACGGCAAGCCGGCCGACCTGTACCTGGAGGGCTCGGACCAGCACCGCGGCTGGTTCCAGTCCTCGCTGCTGACCGGCGTGGCCATCGACAAGCACGCTCCGTACAAGCAGTGCCTGACCCACGGTTTCACCGTGGACGAGCACGGCCGCAAGATGTCCAAGTCGCTGGGTAACGGCATCGAGCCGCAGGAAATCATGCGCACCCTAGGCGCGGACATCCTGCGCCTGTGGATCGCCTCGGCCGACTACAGCAACGAGATGTCGCTGTCGCAGGAAATCCTCAAGCGCAACGCCGACGCCTACCGGCGCCTGCGCAATACCGCACGCTTCCTGCTCGGCAACCTGGATGGTTTCGATCCGCTGCAGCACCAGGTGGCCTTGCAGGACATGGTGGCCCTGGACCGCTGGATCGTGCATCGCGCGTTCGAGTTGCAGGAGAAGATCAAGGCCGCCTACGCCAACTACAACATGGCCGAGATCGTGCAGCTGCTGCTGAATTTCTGCAGCGTGGATCTGGGGTCGCTGTACCTGGACGTGACCAAGGACCGCCTGTACACGATGCAGGAAGATTCGCGCGGCCGTCGTTCGGCGCAGACGGCGATGTTCCATATCGCCGAGGCGTTCGTGCGCTGGGTGGCACCCATCCTGACCTTCACCGCCGAAGAGCTGTGGGGTTACCTGCCGGGCAAGCGTGTCGACAACGTGCTGTTCACCACCTGGTACGACGGCCTGGCGCCGCTGCCGGCCGATGCCCAGCTGACCGCTGCCGATTTCGACCAGTTGCTGGCGCTGCGCGAGCAGGTGTCCAAGGTGCTGGAGCCGATGCGCGCCAATGGCGCCATCGGTGCCGCGCTGGAAGCGGAGATCACCGTCGCCGCCAATGAAGAGCAGGCCGCGCGCTGGCAGCCGCTGGCCGAGGAGCTGCGCTTCCTGTTCATCAGTGGTGATGTCAGCGTGCGTCCGGCGACCACCGACGAGGTGTTTGTCAGCGCGCAACCGACTGGCAAGTCCAAGTGCGTGCGTTGCTGGCATTACCGCGCCGATGTCGGTTCGGTCGAGGCGCATCCGGAGCTGTGCGGCCGGTGCGTCACCAACATCGAGGGGGCCGGTGAAAGCCGGCGCTGGTTCTGATGTCGGCTGCGCGTCCCAAGCCCGATGCGCTGATCTGGCTGCTGGTTTCAGCAGCCGTGATCGGTCTGGACCAGTGGAGCAAGGCCTGGGTGCTGGCGAGCCTGCCGGAATACCAGCCAGTGGTGGTGATCGAGGGTTTCTGGAACTGGTACCGCACCTACAACACCGGCGCCGCGTTCAGCTTTCTCAGTGACGCCGGCGGTTGGCAGCTGTGGTTCTTCACCTTCCTGGCAGTGGCGATCAGTGGCCTGATGGCCTTCTGGCTGTCGCGCACGTCACGCGCCAACTGGCGCAGCGCGTTGCCGTACGCGCTGGTGATCGGCGGCGCCGTGGGCAACGTTATCGACCGCCAGATCCATGGCCACGTGATCGACTTCATCCAGTGGTACGTCGGCAACCATTATTGGCCGTCGTTCAATATCGCCGATTCGGCGATCGTCGCCGGCGCCATCGGCATCGCCCTGTCGGGGCTGTTCGAAGGCAAGTCCAGCCCAAAAGCCGGATAATTCCTCCCTGTTTCACCGAAACCGGCCGTCGCCGGCCGGAGTATTTGACTGATGGACGTTCTGCTCGCCAATCCCCGTGGTTTCTGTGCCGGTGTCGATCGCGCCATCGAGATCGTCAAGCGTGCGATCGAGACGCTGGGTGCGCCGATCTACGTGCGCCATGAGGTGGTGCACAACCGGTTTGTGGTGGACGACCTGAAGGCGCGCGGTGCCATCTTTGTCGAAGAACTCGACGAAGTGCCGGACGGCAATACCGTGATCTTCAGCGCGCATGGCGTCTCGCAGGCGGTGCGCGCGGAAGCCGGTCGCCGTGGCTTGAAGGTGTTCGATGCCACCTGTCCGCTCGTGACCAAGGTGCACCTGGAGGTCGCACGCCATTGCCGGGCCGGTCGCGATGTGGTGCTGATCGGCCACCAGGGCCATCCGGAGGTCGAGGGCACCATGGGCCAGTGGAACCGCGAGAACGGGGTCGGCCACATCTATCTGGTGGAAAGTGTCGGGGATGTGGAGGCCTTGCAGGTCTCGCAGCCGGAAAACTTCGCCTACACCACCCAGACCACGTTGTCGGTGGATGACACCCGCGCCGTGATCGATGCCCTGCGCAAGCACTTCCCGGCGATCCAGGGGCCGAAAAACGACGACATCTGCTATGCCACGCAGAACCGCCAGGATGCGGTGCGCGAACTGGCTTCGCAGTGTGATCTGGTGCTGGTGGTGGGCTCGGTGAACAGCTCCAATTCCAATCGCCTCAGTGAGCTGGCCCGTCGTGAAGGCGTGGAGTCGTATCTGATCGATGGTGCCGAGGAGATCGACCCGCAGTGGGTTGCCGGCAAGCAGCGCATCGGCCTGACCGCGGGCGCCTCGGCGCCGCAGGTGCTGGTGGATGGGGTTATCGCCCGTCTGCGTGAATTGGGCGCAGCCAGCGTCCGCGAGCTCGATGGTGAGCCTGAATCGATGGTGTTCGCGTTGCCCAAGGAGCTGCGTCTGCGTTTGATCGATTGACCGGGCACATCACGTTCACTTAGAATTCGCGCCTTCGCCGGAATAGCTCAGTTGGTAGAGCGGCGCATTCGTAATGCGTAGGTCGTAGGTTCGATTCCTATTTCCGGCACCAGTAAACAAGAACGCCGACTGTCCGCAGTCGGCGTTCTTGTTTTTACGCGCCGCGCGCGTCTGGTGCGACAACATGTCGCATGCCGGAAATGGCGATTCTTGTGCGAAATCATTGTCAACGGCTTTCTTAAGCAGTGCGTGAAGGCCTAAAATTGCGGGGCTGAAATCTGGCAGTCCTGTGTACGTGTTCCCCCCGGCGGGCAATCCCCGGGTGGTCGTCCGCGCAAGTGCGCTAAGGGGTTGTCGGGCTGAGCACTCCCTCGCAATTGGATCGACCGATGATTCCGTTGAAAACTCTTGGACGCATGCTGCGTCCGGGCTTAATTGTCGCGATGACCGTCTTGATGACGGGCTGCGACTGGTCCTTGTTTGACCCCAAGGGTCATATCGCCCGTGAAGAACTCACGCTGCTGATCACCTGTACGGTGCTGATGCTGCTGGTGGTGATTCCGGTGATCATCATGACGCTGGTGTTTGCATGGAAGTACCGTGCCAGCAATACCAGTGCCCGTTATGAGCCGAAGTGGTCGCATTCCACCGCCATCGAAGTGGTGGTGTGGTCGATCCCGTGCATGATCGTGCTGGTACTGGCGGTGCTGACGTGGCGTTCTTCGCACGCGTTGGATCCGTACAAGCCGCTGGAATCGGACAAGAAGGCCATCACCATCGAGGCGGTTTCGCTCGACTGGAAGTGGCTGTTCATCTATCCGGAAGAAAACGTGGCTGTGATCAACGAGCTGACCTTCCCGGTCGGTGCGCCGCTGAACTTCAAGCTGACCTCCGATACGGTGATGAATGCGTTCTTCATTCCGCACCTCGGCAGCATGGTGTACTCGATGGCGGGCATGGAAACCAAGCTGCATCTGATTGCCGATGAAGCCGGCTCGTTCGATGGCATGTCATCGCATTACAGCGGTGCGGGTTTCAACAAGATGCATTTCAAGGCCCATGCCGTTACCGACGAGCAGTACCAGCAATGGTTGGCCAAGGTCCGTGCCGAAGGTTCGGTGCTGGATCAGGCCTCGTTGACCGAGTTGGGTGCCCAGAAGAACCACGACTGGTTCCCGGTGACCTACTACGCCAGCACACAGGCGGGCCTGTTCGACGCGATGATCGCCCGGCACATGGGTGACAACCATCACTACGGTATGAAGCATGACCGTAGCGATGCCGCGGCAAATGGCGTGAGCCATGAAGGTCACGATGCCGGCGCTGCCGGGCATGCGGAGCACGAAGCGGCCGCGCCGGCTGCTGCCGGCGATACCGCACCGCAGGCTGAACACCACTCAGGCGAGCACGCTGCAGCCGGTCATGCCGGTCACAGCGGCTCGGGAGAATGACAATGTTGGGAAAACTCTCGTTTGAGGCGATTCCACACGACCCGATCATCATCACCACCTTGATCGGCGCCACGCTGGTCGGTCTGCTGGTGCTGGCGCTGATCACCAAGGCGAAGTTGTGGGGTTATCTGTGGAAGGAGTGGTTCACTTCGGTGGATCACAAGAAGATCGGCGCGATGTACCTCATCGTCGCTTTCGTCATGTTGCTGCGCGGCTTTGCCGACGCGATCATGATGCGCACGCAGCAGGCAATGGCTGCCGGCGGAAATGAAGGTTTCCTGCCGCCACATCACTACGACCAGATCTTCACCGCCCATGGCGTGATCATGATCTTCTTCGTGGCGATGCCGCTGATCACCGGCCTGATGAACCTGGTCGTGCCGCTGCAGATCGGTGCGCGCGACGTTGCGTTCCCGTTCCTGAACTCCCTCAGCTTCTGGCTGTTCATGGCAGGCACCGCCCTGATCATGATCTCGCTGGGCGTGGGTGAGTTTGCCGCGACCGGCTGGCTGGCGTTCCCGCCGTTGTCGGGGCTGGAGTACAGCCCGGGTGTGGGTGTGGACTACTACATCTGGGGTCTGCAGGTTGCCGGTCTGGGTACGACGCTGAGCGGCATCAACTTCCTGGTGACCATCCTGAAGATGCGTACCCCGGGCATGCCGCTGATGAAGATGCCGGTGTTCTCCTGGACCGCACTGGTCACCAACGTGCTGATCATCGCCGCGTTCCCGGTGCTGACCATCACCCTGGTGCTGCTGACCCTGGACCGCTACCTGGGCATGCACTTCTTCACCAACGATGCTGGCGGCAACGCCATGCTGTACATCAACCTGATCTGGATCTGGGGTCACCCGGAGGTCTACATCCTGGTGATGCCGGCGTTCGGTGTGTTCTCTGAAGTGATCGCCACCTTCTCGCGCAAGACCCTGTTCGGCTACAAGGGCATGGTCTACGCCACCGCGGCGATCGGCGTGCTGTCGTTCCTGGTGTGGCTGCACCACTTCTTCACCATGGGCTCGGGTGCCAACGTCAATGCCTTCTTCGGCATCACGACGATGATCATCTCGATCCCGACCGGCGTGAAGATCTTCAACTGGTTGTTCACGATGTACCGTGGCCGCGTGCACTTCACCTCGCCGGTGCTGTGGACGATCGGTTTCATGGTCACCTTCGTCATCGGCGGCATGACCGGCGTGATGCTGGCGATTCCGGCGATCGACTTCGTGTTGCACAACTCGCTGTTCCTGATCGCGCACTTCCACAACGTCATCATTGGCGGCGTGGTGTTCGGCATGTTTGCCGGTATCACCTACTGGTTCCCGAAGATGTTCGGCTTCAAGCTGGATGAGACCTGGGGCAAGCGTGCGTTCTGGTGCTGGTTCATCGGTTTCTATGTCGCCTTCATGCCGCTGTACGCACTGGGCTTCATGGGTGTCACGCGCCGTCTGCAGAGCTATCCGAACACCGACCACCAGCCGTTCTTCATCGTGGCGATGATCGGTGCGTTCATCATCGGCGCGGGCATCCTGTGCCAGTTCATCCAGATCATCGTGTCGATCCGTGATCGCAAGAAGAATGTGGACCTGACCGGCGATCCGTGGGACGCCCGTACCCTGGAGTGGGAGACCACTTCTCCGGTGCAGTTCTACAACTTCGCTGTATTGCCGAAGGGTGAAGAGCTGGATGATTTCTGGGAACGCAAGCAGCGTGGCGAAGCCTGGCCGAAGCCGGCCAAGTACAGCGATATCCACATGCCGCGCAACACCGGCGCCGGTGTCGTGATCGGTGCCTTCAGCCTGGTGTTCGGTTTCGCGATGATCTGGCACATCTGGTGGCTGGCCATCGTTGGCCTGGTCGGCATGATCGCCAGCTTTATCGTCCGCACCTTCGACAAGGACGTGGATTACTGGGTGCCTGCGGCTGAAGTCGAACGTATCGAGAATGAGCACCGCAAGCACCTGATCGCTCAGGGGCTGGTGAAGACCGAGGTGAAGGCATGAGCACAAACGCCCACACGATGACCCACGGTTCGGCCGCAGACGCGGCCGGCCATGAGCACGAGCACCATCACGACGCCGGCGAAAGCACCGTTTTCGGCTTCTGGGTGTACCTGATGAGCGATCTGCTCATCTTCGCCACCCTGTTCGTGACCTATGTGGTTCTGGCCGGCGCGACCAATGGTGGCCCGGGTGCCAAGGAACTGTTCGACCTGAAGTTCGTGGCCGGTGAAACCGCGCTGCTGCTGGTGTCCTCGCTGACCTTCGGTCTGGGCATGATCGCCATGCACCAGAAGAAGATGGGCCAGATGTTCGGCTGGCTCGGCTTCACCTGGCTGCTGGGCGCCGGCTTTATGGCCATGGAAATCTGGGAGTTCAATCACCTGGTGCACCAGGGCTATGGCCCGGACCACAGTGCGTTCCTGTCGGCGTTCTTCGCGCTGGTCGGCACCCACGGCTTGCACGTGACCGCCGGCCTGCTGTGGCTGCTGGTGATGTTCGTCCAGCTCAAGCAGAACGGCCTGACCGAGACCAACAAGACCCGCATGGCGTGCCTGAGCCTGTTCTGGCACTTCCTGGATCTGGTCTGGATCGGCGTGTTCTCTGTCGTCTATCTGTCGGGAGCCCTCTGATGTCCGCACATGACAATCACGACCATGCCGCCGGTGGCTCCAGCCACGGCAGCGTCAAGTCCTACCTGACCGGCTTCGTGCTGGCGGCAGCGCTGACCATCATCCCGTTCTGGGCGGTGATGAGTGGCGGCCTGTCCTCGACCTTTGCCACCGCCATGGTGATTCTGGTCGCCGGCGTGCTGCAGCTGCTGGTGCACCTGGTGTTCTTCCTGCACCTGGACCGCTCCTCGGCCGCACGCTGGAACGTCAATGCAGGTCTGTTCACCCTGGTGGTGATCGGCATCATTCTCGCCGGCACGATGTGGGTGATGTGGAACATGAACTACCACATGATGCACTGAGTGGGCTGACGCTCCTCGCCGACAAAGGCCGCCGCAAGGCGGCCTTTGTTTTTTCCGGCAGCGGGGCGATGCTGTGCGAAAAAAGGGGGGGGCGATGGGCGGACGCAAGGTGCTGACGGCAGGAATCGTGATCGCCGCCGCAGGCGCGATCCTGGGGGGTATGGCGGGTGGTGCCTGGCTGCCGCTGCACTACGTAGGCAAGCCACTGGCGACACTGCTGATCCTGGGCGTGGCGGCCACCGCGGTCGATGCCGACAGACGGTATCGCCGGTGGATTGTGCTGGGGCTGGTGTTCTCGCTGATGGGCGATGTATGGCTGATGCTGCCCGGGGACTATTTCGTCGCCGGGCTGATCGCGTTCCTGCTGGCGCATCTGGCCTATATCAGCGCCTTCCTGCCGGGGTTGCATCGGCGCGCGGCGCTGCCGGCGGCGTTGTGCCTGGCTGCGTACGCGGTGGGGTATGTGTGGCTGCTGTGGCCCTATCTGCCCGCTGCGTTGCGACTGCCGGTGCTGGTTTACGTGGGGGTGCTGGCGTTGATGGCGATCGCGGCCCTGGGGCGGCGCCTGCAGCAGCCGGTGCGTGGTGCGTCGCGCGACTCGAGCGGTCGGGCGGCGCTGGGGGGAGTGCTGTTCATCGCCAGTGATTCGGTACTGGCCTGGGACCGCTTCACCGGTGGCGTGCCGCTGGCCCTGTTGCTGGTTCTGTCCACTTACTACCTGGCGCAATGGTGCATTGCCTGTTCGGTCTCAGCCAGCGCGAATCGCCCGCGCTAAAGTAGCCGGCCATCCCTTCACGGAACCGGCAATGGCCAAGACCCAGAGCAAGGCCCGCACCGCGTATGTCTGCGGCGAATGTGGCGCGGAGTACAGCAAGTGGCAGGGCCAGTGCACCGAGTGCGGCGTCTGGAACGTGCTCAGCGAGATCGTGCTGGAAAGCGCGGCGGCGGCGAAATCGCCGGCCTCGCGCCGCAGTGGCTGGGCTGGCAAGGTCGAGGCGCCGAAGATCACCGCGCTGAAGGATGTCCAGCAGACCGATCATCTGCGTGTGTCCACCGGTATCGGCGAGTTCGACCGGGTGCTGGGTGGCGGTCTGGTCGAAGGCGCAGTGGTGCTGGTGGGGGGAGATCCGGGTATCGGCAAATCCACGTTGCTGTTGCAGGCGGTGGCGAAGATGGCCGGCACGCTGCCGGTGCTCTATGTCACTGGCGAGGAGTCGCTGGCGCAGGTGGCCGGTCGCGCAGTACGTCTGGACCTGCCGCTGGAAGGCGTCAATGCACTGGCTGAAACCGGCGTCGAGCACATCCTGCAGCACGCCGCCAGCGCACGCCCGAAGTTGATCGTGGCCGACTCGGTGCAGACCCTGTGGACCGAGACGGTGACCGCCGCGCCCGGTTCGGTCAGCCAGGTGCGCGAGAGCGCCGCCCGTCTGGTGCGCTTCGCCAAGGAGACCGGTACCGCCGTGTTTCTGGTCGGGCATGTGACCAAGGAAGGCGGCATCGCCGGGCCGCGCGTGCTGGAGCACATGGTCGATGCAGTGCTGTATTTCGAAGGTGAGAGCGGCAGCCGCTTTCGCGTGCTGCGCGCGTTCAAGAACCGCTTTGGTGCGGTCAACGAGCTCGGTGTATTCGCGATGGGGGAAAAGGGCCTGAAGGAAGTGCCCAATCCCTCGGCGATCTTTCTCTCCGGTGGCAGTACCCGACAGCCGGGCAGCTGTGTGATGGTCACGCGCGAGGGCACCCGTCCCTTGCTGGTGGAGGTGCAGGCGCTGGTGGATTCCTCGCCGTTGTCCAATCCGCGCCGGGTAGCAGTGGGGCTGGAGCAGAACCGGCTGGCGATGCTGCTGGCGGTATTGCACCGGCATGGGGGCGTGCTGGTTGGCGACCAGGACGTGTTCGTCAATGTGGTCGGTGGCATCCGCGTGCAGGAAACCGCGGTGGAC
Organism: Stenotrophomonas sp. STEN014; assembly: GCF_056760315.1. Classification (NCBI taxonomy): domain Bacteria; kingdom Pseudomonadati; phylum Pseudomonadota; class Gammaproteobacteria; order Lysobacterales; family Lysobacteraceae; genus Stenotrophomonas; species Stenotrophomonas sp. STEN014. The sequence goes on along the minus strand of NZ_JBRREN010000005.1, from coordinate 53,655 downwards.
CTGCCGGTGCTGCTGGCGGTGCTGTCCTCGCTGCAGGACCGGCCGCTGGCCGACAAGACCATCGCCTTCGGCGAGGTCGGCTTGTCCGGGGAGATCCGGCCTGTGCCCAATGGCGAGGACCGGCTGCGCGAGGCGGCCACGCATGGTTTCAAGCGTGCCATCGTGCCCAAGGCCAATGCGCCCAAGGCCGGATCGGTCAAGGGCATGGAAGTGATCGCGGTGGAGCGCCTGTCGCAGGCACTGGAAGCGGCGGCGGAATGACGTCGCCGCAGTCGATCAGCCGCGTTTGAGCACCAGTTCGATGACGAATTGGCTGCCGAAGAAGGCCAGCAACAACAGCACCATCGCGCTCAGTGTCCAGTGCACGGCCTTGATGCCACGCCAGCCATAACGGCGCCGGCCGATCAGCAAGGTGCCGAACACGATCCACGACAGCACGCTGAGCACGGTCTTGTGCACCAGCTTCTGCGCCAACAGGTTGTCGACGAACAGCACGCCGGTGAGCAGGGTCAGGGTCAGCAGGCTGAAGCCTACGGTGATCGTGCGGAACAGCAGGGTTTCCAGGTCCGCCATCGGTGGCAGCGCGCGCAGCCAGGGGCGGAACTCGCGCTGCCGCAGTGCGCGTTCCTGCAGCCACAGCATCATCGCCAGCAGCGCGGCGATACTCAGCGTGGCATAGGACAGCAACGCCAGCCACGCATGGGTGGCCAGCTGCCAGCCCAGCGCCTTGCTCGGTGCATGCCCGTAGCCGTGGTAGATGACCAGCAGGATCGCGGCCAACGGAAACGCCACCACGCCCAGTGCCGCCATGCGGCCGCGTGCACCCACCAGAGTCGTCAGCAGCGCCATGCCCAGCCCGACCAGCGACAGTGCGGCGAAGAAGTGCATATCCGGGCCGCCGACAGTGTTCAGCGCCACCAGCACGTGATAACCGGCGTGCAGGACTTCCGCGGTGACGGCCGGGACGAGCCAGCCGCGCGCTGGAGCGCTGGCGCCGGCTGTCAGTCCGCGGATCAGCAGGCCTGTAGCCAATAGGTAGAGCAGGGCGGCAATGAGAACGATTGTCATCGCAACAGTTTCGCATACGGGCCTGCCGCTGGCGATGCGAACCGGCGATCGCGGCGAGGGGTCGTTATACTTGCCCACTCTGTTTCCACGATTTCCGCAGGTTCCGCCGCATGTTCGAGTCACTGACCCAGCGCCTTTCCGGCACCATCGAGCGCCTGCGTGGGCGCGGCCGTTTGACCGAGGAAAACATCCGCGAGGCCACCCGCGAGGTGCGCATCGCCCTGCTGGAGGCCGATGTCGCCCTGCCGGTGGTGCAGGCGCTGGTCGAGAAGATCAAGATCCGTGCGGTCGGTCAGGAAGTGCTCAAGTCGCTGACCCCGGGCCAGGCGCTGATCAAGGTCGTGCGCGACGAGCTGACCGCGGTGATGGGCTCGCAGGCGTCCGATCTGAACCTCAATGTGCCGGCGCCGGCCATCATCCTGATGGCGGGCCTGCAGGGTGCGGGCAAGACCACCACCGTGGGCAAGCTGGCCAAGCACCTGAAGGAAAAGCGCAAGAAGAAGGTGATGGTGGTCTCGGCCGACGTCTACCGTCCGGCCGCCATCGAGCAGTTGAAGACGCTGGCCGACCAGGTCGGCGTACTGTTCTTCCCGTCCAGCCCGGAGCAGAAGCCGGTGGACATCGTCCGCGCCGCCATCGATGACGCGCGCAAGTCCTTCGCCGATGTGCTGCTGGTCGATACCGCCGGCCGTCTGGCCATCGACGAAGCGATGATGGCCGAAATCCAGGCCCTGCATGCCGCGGTCAACCCGGCCGAGACCCTGTTCGTGGTCGATGCCATGACCGGCCAGGACGCGGCCAACACCGCCAAGGCCTTCGGCGAGGCGCTGCCGCTGACCGGCGTGGTGCTGACCAAGACCGACGGTGACGCCCGTGGTGGTGCCGCGCTGAGCGTGCGCTACATCACCGGCAAGCCGATCAAGTTCACCGGTACCGGTGAAAAGGTCGACGGCCTGGATGTGTTCCATCCCGAGCGTGTGGCCAGCCGCATCCTCGACATGGGCGACGTGCTGTCGCTGGTGGAGCAGGTCGAGCAGCAGGTCGACAAGGACAAGGCGCAGAAGCTCGCCGAGAAGGTCGCCAAGGGCAAGAAGTTCGACCTGAACGACATGCGCGACCAGTTGGAGCAGATGCAGAACATGGGCGGCATCGGTGGCCTGATGGACAAGCTGCCGGGCCTGGGACAGATCCCCGAGCACCTCAAGGCGCAGGTCAGCCAGAGCAAGGAAGTGCCGCGCATGATCGCCATCATCAACTCGATGACCAAGAAGGAGCGGCGCAATCCGGGCCTTCTGAACGGTTCGCGTCGTGCCCGCATCGCGCGCGGCTCCGGCACCCAGCCGGCCGACGTCAACAAGCTGATGAAGCAATACATGCAGATGGAAAAGATGATGGGCAAGCTGGCCGGTGGCGGCATGAAGGGCATGATGCGCAACATGAAGGGCATGCTCGGCGCCATGGGGGGCCGTGGCGGCCTGCCGTTCCGCTGATCCGGCCGACGGCGGGGCGCTGCAGGCCGCGCAGGGAGCCTGCGATAACGCGTGCCCGTGGTTTCCCGACACCTGTATAGGGTTTTGTAATGAATCCCGGTATCCGGCAGCGCGTTGATCGTTTCTGCCAGCGCTTTGGCGTTGGCTTGCCGGTCCTGCTGGCGCCCATGGCAGGCGCCTGCCCGGTGTCGTTGTCGGCGGCGCTGGCCAATACCGGTGGCATGGGCGCGATGGGCGCGGTGCTGTCCACGCCGGAACAGATCGGCCAGTGGATGGCGGCGTTCCGCGAGCAATCGTCGGGTCCGGTGCAGATCAATCTGTGGCTGCCCGATCCTGCGCCGCAGCGTGATGCGGCCGCTGAGGCGACCACGCGCGGATTTCTCGCGCAGTGGGGGCCGCCCGTGCCGGTGGCTGCCGGTGACACTGTGCCGCCTGATTTCGCTGCCCAGTTCGAGGCGCTGGTCGCCGCTCGCCCCGCGGTGGCCTCGACCATCATGGGTATCCTTTCCACTGAACAGGTGCAGCGGCTGAAGGCGGCAGGGATCGCCTGGTTCGCCTGCGCCACAACCCTGGATGAAGCCATGCAGGCGCAAGCGGCCGGTGCCGATGCGGTGGTCGCGCAGGGCATGGAGGCCGGCGGTCATCGCGGCGCGTTCGATGCCGCGCAGGCCGAGCGGCAGATGGTGGGCCTGTTCGCGCTGCTGCCGCGTCTGGTCGATCATTTGCAGGTGCCGGTGATCGCTGCGGGCGGCATCGCCGACGGGCGCGGGGTTGCAGCGGCATTGATGCTGGGCGCCAGTGCGGTGCAGGTGGGCACCGCGTTTCTGGCCGCCGATGAATCCGATATCCCGGTTGCCTGGCGGCAGGGCTTGGCCGCCGCGGAGCCGGAGGCCACCTGCGCGACCCGGGCATTCAGTGGCCGTCTGGGACGTGCGCTGGCTACTGCCTATGTGCAGGCGGCCGACGCGGGCGATGTACCGCCGCCGCGCCCATATCCGGTGCAGCGCGGGCTTACCGCCCCGATGCGGCAACAGGCTGCTATCGAAAACCGGCTGGACGCGATGCAGGCCTGGGCCGGCCAGTCGGCATGGATGGCGCGCAGCGCGCCGGCGGCTGGCATCCAGCGTTCGCTGTGGACGCAGGCAAGGGAATTGCTGTGAGCGGAATGTTCTGCAACGGCGAGCCTGTGGATGCGACGCTGGTCAGTGCGGCGCTGGTCAATTACGGACACTTCACTTCATTGCAGGTACGCGGCGGCGCGGTACAGGGCTGGGCGCTGCATATGCAGCGATTGCAGCACGGGACGCGCGAGCTGTTCGACGCGACGCTGGATGAAGTGCAGGTGCGGGCTTGGTTGCGGCAGGCATTGCAACACGGCGAGCTGGTGGATGCCTCGGTGCGGATCACGGTATTCGCGCGGAATTTCGACTTCCGCCGGCCATTGCGCGCAGTACCCGTGGATGTGCTCATAGCGGTCGGTGCACCGGCCGCGAGGCCGGCCCTGGCGCGCTCGGTGCTGCCGCTGGCCTATCAGCGTGACTTGCCGCATATCAAGCATCTTGGAACGTTTCCGCTTTTCCACCATCGCCGCCAGGCCGTGCAGCAGGGTTTCGACGACGCGGTATTTGTCGATACGGCCGGCCGGATCAGCGAGGGCAGCACCTGGAACATCGTTTTCTGGGATGGCGCCCAGGTGGTCTGGCCGCAGGCGGCAGCTCTGCGCGGCACCACCGAACAGCTGCTGGTTGACGGCCTGCAGCGGCAAGGTGAGCGGCAGCTCCGCCGGGAGGTGATGCTGGATGCGCTCCCGGCGTTCCGCGGTGCCGCCGCCTGCAACGCAAGCGGTGTGTGGTCGTTGGCGCGGATCGGCGATCAGCACTTCTGCGGCTCGGACGAGTTGCTCCTGCGCTTGCAGCAGGCACAGGCCCATGCCGCCTGGCAGCCGCTGTAGGCGAGGGTGCCGGTTCAGTTTTTGCGGGTGACCGGGGTTGGAATGGAGCAATAGCGCCGCTATAATCGCCGGCTTACCGCGCCATCCTGGCGACTGGGCAACAAAGGAAAACGACCATGGTCAAGATTCGACTGACCCGCGGCGGCGCCAAGAAGCGTCCGTTCTACCACATCATCGTCACCGACGTCCGTAGCGCCCGCGACGGCCGCAACATCGAGCGCGTCGGTTACTACAATCCGGTTGCCCAGGGTGCAGAGCAGCGCATCGTGCTGGACATCGCCAGCGTCGACAAGTGGGTTGCCAACGGCGCCCAGATGACCGACAAGGTCCGCAACCTGTACAAGGAAGCGACCAAGTCTCAGGCCGCTGCGGCCTGATTCTGACGGGCCACGCGAAAGCGTGGCCCAGTCACAAGTCATGAAGAAAGATTCTGAGCGCCGGATCCTGCTGGGCAGGGTTGCCGGCGCTTTTGGTGTGCGCGGCGAAATAAAGCTCGAGTCCTGGACCGAGCCGCGTTCCGCTATTTTCAACTACCAGCCTTGGATTCTGCGTACGCCTGCAGGGCAGGAATCCGAGGTGAGCGGCGTACGTGGCCGTGATTCCGGCAAGCATCTGGTCGCGAGCTTCCCGGGCGTGACCGACCGTGATGTGGTCGAAGCCATGCGTGGCACCGAGGTCTATGTCGCCCGCAGTGCGCTGCCACCGCCCAAGCCCGACGAGTATTACTGGGTCGACCTGGAAGGCCTGGACGTGCAGACGATGGAGGGGGTCAAGCTGGGGCAGGTCTCGCATCTGTTCAGTACCGGCTCCAACGATGTGCTGGTGGTGCGCGGGGACCGCGAGCGCATGATCCCGTTCGTGATGGACGACTTCGTCAAATCGGTCGATTTCGATGCCGATTTGATCGTCGTCGACTGGGATCCGGAGTTCTGAGTCCCATGCGTGTGGATGTGATCAGCCTGTTTCCGGAGTTTCTGGCCCAGTCGGCCGCGCTTGGCGTGGTCGGGCGGGCGCAGGAGCGCGGCTTGCTGGAGCTGCATGGCTGGAATCCGCGCGATTACGCCGAGGGCAATTACCGGCGGGTGGATGACCGTCCATTCGGTGGCGGCCCTGGCATGGTGATGCTGATCGAGCCGCTGCGGGCTGCGTTGGCGGCCGCGCGTGCCGCCGATCCACAGCCGGCGCCGCTGATCTACCTCAGCCCGCAGGGGCGTCCGCTGTGCCAGGCCAAGGTCCGGGAACTGGCGGCGCTGCCACGGATGATCCTGCTCTGTGGTCGCTATGAGGGCGTGGACGAGCGCTTTATCGCCAGCGAGGTGGACGAGGAGATCTCTATCGGTGATTACGTGCTGTCGGGCGGCGAGCTGGGCGCGGCGGTGATCATCGACGCCGTAACCCGCCTGCAGGAGGGAGCCCTGAACGACGCCGAATCGGCGGTGCAGGACAGTTTCGAGGGCGATGGCCTGCTGGATTGCCCGCATTACAGCCACCCCGCCAGCCATGCGCTGGGGAACGTGCCGGAGGTGTTGCGATCAGGAAACCATGCCGCCATTGCCCGCTGGCGTCGGCAGCAGTCATTGCTCCGGACGGCCTTGCGGCGGCCTGATCTGCTCGATGAGGCCGGGCTGGGCAAGGCTGACCGCAAGCTGCTGGCCGAGGCTGTGGCAGGTCTGGAAATCCAGACACCGCCTACTGGCGCCGACGGCAGCTAGTAGGCTATAATTTCCGATTCCCGCCAGCCGGTATCGGCTGGTGATGGAGACAAAACAACAAACGTGCAGCGCAATCCGGTGACTGCATCAGTCCAAGCTGTCGAATCGACACGCCCACCCGAAAACAATCGGTGTAATCCAATGAGCAAGCTGAACAAGTCCATCGTCGCGGAATTCGAATCCGCCCAGATCACCCGCGAACTGCCGAAATTCAGCCAGGGCGACACCGTCGTGGTGAACGTGAAGGTCAAGGAAGGCAACCGCGAGCGTGTGCAGGCCTACGAAGGCGTCGTGATCGGCACCAAGAATGCCGGCCTGAACTCCGCTTTCACCGTGCGCAAGATCTCGCACGGCTACGGCGTCGAGCGCGTGTTCCAGACCCACAGCTCCATCATCGACTCGGTCGAAGTGAAGCGCCGCGGCAAGGTCCGTTCCGGCAAGCTGTACTACCTGCGTGGCCTGGAAGGCAAGAAGGCGCGCATCAAGGAAGACCTGGCCGGCAACGCCCGCGCCAAGGCCGCCCGTCAGGCTGCCGAGTAATACCCGCCGGCTGGTTCAAACCCAGTCTGCAGCAACGGCCACCTTCGGGTGGCCGTTTGCGTTTATGGCAGAACAGATACTTCCGGGCGGAGGTGGAAGCCGGCGCAAGTTGGGGGTTGCTTCCTGCTGGCAGTGGCGTTATCGCTATATCAGGGGATGTTTTGTCCAGTGCGGTAGCAGCCTGGCTGGATCTGACCGGTTCAGTGCGTTGTCGGCCGGCTGATCGTGGGCGCATGGTTTGGCCGTCGTTTGCCGTGGCGCGACGAGCGCTGGAGTCCTCACGATCTCCCGCATCGCACTGAATCCGGAATCTCCCGGCACAGACTGCCGCACCTGGACACGGCGTCCGGGGATCAGCGTGCTGTCGTATCGCCGGGAGCAGGTTCCATCCCAAGGCCGATATCGACATCGGCCACGGGCGCCGGGGGCGCGGCGCCGATCTCCGCCGGCGTGGCCACAGTGTCGGTCTCGGGCGTGACCAGCATGCTCGCCTTGCGCCAGTTTCCCCAGCGGTAATAGGCCATGATCATCAGCATCGAGCAGAACGCACTGACCGGGAAGCTCCACCAGATCGCATCGGCCCCCATCAGCGGTTGCAGCCATTTGGCGAAGGGCACACGGATGCCCCACATCGCCACGGCCAGGATCAGCAGCGGCGGCACCACCGCACCGGTGGAGCGCACCACGCCGGCAACCACGAAGTTCACCCCAAAGAACAGGAACGACCAGACCGCGATGTGGTTCAGGTGGCGGCCGATCTCCAGTGACTGGCTGGCCGCCGGCAGGAACAGCGCCAGCGTGCTGCGATCGAACAGGATGATCGGTGCGATCAGCGCGCCGGTAAGCAGGAAATTGAACAACACACCGGTCCGCGCGGTGGAATCTACCCGCTCCCAGCGGCCGGCACCCACATTCTGCGCGGCCATGGACGAGCAGGCCGCACCGATGGCCATCGCCGGCATCTGCACATAGGTCCACAGCTGCAGCGCGGCGCCATAGGCCGACGCGGTTTCTACGCCATAGCCGTTGACCATGGTGATCATCATGATCATTGCCAGCGAGATCAGGATCATCTGCAGGCCCATCGGCACGCCCTTGAGGATCAGTGAGGTGAGGATGACCGGGTCGATTTTCAGCAGCCGGGCATCCTTTCGGCCCAGCCACAGCATGTGCCGCTTGTTGCGCAGATACAGCAGCAGCGCGGTCAGCGCCAAGGCCTGCGAGAAGAACGTGGCCCATGCCGAGCCGGCCACGCCCAGTTCGGGGAACGGACCGATCCCGAAGATCAGCAGCGGATTGAAGGCGATATCCAGCAGCACGGCCAGCAGCAGGAAGCCGAATGGCGTGCGTGCATCGCCGGCGCCACGCAACGCGGCACTGATAAAGGCGAAGGCGTACAGCAGCGGCATCGCCAGAAAAATCACTTTCAGATACGCGTCAGCCAACGGCAGCGATTCGGCCGGGGTGCCCATCGCCAACAGCAGCCGGTGCGACAGGAACCAGCCCAGTACCGCAATCACGGCCGAAAGACCGACGAAAAAGGTGGCGCTGGTACCCATCACCCGGCGCGCCTGCGGCAGATTCCTGGCACCGATGGACTGGCCGATCAGGATCGTGGCGGCCATGCCGATGCCGAACACCGAACCGATCAGGAAAAACATGATGTTGTTGGCGTTGGCCGTCGCGGTGAGTGCGGCCTCGCCCAGGAACTTGCCGACCCAGATCGCATTGACCGAGCCATTCAGCGACTGGGCGATGTTGCCCGCCAGAATAGGCAGCGCGAACAGCAGCAGGCTGCGCCCGATCGGGCCTTCGGTCAGTGAGCGGGCATGCGTGGCTTTCGACATGGATGCGGCTGCCGGTTTCGGGGCTGGCACACTAGCACCTTGCAGATGAGGGGGCCGAAGGCGGGTATCCACCGCCCGGTCACAAATTGGAGGCCGGGGCACTACGATGAATCACCCAGCAGTTCCCGTGGAGAGTATCCGCCTGGATGTGTGGCTGTGGGCCGCGCGCTTCTTCAAGACCCGGAGCCTGGCCAAACAGGCGGTGGACACCGGCAAGGTCGAGGTGGACGGACAGCGACCCAAATCTTCGCGGGCGATACGGATAGGCGATGATTTGCGCGTGCAGCGTGGCGAAGAGGTGGTCCAGCTCAATGTGCGCGGGCTGAGTGATAGCCGTGGACCGGCACCGGTAGCGCAGGCGCTTTACGAGGAGACCGCTGCATCGAAACAGGCGCGCGAAGCGCTGCGCCTGCGCCGTGCTGCGGAGCGGACCGGCTATCAGGCGCCGGAACATCGTCCGGACAAGCGCGCGCGCCGGCTGATCCGGGCGTTGGGGGATATTGACGCGCATTAGCGTCGAGCAGCGCGGGCTGCTATCACCCGATGCGGATCTTCAACAACGGAACGCCACCGGAGCGGTGGCGTTGATTTGTGAGTGGCAGTGAGGTTCAGCGTTTGCCGCTGCCGAGCAGGCCGCTGCCCAGCTTGATCAGGTCGGCGACACCGAACTGGCCGTCGCCGTCCTGGTCCAGCACGCTGCCGAGCAGCCCACCCGCGATGCCCCCAGCCTGCGACACCTGCTGTTTTTCCTGGCCCAGAATCTGCGCCAGGCCGTCCGCGTTGGCTGTGCCCCCGCCGCTCATGCGCTGGGCGATGAAGGCCATCACGATCGGTGCCAGGATTTTCAGCAGCTGGCTCGACGTGCCCGGGCTCAGGCCGGTGGCCTGGGCCAGGCCGGCTTCGGCGCGGGCCTGGTTGCTGCCGAAGATGTGGTCGAGGATGCCGGCGCCATTGGCGGCCGGAGTCGCGCTATTGCCGCCCAGTACCGCGCCCAGCACGCTGCCGATGTCCAGGCCGCTGTGATTGTTCTGCAGGGCGCCGAACAGGGCCTCGGCGCCCTGCGACTTGGCCGCGTTGTTGCCCAGGGCGCCCATTAGCAGTGGCAGCGCCGCGCTGACCGCGGTAGACGCCTGCTGGCGGTCGATGCCCAGTTGCTGCGAAACCTGTTGCAGCGGTGCGCCCTGCAACTGGGAGAGGAGATCGTCGGTCAGGCTCATCGGCACGGATCCTTGCGGTGGGAGGCTGTTTGCATGGTACCCCCGGGCACGGGCGGAAGAGCCAGGGCAGAGGCGGCTGCGGGAAGAAGGTCTGCAGCGTGGCGCGGTCCGGAAGCACCACCGCCCGCGCTGGGCGGGCGGTGATGGCAGGGAAGTGTCGGTCGTTGGTGCTTACAGCTCGATGTCTTCGGCGCCCGGGGTGGCGGTGGGGAAATCGCTGCCCGGGTGCGGCGGGGGCGCGAACGGATCGGCCGGGGCAGTTGCCGCGGCCAGCTTCTGCAGCGCCGCCGCGATGCCGGCACCATAGGCCGGGTCGGCCTTGTTGCAGTTGTCGATGTGGCGCTGCTTGATGAAGTCCGGCGCATCGCCCAGGGCGCGGGCGGTGTTGTCGAACAGGCGCTGCTTCTGCTCGGCGTTGTAGCTGCGGAACAGCGCGCCCGGCTGGCTGAAGTAGTCGTTGTCGTCTTCGCGGAAGTTCCAGAAGTCGGCATCGCCACGGATCTTCAATGCCGGCTCGCGGTACTGCGGTTGTTCCTGCCACTGGCCGTAGCTGTTGGGCTCGTAATGCGGCAGACCGCCGTAGTTGCCATCCACACGCATGGCGCCATCGCGATGGTTGCTGAATACCGGGCAGCGGGCGGCGTTGACCGGGATCTGGTGGTGGTTGACGCCCAGCCGGTAACGCTGCGCATCGGTGTAGGCGAACAGGCGTGCCTGCAACATCTTGTCCGGCGACGGACCGATACCCGGTACCAGGTTGCTGGGGGCGAATGCGGACTGCTCCACGTCCTGGTACCAGTTCACCGGGTTGCGATTGAGTTCGAACTCGCCCACCTCGATCAACGGGTAATCGCTCTTGGGCCAGACCTTGGTAAGGTCGAACGGATGGATGCGGTAGGTTTCCGCTTCCAGCTCCGGCATGACCTGCACGAACAGTTTCCACTTCGGGAACTCGCCGCGCTCGATCGCCTGGAACAGGTCGCGGCCATGGCTTTCGCGGTCTTTGCCGACCAGCACTTCGGCCTGCGCATCGGTCAGCGCCTGCACGCCCTGCTGGGTGATGAAATGGAACTTCACCCAGAAGCGCTCGCCGCCTTCATTGGTGAAGCTGTAGGTGTGCGAGCCGAAGCCGTTCATATGGCGGAAGCTGCGCGGGATGCCGCGGTCGCTCATCACCACGGTGACCTGCATCAGGGCTTCCGGCAGCAGTGTCCAGAAGTCCCAGTTGTTGCGGGCGCTGCGCAGGTTGGTGTGCGGGTCGCGCTTGACCGCCTTGTTGAGGTCGCCGAACTTGCGCGGATCACGCAGGAAGAACACCGGGGTGTTGTTGCCGACCAGGTCCCAGTTGCCTTCCTCGGTGTAGAACTTCAGCGCGAAGCCCCGGATGTCGCGCTCGGCGTCGGCGGCGCCACGCTCGCCGGCCACGGTGGTGAAGCGGGCGAACATCTCGGTCTGCTTGCCCACCGCCGAGAAGAGCTTGGCGCGGGTGTACTTGCTGATGTCATGGGTGACGGTGAAGGTGCCGAATGCACCGGAGCCCTTGGCGTGCATACGACGCTCGGGAATGATCTCGCGGTTGAGGTTGGCCAGCTTCTCCAGCAGCCACACGTCTTCCATCAGCAACGGGCCGCGCGGGCCGGCGGTCTTGCTGTTCTGGTTGTCCACCACCGGCGCACCGAAGGCGGTGGTCAGCGGCGTTACCGCCGCGTCGCCATGCTGCTGCTTGGGGGTGGTGCTGGTGTCACGCTGCGACTGTGCGGCCTGCTCGGGGGAGGGGGCGCTGTGGTACGGACAGGTCGGCTTGGTGTCGTTGCTGCTCATGGCTGGCTCCAGCGGGGCGGGGGATGGGTTTCCAGCCCTGACTGTAGCCATGCCGTGGTGAAATGGGTAATCGAATGATGTGCTCGCAGTGATAGTGATTGGCTATCAAAGTTCCAGTTGGAATTCGCGGGCCCTCTTGCTACCCGTGCCGGGCGGGGCAAGCGTTCGGTTGATGTGAAAATTTCGCGTAGCGGTAGCTGCCGGCGGCCTTCTCGACCACTCCGGTGTCGCAGATCGCAAACAAGGCGGTGCACAGAACCCGGCCTCGCGTGCGGGTTATCGACGTTGCGGTCTTAGAAACGCAAGGGCCGCACTGGGGCGGCCCTTCGTTAAGCGGTCGAGTGCAGGGCACGATCCCCGCGGATATCCATCGCATCGATTACAGCAGGGATTTCACCCGGTACAGCGCTTCCAGCGCCTGTTTTGGAGTCAGTTCATCCGGGTCGATGGCCTGCAGGGCATCCAACGCTGCCGAACTCGGTGCGGCAAACAGACCAAACTGCTGTGGTGCATCCAATGCCTGTGGCGCCATGGCCGCGCTCTGGGTTTCGCCGCCGCGCTGTTCGAGCTCGGCCAGTCGGCGTCGTGCCTGCGCCACGGTGGCCTTGGGCAGCCCGGCCAGTGCGGCCACCTGCAGGCCGAAGCTGCGATTGGCCGGGCCGTCCTTCACCGCGTGCATGAACACCAGCGCCTCGCCATGCTCGACCGCATCGAGATGCACATTGGCGATGCCGCTGGCGCCGCCTTCGTGGCTCTCGTCGGCCAGTGCGGTCAATTCGAAATAGTGGGTGGCGAACAGCGTGTAGCAGCGGTTCTGGTAGGCCAGATGGCGGGCGACCGCATCGGCCAGGGCCAGACCGTCATAGGTCGAGGTGCCACGGCCGATCTCGTCCATCAGCACCAGCGAATGCGCGGTGGCATGGTGCAGGATGTAACTGGTCTCGGCCATTTCCACCATGAAGGTGGATTGGCCCTTGGCCAGGTCGTCACCGGCGCCAATGCGGGTCAGGATGCGGTCGATCGGGCCGATCACCGCACGGCTGGCCGGCACGAAGCTGCCGATATGCGCCAGCAGCACGATCAGCGCGTTCTGCCGCATATAGGTCGACTTGCCGCCCATGTTCGGGCCGGTGATCACCAGCATGCGGCGGTCCGGATGCAGGTCCAGATCATTGGGCTCGAACGGCGCTTCGCGCACGGCTTCCACCACCGGATGACGTCCGCGTTCGATGCGCAGGCACGGTTCTTCCTGCAGCTGCGGCGGTGACCAGTCCAGCGCCTGCGCGCGTTCGGCAAAGCCGGCCAGCACGTCCAGTTCGCTGAGGGCGCCGGCGCAGCGCTTGAGCGGCTCCAGATGCACGGCAATGGTGTCGAGCAGGCCTTCGTACAGCAGTTTCTCGCGGCTGAGTGAACGTTCGCGGGCCGACAGCACCTTGTCCTCGAAGTTCTTGAGCTCTTCGGTGATGTAGCGCTCGGCATTGGTCAGGGTCTGTCGGCGGGTGTAGTGCACCGGCGCCTTGTCGGCCTGGCCTTTGCTGATCTCGATGTAGTAGCCGTGTACCCGGTTGTAGCCGACCTTCAGCGTGGCAATGCCGCTGGCTTCGCGCTCGCGCAGCTCCAGATCGATCAGGAACTGGTCGGCATTGGTCGAGAGCCGGCGCAGCTCGTCAAGCTCGGCGTCGAACCCTTCGGCGATCACGCCGCCGTCGGCCAGCTTCAGCGGCGGTTGTTCGGCGATCGCGCGGGCCAGCAGCTGCGCGCTTTCATCATGGGAGCCCAGTTCGGCGCGCAGCTGTTGCAGGCGCGGCGAATCCAGTGGCTGCAGTTGCGCGGCGATCGCCGGCAACAGTGCCAGGCCGTCACGCAGCGTGGAAAAATCGCGCGGGCGTGCCGAGCGCAGCGCCATGCGGGTGAGGATGCGTTCGATATCACCCAGCGCGCGGAAGCTCTCGCGCAGATCGGTGTCGGCGCCGCGATCGATCAGTGTGGCGACCGCGTGGTGACGCTGCTGCAGCACCTCGCGCAGTCGCAGCGGACGGTGCAGCCAGCGCCGCAGCAGGCGCCCGCCCATCGGCGAGACGGTGCTGTCGAGTACGCCCAGCAAGGTGTTGCGGGTGTCGCCGTCCACGCGCGTGTCAAGTTCCAGATGGCGGCGGGTGGCGGCGTTCATCGCGATCGCCTCACCGGCGTTTTCCATCGCGATGGAGGTCAGATGGGGCAGGCGCTGCTTCTGGGTTTCCTCGACATAGCCCAGCAACGCGCCGGCGGCGGCGGTCGCGCGCGGTTTGTCGTCGATACCGAAGCCGGAAAGATCATGCAGCTTGAAGAAATTCAACAGCTGGCGGCGGCCGCTGTCGGCATCGAACAGCCACGGCGCACGCCGCCGCACGCCGCTGCGCTGGCGCAGGAATTCCGGCCAGCCGTCTTCGTCGGGGACCAGCAGCTCGGCCGGTTCCAGGCGGGCCAGTTCGGCTTCCAGTGCGTCGTCGCTGTCGACTTCGTTGACCAGGAAGCGGCCACCGGCCAGATCAGCCCAGGCCAGGCCGTAGCCGGCCTTGTTGCACGAAATTGCCATCAGCAAGGTGTCGCGGCGCTCGTCCAGCAAGGCCTCGTCGGTGACGGTGCCGGGGGTGACCACGCGCACCACCTTGCGCTCGACCAGGCCCTTGGCCAGCGCCGGGTCGCCGATCTGCTCGCAGATCGCCACCGATTCGCCCAGCGCCACCAGGCGCGCCAGATAGCCTTCGAAGGAGTGCACCGGCACGCCGGCCATCGGGATCGGCGCGCCGCCGGAGCTGCCACGCTGGGTCAGGGTGATATCCAGCAGGCGCGCGGCCTTGCGTGCATCGTCGTAGAACAGCTCGTAGAAATCGCCCATCCGGAAGAACAGCAGCAGGTCCGGGTAGTCGGACTTGGCGGCGAAAAACTGCTTCATCAGCGGGGTGTGTTCGGGCTTTTTCTCGGTCACGCGCTTTCCACTTCGATTGCCGGGCAGCCGGGCTGCCACAAAGGCGTCATTGTAGGGGCAGCCTGAGGGCGGGACGACGGCCGGGCTTGGCCGTTCAGTTGCCGCGGCCTTCGGCCAGCGGCACCCGCGAGCCGTCGAGCAGGCCGCGGCTGAGCTTGCCGTTCTCGATGAACAGCAGTTCGCCGTTCTCACCGTTCTTGATGCTGCTGTCGATGGCGATGATGCGATCACCGTGGAAGCTGCTCACGTGCGGCATCGAGGTGTGGCCGACCACGATCCGCCGCAGGTCCAGCTGCTCCAGCACCTGTTGCACGCCGGCAGTGTCCAGCTGGCCATCGAAATAGCCGCGGTACCAGATCGGGCTGGTCTTGCCGTCATACAACGGGGCAAGCTTGGGATCGGCTTTCAGCTCGGCCCGGGGACGGCCGAGCGAAGCCCGGTAGGCGGCATTGGTGGCAGCCGGGTCCAGCGCCAGCTGGATCGCCTCGGGCGAAATGCCACCGTGCAGGAACAGGGTATCGCCAATGCGCAGCAGCACCGGGCGGGTGCGCAGCCATTGGCCGATCACCGAATCGGCGCCATACAGCTGCGGATAGCTCTGGCCCAGCAGCTGCGCGCTGCGCAGGTATTTGGGATTGACGTAGCTCAGGTTGTCGTAGAGCACCATCGTCTCGTGATTGCCGAGAACGAAGTGCACCGCGCCGCCCGCCTTTGCCGCCTGCTGCTGCAGGCTGTACAGCAGCCAGAACGCCTCGGTGACCTGCGGACCACGATCAAACACGTCGCCAGCGATCACCAGCGTGTCGCGGCCCAGCGCCCAGCGGTCCTTGCCATCGATCACCTTGTTGGCGCGCAGCAGCCGCACCAGCAGCCCGTACTGGCCATGGATATCGGACAGGGCCACGATGCGGGCCGCGGCAGGCAGCGAGGAGGCTGAAGCCGGCAGTGGCTGCAGTACGGTCAGCGGGCGCGGGTAGCCGCACTGCGACGGAACCGTGGTGGTGGCGCGGCGGGTGAGCGTGCGCTCGACCACCCGGTCATTGCAGATCCATCGCGCCTGCAGTTGTCGCCCGTTGCGGAAGATATAGGGACCGTCGCTGTCCACGTGCGCCGCCGGGGCGGAGGCCTCTCTGGCGCTGGCCACGCCGGGCAGCAGCAGGGCAGCGTGGAGCAGCAGGGCGGCCCAGCGGGTAACGGTACGGGCAAATGACATGGACGACATCCGGCAGACGAGGGGGCAGGCGGGGGTGGGCATCCGCCACCCCATGCTACGTGGCCGCACGCGTGCGGGCATCGGCCATTGGTTGGCCGGACCGGCGAAGCTAATGTGCTACCGGCCCTGCGCCGGCGCAGAGAAGTCAGCGGTTCTGCAGGGAAGCACGGTCCGGGGCTTCCGGCAGGCTGTCGTCGGCCAGCACGATGCGGTTGCGGCCCTGTTTCTTGGCCTGGTACATCGCGGCATCGGCGCGTGCCATGACCCGCTCGTAATCCGGGTGCCCGTCATACAGGGCGACCCCGATGCTGGTGGTGATCGCCAATGGCTGGCCATCGGCCAGGGGCACGGGTGAATCGGAAATACGCCGGCACAGACCATCGGCGATGACCAGCGCCTGACGCTCGTCCACCGCCACCAGCACCACCACGAACTCCTCGCCGCCATAGCGGAACACGTAGTCGCTGCCACGGGTGAACTGGCTGAGCATGCCGGCGATGTGCTGCAGGGCGCGGTCGCCGGCCTCATGGCCGTGCTGGTCGTTGATGCTCTTGAAGTGATCCAGATCCAGCAGCAACACTGCAAAGCCGGCCTTGTTTTTGCTCGCCAGCTCGATTTCCCGGCGCAGGACGGTAGGCAGGAAGCGGCGATTGAGCAGGTTGGTCAGGGCATCGCAGCCGGCGTCCAGTTCACCGATACGCTCGAACAGCATCCCCAGCAGGTTGCGTATCTGGCCGACGCGGGCACGCACTTCCTGCAGATGGGCCGAACGCACCTTGAGGTCGCGCTTTGTATCCAGGGTGTCATGCAGGGTCTGGTCCACTGCGGCCATCAGCGCGCAGATCTGCTGGGTTTCGGAGCTTTCACCGAAGCTGGGAATGCCCTTGTGGGTCAGCCACAGGCCGAACTCGGAGCCGGCCAGCGACTGGAACTCCGGCGTCTCGTTCTGGCTGGCCAACGCATAAAGCAAGGTGTTTTCCCAGTCCAGCAGCAGGGCGCGCTGTCGTTCGCGCTCGGTACCCACGTTCTGCACCAGCGAGAACAGCCGGTATGCCGCATCCGTGCGCGAGGAGCGTTCGCGTGCATTGGAGTAGGCCAGGGTCATGCATTCCAGTGCGATGTCGAACGAGGCGGTAAGGCAGGCAACGGCGGCGTGCGCCTGCTCGCTGTGTCCGGCCTGCTCGCTGATCAGCTGGAAAAGCCGCTGTTTCAGCACCCGCATGCCGCGGGTCACCAGGTCGACGGGGATACCGACCCGGGCGTGGACATCGCCCACCACGCGCTGGGCGGCGATCAGCGATTCCACCCGTTCCGGCGTGGCCAGCAGCAGATCCCGCACCCAGCGTTGCATGGCCGGCTGCAGGCGCGTGCGCACCTGGTCGTGTGACAGCAGCCGTGAGGCCCGCTTGTCATCCAGCATCACCTGATAGAAATGCACCGCCATTTCGGCCGCGCCGGTATCGGCAAGCTGGGCCAACACCTGCGTCGCGGCAGGGCCGGCTTCGGTCAGTCCGCGTTGCCAGGCGGCAACCAGCGCCGGATTCTCGGTGTCGATAGCGGACGAAACGGCGGTAATGCTGTGCATGACAGAGTGCGCGACTGCTCAAGGTAAGCAGCCGTTATCGGCAGAAAGGGCAAGTACTTTAGCGGTGAACCGGGATGGAGGTCACGGCCGGCGGGAACGGGGCAGGGGATTGGGGCGGGAAAGGCTGCGGTCGGGGGGGGGCGCTGGTTGACTTGACAAATCGGGTGCAATGGTCACTTTCCGGACCTGGGGCAGGTGCCACGACGCCTTCACGTGATGGATGCGCCGGGTTCTTGCGATAATCCGATCCGGCGCATTGGAGTGCGCGTTGGGGATGGCATGGTGGAAGGATGCAAGGTGGCAGGTGCACGTGGCGCAACGATGATCGTCGCCATGCTCCTGCTGGCACTGGTAGGTGTGGTCTGGTCCGGGGCAGGCAATGCTGGGCCGCTGCAGCTTGACCGTGACTATCTGCTGGTTGGCGCGGCCACCGATCAACCGGCGCCGATACGGACCTGTTCGCCGGAGGCGCTGGCGCGGCTGAACGATGGCATCGATATTCCGGCGCCCGCCGGCGGCTGGTCCGGCGCCCCGCAGGCGGTGGATGTGTTCAACGTGTTCGCCGGCGAGGTGATGATCCATCACGGTGACCGCCAGGTCTGCGGACACATGCAGGACGCGCGCACCCGCGATTCCCGGTTCCGGGCCGGTATCGGCATGGTGGTGGTGCCCAAGGCCGGCAGCCGTGAGCCGATCCAGGTCGCCTGGGAGCCGCCGCTCAAGGCCCGCTGGATTCCGACGGTACGACTGGGGGCCCCCAGTCCGGTGCAGCAGATCGATACCGTGCGACTGCTGATCCGCACCGCCTGCATCGCCATCGCGTTGGCATTGGCGTTGTCGGCGCTGATTGGTTTTCTCACCACGCTCGGGCGCGAATTCCTGTTGTACGCGCTGGTGTGCGTGCTGCTGGTGGTCTGGCAGTCGGTACTGAGCGGGCTGAGCGGCTATCCCGAGCCGTGGTTGCCGGTGGGGCGCACGGCGGCGTGGTGGCAGGTCGCGCTGTCCTCGCTGCGGGTCGCGGTGATGGGCTGGATCATGTGGCGGCTGTGCGGGGGACCGCGGGTGCTGCAGCGCTCGCGGCCGGTGATGAAGGGCCTGCTGGCTGTGCTGGTCGTGCTCGCGCTGGGCGCGCCGGCGATGCCGTGGCCACTGCTGTCGTGGGTGGGAATGGCCCTGGACCACCTGTTCCTGCTGATCTGCGCGCTGACCTTCCTGCTGGGGGGCGTATCGCTGTGCCGGCGCAATTTCAGGGCGCTGGAGGGGCTGGCGGCGGTGCTGCCGCTGCTGGTGATCGAACTGGCGGATCTGTTCGGCAGCCGGCTGCTGGTCCAGTACCGGGTCGAAATCATCCAGCTGTCGGTCACCTGGTTTTTGATGGTCTCGGCCTATTCACTCAACCGTGGCCTGGGCCGTCTGCGCCAGCAGCGCGACGAGATGCGGCATCTGGCCGACACCGATGCGCTTACCGGTCTGCCCAACCGTCGCGCCGGCTTGCGCCAGCTGGAGCAGTACATGCAGCAGGCGCGCGCCAGTGCACAGCCGCTGTCGATCGGCTTTCTCGATATCGATCTGTTCAAGCAGATCAATGACCGCTACGGCCACGATGTGGGCGACGAGGTGCTGGTGCTGGTCGCCAGGACGCTGGCGCAAGGCGTGCGTAACAAGATGGATGTGATCCGCATGGGCGGCGAGGAGTTCCTCGTGCTGCTGCCGGGCACAACGGCCGGCGTGGCTGCGCCGCGGCTGGAGCAGATGCGCGAGAAAATCACGCACAACGCCCGGAATCTGCAGCATGAAGGGCTGGTGGTGACGGTCAGCATCGGGCTGGCGCAGCTGCAGGCGCGGGACGAGGATGTGGCCGGGCTGATGCGGCGGGCCGACAACGCGATGTACCGGGCCAAGCGCGCGGGCCGCAATCGCGTGGTGGATGCGGGCTCGGAGCTGGAAACCGCCTGAACCGGCCGCGCGCTGTTCGGGCAGCAGGCGATGGCGGATAATCGCCCGATGACAATCCGAATCAACAAGCACATTGCCGAAACCGGCTTCTGTTCCCGCCGTGAGGCCGATCGCCTGCTCGCCGCCCGCCGCGTCACCGTCAACGGCATCGTTGCCGGCACCGGCGCCGTGGTGGGCGAGGGCGATCAGGTGCTGGTCGATGGCCAGCCGCTGCGCACCCGCGCCGTTCACAAGAGCACTGGCCGTCGCCATGTCTATATCGCGCTGAACAAGCCGGTGGGCATCACCTGCACCACCGAGACCGAGGTCAACGGCAACATCGTCGACTTCGTCGGGCACGAGCAGCGGATTTTCCCGATCGGCCGGCTGGACAAGGATTCCGAAGGCCTGATCCTGATGACCAGCAATGGTGACATCGTCAACAAGATCCTGCGTGCAGAAAACGGCCATCAGAAGGAATACCTGGTGGCCGTCAACAAGCCGGTCACCGACCAGTTCCTGCGCGGCATGGCCCGTGGTGTGCGCATCCACAACGAGATGACGCTGCCGTGCCGCACCTCGCGCATCGCCAAATTCGGCTTCCGCATCATTCTCGAGCAGGGTCTGAACCGGCAGATCCGGCTGATGGCCGCGGAGTTCGGCTACCGCGTCACCCAGCTGCGGCGCGTGCGCATCGACAACATCAAGCTCGGTGCACTCAAGCCCGGACAGTGGCGCAATCTCACCGAACAGGAGTTGCGCGGCCTGCTGCCGCAACAGACCGATTGGTGAAGTGTGACCGGCTCGCTGCCGTCTCTGCGTGCGGTGGCTAGAATCCCAGATGCCCACCTGATGCCAGCCGCCGGATCGGAAACCGAGCATGATCAAACCCGCGCTTCCCGCCAATGAAGCCGAACGTCTGGCGGCGCTGCACCGCTACCGCATCCTGGATACCGCGCGTGAGCAGGAGTTCGAGGATCTGGTGACCATCGCCCGCACACTGTGCGGGACGGCGATGGGCGCGGTGACCCTGATCGATCAGGACCGCCAATGGTTCAAAGCGCTGCAGGGGTTTGAGAGCGAGCAGACCACGCGTGACGAGGCGTTCTGCGCCCATGCCATTCTCCAGCCGGGGCAGCTGACCGTGGTTCGGGATGCGCGGCAGGATGCCCGCTTTTGCGGCAATCCGGCGGTGGTTGGGGAACCGAACATCCGCTTCTATGCCGGTGCCCCCCTGTTGAGCAGTGACGGCCATGCGCTGGGAACCCTGTGTGTGTTCGATTCGGCGCCCGGCATGCTGGATGCGGACCGTGCCAGCGCCCTGCGCGCGCTGTCGCGGCAGGTGGGACGGATGATGGAAATGCGTCTGCTGCGCCGCGAGATCGACCATCACCATCGCGAGCACGCGTGGTACGAGGCACGGCTGGCCGAGTACTACCAGCAGCTGGAACAGACCAATCTGGAGCTGTCCGAACAGACCCGCACCGATCCGCTGACCGGCCTGCCCAACCGCCGCGCCCTGGCCGCGGCGATGTCCGCCTCGATCGAACGCGCCGTCGAAGGGCCGCCGGCGGTGGCCATCGTCGATATCGACCACTTCAAGAGGGTCAACGACATCCACGGCCACAGCGAGGGCGACCGCGTGCTGACCGAGCTGGCCGATGTGCTGCGCGCGCAGTTTGCCGGACGTGGCATGGCTGCCCGCTTCGGTGGCGAGGAATTCGTGATCCTGATGCCCGGGACCCCGCTGCACCAGGCCGAATTGCAATGCCACTACCTGCGCGAGGCCGTGCGCCTGTTGCCGATCGGGCTGCCGTTGTCGGTCAGCATCGGTCTGGCCGCGCACCGTGCCGGGGAAACCCCGGCCGATACCCTGCGCCGGGCCGATGCCGCGCTCTACCAGGCCAAGGCCCAGGGCCGCGACCGGGTCGTGCTGGCCGACTGAGCCGGCCCTGCCGGCAGGACGGAGCGAGCTCGTTGCCGTGTGTGGCGCTCAGCTGGCGGTGGCGGCCGGCCGCAGGCGGTTGAGCAGCGGATGCAGGAACACGCCACCGAGGATGATCGTCACACCCAGATAGAACTGCGCTGACAGTTCATGCTGCTCGGCCAGGAACAGCATCGCCAGCACAATGGCGTACACCGGCTCCAGGTTGGTTACCAGCTGCACCGTGTAGGCGCTCAGGTGGCGCAGCGCGACCAGTGCCAGCGCGAACGGCAGCAGCGTGCACAGCCCCGACAGGGCCAGCAGCAGCAGGCCATCGTGCAGATCCGGCAGAACCCACAGATCGCTGGCCAGGGCCGGCAGCAGGAACGGCAGCAGCGGCGCCAGCAGGGTCAGAGTCAGGGTGCCGGCGCCCAGCTCCAGCGCGGTCACCGTCAGCGGGTCGGCGTGGCCGACCATGCGCTTGTTGAACGAGCCGAAGATGGCGACCAGCAACGCCGACAGCGCGCCCACCGCCACGCCCAGGCGCATGCCATCGGGCACGCCGCCGACCACCAGCGCCACGCCCGGCAGTACCACCACACCCAGCGCCAGTTCGCGCAGCTGGAACGGACGCCGGGCGATCCATGGTTCGATGATCGCGGTGAACACCGGCGCCAGCGCGATGCAGGTCGCCGCCACCGAGGCGTTGGCCAGCTTCACCGCACCGTAGAAGGTCAGCCAGTGCAACGCCACCAGCGCGCCGATGCCGGCATAGCCGAGTACCAGCCGTGTGCTGAGGCTGGACAGCCCGCGCCAGACCCGCGGCAGCAGCGCCAGCATCGCCACCACCAGCAGCATCCGCCACCACACCAGCGGCAGGGCGGGCAGGGTGATCAGCTTGCCGAGGATGGCGGTCACGCCCCACAACAGCACACAGAAATGGATTTGCAGCAGGGCTTTGCGGGTGTCGTTCATCGGCATGGGCGAATTGTCGCCGATGCCTGGTCCGGTCGCTGTGCCGCTTCCGTCACTTTTCGCCCAGAAGCCGCAACAGTGCCTGCGCCGCCGCCGGGTTGCGGTGCTTGGCGGCACTGATGAAGTAGATGAACACCTCACGCGGGGTGCTGGCGACGGTGTCCGGCGGCACAAGGTACGGCAGATCGCCAGGCGCAGCCCCCTGTCGCCAGCGGTGCGCGCGTTCGGCCCACTGGGCCAGTTCCGGCAACGGGTAGCCGCTGGGGTGTGCGTCGCGACTGTCCATCAGCCGCGCATAGACGAAGTCGCCGCACAGGTCGGCGGCGTTGGGATGCGTGGCCGAGTCGGTATAGATCAGTGCCATGCCGTGCTGCCGGGCCAGGGCCACCAGTTGCGCGGTGAACACGCTGCGCTCGCGCACTTCCAGCGCACGCCCGGCTTCGAACTGCCACAGCAGCGGCCCCAGCCGGTCACCCAGATGGCTGATGCCATCGATGAAATCCTCGACCTGCGCACCGGTGGACGCCAGCTTGCGTGCGGTGACGATGCGCTTGGGCGCCTTGGCCGAGAACACGAAACCTTCCGGCGTGGCATCGCGCCAGGCGGCATAGATCGCCGGTTTCTGCGCGCCGTAGTAGGTGCTGTTGATCTCGATACTGGTCAGCTGGCGGCTGGCGAACTCCAGCTCGCGCCGTTGCACCAGCCCGGGCGGATAGAACGCGCCGCCACGCCAGGGGGCATAGGTCCAGCCGCCGATGCCGACGTGGAAGCCGGACGGCGAACGGACATCGCGGGAAAACAGGTCATCCATGCGCAACGTGTCCACGCAAAGCACCATTGTGCCGGGTCAGGGAGCCGTCGGTGCCTGCCAGGGATCGTAGCTGCCGAACCACCATAGATGGCCTTCGATATCGCGGCAGCCATAGCCGCGGCCGCCGTAGTCCTGGTCGGCGAGCGCGATGACGATCTGCGCGCCGGCGGCCCGGGCGCGGGCGCAGTGGGCATCGGCGTCGGAGACGATCACGCAGACGCTCTGGGTTTCCCGGCCGCCCACCTCATCGGGCTGGACCATGTTCGCACCCCATGGGCCGGGCTGCACCGAGCCGAGCATCAGCATGCCGTTGCCGAACACCAGCTGCGCGTGGTGGACGATGTCACCGTCCCGGTACACCGCATGGCGCTGGAAACCGAACGCGTGGCACAGCCAGTCGATGGCGGCTGGCGCATCGCGGTAGCGCAGGCACGGAACAAGGTGGCAGTGGTGCGGGCGGCAAGTTCCATGGGGCGTTCCTGCGGGCGGTGGAAGGCGAGCGTGCGCGTGCGCGCGTTACCATCGCGGGAAGGCCGGCCCGTGCGGGGCGGGTATCGATCCAGAGGGAACACACATTGAACAACTGGTTGGGCGGCGGGCTGGTGCTCGCGATGGGGATGGCCGCACAGGCCGCGTTGGCGCAGGAAACCGTGACGCCGGCGCAATTGCAGCAGCTCGATGCCACCGTGGAACGGGTACGTGAGCAGTTCGACGTGCCGGGCGTCGCGGTGGCAGTGGTCAAGGACGGCAAGGTCATCCTGCAGCGCGGCTGGGGCGTGCGAGAACTGGGCAAGCCCGAGCCGGTGCAGGCCGACACGCTGTTCGCCATCGCTTCCAACACCAAGGCCTTCACCGCCACCGCACTGAATCTGCTGGCCGAGGACGGCAAGCTGAAAATGGACGACCGGGTGATCGACCACCTGCCCTCGTTCCGTATGTCCGATTCCTATGTCACCGGCGAGATGCGCATCCGCGATCTGCTCTCGCACCGCAGCGGCCTGAGCCTGGGGGCCGGTGACCTGCTGTTCTGGCCGACCACCACCTACTCCAATGCCGAGGTCGTGGCGCGGCTGGCCAAGGTGCCACTCAAGGGCGGCTTCCGCGACCGCTACGCCTACGACAACATCCTCTATGCCGTGGCCCAGCAGGTGATCGAGACCGTGTCCGGGCAGTCGTTCGATGCTTTCCTGCAGCAGCGCATCTTCGACAAGGTCGGCATGGCCGGCACCCGCTACAACGCCAATCACCTCCAGCCCGGTGACAAGGCCGCCGTCGGCCACGCCAAGTTCGATTTCACCGACCTGCGCCCGGTGCCGCCGCTGACCTGGTCCAACGCCGCCGGCGCCGGTGGCCTGTATTCCAGCGTGCAGGACATGGCCAAGTGGATGAACGTGCAGCTGGCCGAAGGCCGTCTCGCCGAAGGCACGCCGCTGTTCAGCGAGAAGACCCAGCAGCAGATGTGGCAGATGCAGATTCCGCAGGTCGTGCCCAAGCCGTCGGTCCCGGAGCTGGAAGTGGCGCGACCGAACTTCGCCGGCTACGGCGAGGGCTGGAGCCTGAGCGACTACCGCGGACAGAAACTGGTCTGGCACACCGGCGGCTGGCCGGGACAGGTGTCGCGGCTCACCCTGGTGCCGGGGCAGGAGCTGGGCGTGGTGGTGTTGACCAATGCCGAGTCCGGCGCCGCGTTCAACGCCATCACCATGAGCGTGCTCGACGCGATGCTCGAGGCGCCGGCGCACGACTGGGTGGGTGCCTATGCCGCCGCCGTGGCCAAGTCGCAGGACAAGGCCGATGAAAGCTGGGCCAACCATGTGGCCGCGCGCGATGCCAAATCCAAGCCCTCGCTGCCGCTGGCCGGCTATGCCGGCGCGTACCGTGATGCGTGGTATGGCGATGTGTTCGTCGAGCAGCGCAGCGGCAAGCTGCGGCTGCGCTTCGGTGCCACCGCCGATCTGGTCGGCACCATGGAACACTGGCAGCACGACACCTTCATCGTGCGCTGGGACAACCGCTCGCTCAACGCCGACGCCTTCGTCACTTTCAGCCTCGACCCCGACGGCAAGGTGCGCGAGGTGCGCATGCAGGCGGTGTCTTCGCTGACCGATTTCAGCTTCGACTTCCAGGATCTGCTGCTGGTGCCGGTGTCTGACAAGAAATGAGTGCCACGGCGCCATCGGTCAGGCCGGTGGTCGCCAAGCGGCAGGCCGGTTCCATCACGCCGGCGCTGCCGGGTCACCACCGGCGGGGCAGTTAGCGCGACCGGTTGTTGCCGGCAGTCCGGCATGCCGAACTACCGGCGATAGCGGGACGGTTCCGCCCGCAGGCGGGCCTGGCCGTGGTAGTGGCGAACAGCCAGGCGCGTGCCCTGTGCCCTCTGTATTGCGGGGATACGCGACAATGGCCCACCTCGTCTGATCGCTGGCCTGCTTCCATGTTCCGTTGGTTTGAATCCCGCCTGGACCCGTTCCCGTCCGATCCGCCCGCGCAGCCGCCGCGCGGGCTGTATGCGTTCTGCCGGCACTACACGCGTGGCGCGGAAAAATGGCTGCTGCTGATGGCGCTGACCACCGCCGGCATCGCGGTGGCCGAGCTGGCGCTCTACGCCTATGTCGGCGCGCTGGTGGACCGGCTCGGCAGCAGCACGCCGGCCAGCTTTCTCGCGGCCGAAGGCCCGCGCCTGCTGTGGATGGCGCTGCTGGTGCTGGTCGGGCTGCCGTTGCTGGTGATGGTCAATTCGCTGGTGCAGCACCAGACCCTGCTGGGCAATTTCCCGATGCGGATCCGCTGGAGCGTGCACCGCTACCTGTTGCGGCAATCGATGGGGTACTTCCAGGACGAGTTCGCCGGGCGTATCGCCACCAAGCTGATGCAGACCTCGCTGGCGGTGCGCGAGACGGTGGTCAAACTGTTCGACATCGGCAATTACGTGCTGGTGTTCTTCATCGGCACGCTGGTGGTGGCCGGTGCCACGGATTGGCGGATGATGCTGCCGTTCGTGGCCTGGCTGATCGGGTATGCGCTGTTGATGTGGCATTTCGTGCCCCGCATGGAACGCATCTCGCGCGAGCAGGCCGACGCGCGCTCGGAGATGACCGGGCGCATCGTCGACAGCTACACCAATATCGCCACGGTCAAGCTGTTCTCGCATTCGCGGCGCGAGCAGGCCTACGCACGCGAAGCGATGGCCGGCTTCCTGGACAAGGTGCATCCACAGATGCGTCTGGCAACGCGGGTCTACTCGCTGCTGTATGCGCTGAACATGCTGCTGCTGTTTTCCTCGGTGGTGCTGGGGCTGTGGCTGTGGCAGGGCGGTGTGGTAAGCGCCGGTGCGATCGCCGTGACCGTGGCGCTGGTGCTGCGCATGCTGGGCATGTCGCAGTGGATCATGTGGGAGCTGTCGTCGCTGTTCGAGAACATCGGGACCGTGCATGACGGCATCAACTCGATCTCGCTGCCGCCGACGGTGGACGATGCGCCCGGCGCTCCGGAACTGGCGCACTTGGCCGGCGACATCCGTTTCGAGGGCGTGTCCTTCCACTACGGCAAGCATCAGGGCGTGATCGAAGGGCTGGACCTGCACGTGCGTGCCGGCGAGAAGATCGGTGTGGTCGGGCGCTCGGGCGCGGGCAAATCCACCCTGGTCAACCTGCTGCTGCGCTTCCACGACGTCGAACGCGGCCGCATCCTCGTCGATGGCGTGGATATCGCCTCTGTGCAGCAGGATTCGCTGCGCGCACACATCGGCGTGGTCACCCAGGACACCTCGCTGCTGCACCGCTCGATCCGCGAGAACCTGCTGTACGGTCGCCCCGACGCGAGCGAGGCGCAGATGCGCGCGGCGGTGGCCAAGGCGCGTGCCGATGGCTTCATCGCCGAGCTGCACGACAGCGATGGCCGCCACGGCTACGACGCCCATGTCGGCGAGCGCGGCGTGAAGCTCTCCGGCGGCCAGCGCCAGCGCATCGCCATTGCCCGCGTGTTGCTCAAGGACGCGCCGATCCTGATCCTGGACGAGGCGACCTCGGCGCTGGATTCGGAAGTGGAGGCGGCCATCCAGGAGAGCCTGGACGAGCTGATGGGCAGCAAGACGGTGATCGCCATCGCCCACCGCCTGTCCACCATCGCGCGCATGGACCGGCTGGTGGTGATGGACCAGGGACGCATCGTCGAGACCGGCACCCATGCGCAACTGATCGCCGCCGGAGGCCTGTATGCGCGGCTGTGGGCGCGGCAGACCGGCGGCTTTGTGGCGGCGGAAGACTGAGGTGGCGTTCCCGGGCGCGGCCGTTGGCCTTGCCCGGACAACGGCCTGTTGTCTGCCGGCAACAAAAAGCCCCCGCCAGCAGCGCCGGCGGAGGCTTTCAGCGGGTAGCCCGGGTAAGCGGAGCGCACCCGGGGTTTCCTCAATGTGGCAAAGCCTGCCGGGTCGGCAGACTCAGTAGCTGCCCATGTAATCGCGCTTGCCCAGCTCCACACCGTTGTGGCGCAGGATCGCGTAGCTGGTGGTCACGTGGAAGAAGAACTGCGGCAGCCCGTACTGCAGCAGATACACGCTGCCCTGCAGCTTCTTCTCCTTCGGGGTGCCGGCGCGCAGCACGATCTCGCGCGACTCGCTGCCCTCGAACTGTTCGGCACTGAAGCTGTCCACATGTGCCAGCGTTCTGGCGATCAGCGCCTGCAGCTCGGCGAAGCCGGCCTCGGCATTGTCCGGCCACGAGGGCACTTCGGTATTGGCCAGACGCGAGCTGATGCCCTTGGCGAAATCGGCCGCGATCTGCACCTGGCGCACCAGCGGGAACATGTCCGGGAACAGGCGCGCGCCGAGCAGCGCGTTGGGGTCGATCTTCTTTTCGGTGGCGTGGGCTTCGGCCTTGGCCAACACCTCGGACAGGGCGGAGAGCATCTGCTTGAGAACGGGAACCGAGGCGCTGTACATCGAAAGGGACATGGTGGAACTCCTTGAGAGGGGAAAGCCGACGCGGGCGGGACCACGCGTGTAATCAAAGTCCCCACAGCATAGGCGCTCTGCTGCCGCCAGGTTGCCGCCCTGGCCGGTGGATCGTGGAACGCAGCATGTCATGCCGCCGGCCGGAGCCGGCTATGCGCGGCGTCCGCCGACCTTGGCCGTCAGTTCTGCGTCTTCTTCGCGCGTCGTGCCGCCGCTTCATTGCGGCGGAACTGCCACGGCGCCACCGGGCGGGGATCGGCCCACAGACCGGTGCCGCTCACGCGCGCCTGGATTTCCAGTACCGGCATCAGGCGGTCATTCAAGTAGTCGGTATAGGCCCAGGCCATGCCGGCCCTGACCATTTCCCGGTTCACGTTGACGCCCTGCACATGCAGCACGCCGATGGTGCGGCCGTAGCGGTCCTTGCCGTCTTCGACCACCCGCACCGTGCGCCCGAACACCAGCGCCGACAGATGCTGCTGCGAACGGGTGCCAAAGGCCTGGCGTTTTTCCGGGGCGTCGATACTGCCCAGGCGCACCCGCACCTGCTCGCGGTTGTGCAGCACTGTGACCGTGTCGCCATCGGCGACCTTGACCACCCGGCCATCAAAATCGGCATGTGCGCTGGCGCTGACGGCCAGCAGCAGGACAAAAGCAATTACGTGTTTCATCGGAACTCGTGGGTATCAAACAACGGCATCCACGAGCGCACTACTCACAAATACCACCAGTTGCGCCGGAGCGGCGCGGTTGCGGGAGGGAAGGGCGCATTGCACGGTTGCACATGCCGCGTGCAGCGCATTGCGTGTCCGCTCCCCACCGGGGGCGTCAGCTTAATGATCGGGCGCGAAGCTGCAAGCGCGGCGAAACGCCGCGCGGTGATGGCTGCCGGCTATCGGTTGTGGACGGCCTCCAGCAGCGTGGTGGCGGCCAGCTTGCCCAACGGGTTGGCGGCCAGCGGACTGTCGCCGGTCAGCAGGGTACCTTCGCGGTGCACCGCCCCGGAGATACCGGTGTTGAGGATGTCGAAGCCCAGGGCCTTGAGCTGCTCGCCGAACTTCCAGGTCAGGTGGCCGGGCATATAGCCGATGTCGGGCGTCTGCGCGTCCATCGCATCCGGGAAGGCGACGATCTTCTTGCCCCGGTAGATCGGGCTGTCGCCCACGGCCAGAAACGCCGCCGGGCCATGGCACAGCGAGATCACGAACCTGTCCTTTGCCGCAGCCCATTCAAGCACCGCCTTGACCTCCGGGCTTTCCGGCAGCCCGATCAGCGCGCCATGGCCGCCGGGGATGAACACCCCGAGGTAGTCCGACTCCTCGCCCAGTGCGCTCTCGACCACATCGGCCAGCTTCAGTGGTTGCTTGAATGCCTCGCGGTACCTGGCGAACAGCCCCAACACCTCGGTGTCTTCTGAAGGCATCGCCCAGTATTCGAACTTGACCGGATTGCCGGACAGCGTGGCGACATCGAAGGCGAAGCCGGCCTTGTCTAGGTGGTACATCGGCAGCAGGGTCTCCACCGGATGGTTGCCGGTGGAGAACAGCGTGCCGTTGTCGGTCAGCAGATAGCGCTCATCGGCGCCGATCATCAGCAGCTTCCAGCGCCCGCCGGTGTAGGGCGTGGAATAGTCCGCACCGTCCAGGTCGGACCTGGGCGAGGTGAACTGGCTCAGCGAGTAGGGCGACGGAAAGAACGCGTTGTCTTCGGCCGGATCGGGGGTGGGGCGGCGGTCTTCGGGGGAGGTGTTGCTCATGGGGATCTCCTGGGATGGGGGCTGGGACGCCGGTGGAGGTTGCAGGGCGTTGGGAAGACCGACTCTATGGGAGCGGGGAGAAGGCGATGGTGAGGACCGGCGGGACAGCGCCGTGCTGTCCGGGGCCGCGGTGGAAGCCTTGACGCACCGGGCAAAAAGCCTGGCCCTTCGAGCAAACCGCCCCGTCGTCCGGGTAAACAGCCCGGGGTTCCGGACTGAGTTACTCGGCAGCCCGAGCAAAAATCTCAGGCCACCGGGCAGATTGCTCAGCCTTTCCGAGCAGAAAGCCCGGCGTTCCGGGAAAATTGCCCGGCGTTCCGTGCTCAGTTACCCGGCGCTCCGGGCAAAAAGCTCCGTCAACCGGGCAGATTGCTCCGCCTTTCCGAGCAGAAAGCTCGACGCTCCGGGCAAATAGCCCGGCGTTCCGAGCTCAGTTACCCGGCGCTCCGGGCAAAAAGCTCCGTCCATCGGGCAGATTGCTCCGTCGTCCGAGCAGAAAGCTCGACGCTCCGGGCAAATTGCCCGGCGTTCCGAGCTCAGGTACCCGGCGCTCCGGGCAAAAAGCTCCGTCCACCGGGCAGATTGCTCCGTCGTCCGAGCAAATTGTCAGGCGGTCCGAGTAACAAGCCCGGCGAGCCGGGTCGGCCCGATCAGCGCCGTTCTGGCGCTGATACGGATGGACAGCGGGCCCCGAGCGCGCCGTGATTACTGGCAAAGGGCGATGGCGCGGGAGCGCTGGTCGATCATCACTGTCATCTGCTGCAGCACATGGGCGCCCACCAGCAGTTCGGGATAGCGCCCGGAGACACGGACCTCGACGTTGGCGAGCGTCATGCCGCCCAGGCGGAACGGGCCAGGCAGCTGCGCGCGCCCGGTTTCGATGGTTGTGTTGGACAGCGTGCCGGTGCCGGCGCGTTGCAGCGGGGTGTCGGACAGCCGGGCGTACAGCGATTGCGGCAGCACGAAGCTCACGTTCGCACCGGTATCCAGATTGCCGCTGGTTGCCACCCCGCCGATGGTCACCGGGATGCGGAAAGCGCGCTCGTAGCCGATCGCGCCCGGCTGATCCTGAGCCAGCGCCAACGTCCGCGAGAAGTACAGGGTCTTTTCCGGGTAATCGATGACCAGCAGCCCGTCGCTGAAGAACTCCCGGCCGAGGATGCCGGAGAACGCCTCGGTCGCCGGCTTGTTGCCGCTGTAATCGCGGGTGATGACCTCAAGATCGCGGTGGACGAGGCCGCCCAGTGCCAACGAATCCAGCCGCGTCACATCCGCCTGGGCACGGGTTACGCCATCGGAGTTGTCCGCCTGCCCGTGAACCGTCAATCCCAGTGCCGAGACCAGACTGGTGTCCGCACGGCCCATGCCGCTGGCGCCGGTATCCACGGCAAACCGGAACGGCCCGCGGCCGTTGACGCCCACCGGAACGTAGATGCGGCCATCGATCACCTCAAATGGCACGCGCAGCTGCCAATCCGCCTCCGGCCTATCGGCCAGCGCGCAGGCATCGGTTGCAATTGCCGGGGCGCTGACGGAGCACAGCAAGGTCGTTGTCCCGATGGCGTGCCGGCACCAACGCTTGCGTATCGATGCCGGCGATGACGCCAGCGACAGGGTCGGGAAGTGCCGCTTCATGGAGACATCCGTTGTGAGCAGAGGTGGGGCAACCTGTCACGGTGGTGGCCCCCTCGCCACCGGCATGCGACCGAGGGGCACAGCAACCGCCCAAGTGGGGAATACCGCGATGAAGCTTCTGAAGCGGCTACCGCAGAGGGGCTGTCTGCGCACCGGCCGACACCGGGGACACGGGCATCGACGGGACATCCTGACGGGCAGGGAGGGGGCGGCCGGGGCGAATGTGCCGCGCTCAGGCGAAGCGGGCATCCGCCCCTGCCTGGGAGGGACTACAGCCCCAATACCTCGGCAGCGAATGCCTGCGCCGAAAAAGTATTTCCGGGTGGACCGCAATAGCGGCCCGATTGCGTATCCAGCACGTAGCTGGCACTGGCAAGCAATGAACCGTCGCCTCGATCCTTGATCTCAATGGTTTCACCTTGCAGTCCCAGCGGCCAGGGGAAATCGCGTGCCCGGGTCAGCACCGCATACCTGCCTTGTGGCTGCGGCACTGTGATGCCGTCCATGTTGTCCGGTGTGAACTGAAAGTAGCCTTGCTGTCCTTCGGGAGCGGTCGTCACCACAAAATCGAGCTTCCCACTACGCAGGAGGCCATTGCGCATGATTGCGCCATACGTTCGATATTTGAGTTTGGATGCCGGCGAACCTCGTGGTGCGATCGTCCAACTCCAATCCGGTGCCAGGAACACACTGCGCACGTCCTTGGCACGCCGCACAACCTGCATGCCTGCAGTGACGCAGCTGGCATCAAACACGCGGTCCCGTTCCTTCGCGTGCGCCTGCAGTCCGCCAGATCCGGAAGCACCATAGATTCCATACATCATGGCAACCATTCCTCCGGCTGACAGGGCCGCCAGCAGGACGAGGCTTTCACGCCCAAGGCGGAGGCGGGCAAACTGTCCGGCCGCAAGCAGTGCCATCGACATCACCCACAGTGCATATCCCCAACCATAGGCGCTGACCGGCGACTGTGAAGATATTTCGTGCACGCGCACATGCCTATACAGCGGGAACGAAAGCGCCAAAGCCAGCGCCACGATAGCCAGGATTGCCGAGGCCCGCGGTTTCTTTTGTGCCAGGAATGCCGCGATCAGAAATGCGGGATTGGCGAACCAGCCGAAATTCAATTCAAGTGCCGCTGCCCATCCCATAAGCAGCAGACCAAGGGACGACTGCGGCTCAAAATTCCCACCGACATAGATGGCCGGAAAGAAGAAGCAGGCCAGGTAACTGGCGACAGCCACAAATACATGGACGTTGAGCGTCACCGATCTCGGGTTCATGTTCATCCTGAAAGTCCAATCTGAAGGCCATAGATGGACGCCAAACTTTCTGGAACGTTTTTTTTCAGCTGTCCGGTTTTCAACCACGAACCAGATCCAGCGGCTGCGACCGGCTTTCCGGTCATCAAGGTGGACTGCACGGAGAAAGCTGGTGGCGACGTATGGACCGCTCCGGAAGCCACCGCTGGATCGCGCACAGGCCCGGAAGCGCCGGTTCCGAACTTCACCGGAGCCGCAAAAAACCTCAACGGAGTAGCTCGGAGATTATCCGGCGGATGGGAGCCGCCCGTCGCAGATGCTGGCGCGGCGGACCCAAACGCCAGCAGGCGGGGCATCTTCCATATCCTGCATCGCCTCGACGCAAACCGCTCTAGCGACGGCTGTCTTCGTAAACTGCGGCAACCTGCGCGAAGCTGGGGTTGGACATTCCCATGCCGTTGATAAATACGGCTGGCGCGCCCTGCTTGAAAACCTCGACGGTGCGATCCACCGCCGCACGCTGCTCCGCATCGGGATTTGCAAGCTCGAAGGAAATCGAGCTGCCCCTTGTGACGGGAATACCATGATCTTTCAGTGCATGGATCAGGGCTTCGGCCTTTTGCGCCTGCTCCGAAGGACAGTTGGGTGGCGCCAGAACCAATACGGTATTGCGTGGTGTGCCGCCGGGCATTTCCAACGGAATGAATCGATTGCTGCTGACCCCGCTGTCTGCGGTGATCGTGGGAAGGGCGGAGGGGGCACGCTTGCTCCACCAGTTAAATCCGCCTGCCAGTCCCAGGGCGAGCAGAAGCATCATCCACAAACGCATGAGTCGTCTCCTTATGTGCTGTAAGTCGAACCGATGTCTGGGGCGCGTCGCCGCCGTGGCATCGGCGGTACGGTCCCTGGCACCTGCCAATCGGAATGAGCAAGCCCGCCAGGCGGGTGCGGCTTGAGCGAATGGCCGAGCCGTTGATCAGCCGAGTAGCCCGGGTAAGGTCATCGGCCGCACCCGGGGAGAAGCCACAATGCAGGCATTGAATAAGTCCCGGGTGCGCGTTGCTTACCCGGGCGACTTGCTGGTTACGGCAACGGCGGTGGGTTGCCGGGCGCCGCCTGAGCCATGCTGGCGGCCGGTGCGACTGTGCCGCCCAGAACCGCCTGGGCGATCAGGTTGTCCAAGCGGCGCACGTCCAGCCCCTTGTTGAGGTTGACCTTGATGTGACCGGCCTTGGTCCAGAGTTCGATCTCGGAGTTGAAGTTGAACAGGCCGTGGCCGTTCTCCGACGACCACATGTAGATCGAAGAGTACGGCAGCGAATAGATCTCCACCTTTTTGCCGGTGATGCCCTGCGCGTCGCGCACGATCAACCGCTTGTTGGTGAACACCGCTGAATCGCGGAAAGTCTTGTAGGCCGCCACGGCGGTCTCGCCGGGCATCAGGATCTCGTTCACGTCCTGCGGAATCGGGCATTCCGATACCAGCGTCCAGGCCAGAATTGCATTGGTTTCCATGTTGAAGCCGTCCCCGTAGTTGCGAGTTGTTGTGCGGTGAAGGCGGAATTGTAGGCGCCGCGCAGGTCAGGGCAATAGGTTTGAACTAATTGCTTTTGTAAAGGTGGATCTGGCACCGTACTTCGGCCCGGGTAAGGCCATCGGCCGCACTTGGGGAAACACCGCAATGCAGGCATTGACTGAGCCCCGGGTGCGCGTTGCTTACCTTGGCTACTCGCTGCCATGGGCCCGTCTGGACAGCCTTTGCAGCGCCGAAAGGTCGCGCGTACTAGCCAATAAACCGTATCTGGAACAGGTGGCGATGACGAAGGGCTCTCTCCCGCCTGTGTACACAAGAACGTCGGAGCCTTGGAGGGGGACGAAGCCATCACCGACAAAGTTGATTGAGTCTTCAGCGATTGTCGGGACAGTGTCCCCTGGAACCAAACCGCCTTTCCAGACTTGAAGAACACGTAGCCTTGCGAAGTTGAAGCTGTCTTGGCCAAAACCGGGTGCCGCATAGATTTCCTCGACGTGAGCCGAGAAGACATTCTCTGCTGCCGAGTAGGCCTGCCTTACGGATTGCTGCCCGCCGCACGACATGGCCGCGGCGGGGGTGGACATGAGAAGATAGGCAATGAGAGCAAGTAATTTCGACATGGCGGCCTAACGCCTGAATTAAGCCGAGCCGCGAAGCGGCTTCGGCTTGAATGAATTGTTAGGCCGCAGCCGACGGAGCGTTAGAACTACAACCGGAAGCGCAGCCGCGAACACAAGCAAGTCTATTGCCAGAGCTGCAACCGTGAATGGTCTAGAAGATGGTGCCGACATGAGATAGAAATCGAAGGCGGCGCCGATGAACGAGATAGTAGCCGCAGCAAGAACGGCGTACTGGCGATAAAGCAGCGCAACCGGAACCGAGAAGGCGATGCCGGCGAGCAGGCCGCAGAGGGCGGAAGCCGCAAGAAGCCCAGACAACTGGAATGGGCGTGAGGTGAACAAGTCAGGGAGCCACTGCACCCACAGTGCGAGTCGTGAGTGAACGTGCCAGTAGCCGTACAGCAGCGGGAAGTAGAGAACGAACTGCAGTACGAGCCTCATAACTCTCCCATGCGGCCTAACACCTGAGTTAAGCCGCGCCGCCAAGCGGCGTCGGCTTGGATGAATTGTTAGGCTGCATCTGCGGCAGCGGCCTAATCACGAAAGACATGGCACAGGTCTCGCAAATGATCGATCACCGTGTCACACGCAACCAATATGTCGTTTTGGCGAGCAAGTATCTCTTGCCAGTGGGCATCATCTGCGCCCGCAGCGTTGGGAAGATGGATGTAGTTGCGTACAGCCTTAAGTAGTTGGAGGTGATCCCAAATTCTCGCCACCTCCGGTCTGGGTTGACCGTTGTCCTCCCACGCCTTTAGAAGGCCGCCGAAAGTACGGTCGTAAAGTTCATCCGGTCGTCGACCAAGGCCGCGCTCCTCGCCAAGAGCAGCCAGAGCCGCCTCTACGATTGAAACAGCCAGAAGCACATAAGTGCGTATAGCTCCGGCCCGAACAGAAAGCGAGAGGCTCATTGGCCGCCAATCAGGATGCTCCACCGGCACTGACTGAAGGTTCTCAAGAAGATACTTGAAGAACTGCGAGAACTGGACCTGGAACCCTAGCTGCCTAGCCAGCGATTGATGAGCAGCTCCCGCCCACTCCAGTTCCAGATGGTGGATAGGCGATATCTCAAAGTCGGGGTTTCTTAGTGAGAAGCGACGCATTGTCTTTTGCAGCCTAACGCCAGAATTAAGCCGCGCCGCGAAGCGGCGTCGGCTTGAATGAATTGTTAGCCTCGCCCTCCAAATGGAGCGGAAGGAACCATGGAGTAGAGTTTAATGAAGCAGAAAATCAAAAGCAGGCAGCCTGGAAGGAAAGACGCGAGAACTAATGGGTAGAGGCTTGCGCCCTGCATGATTGGGCCGCCTTTTCGCCCGGCGATGTCCCCTTGAAGTAAGTAGCAAATAAGGAGCTTTGCTAAGTACACCGACAGGGTGATTGTAGCTAGCAGCCCAAGCCCGATGGGCCACGAACCTAGGGCAAGCATTTTCCCGGCGAATGTAATCAGATATATGGCCGGAAACGCGATCGCTGCGACCCTCGGTGTGGGCAGCAGGCGTTCCCTCCGTAGCGTTACTCGCCATTTTTGTTGACGTCGAGAAATGCTGCTCAAAAGGCTAACGCCGGAATTAAGCCGAGCCGCGAAGCGGCTTCGGCTTGAATGAATTGTTAGGCAGCATCACTCGCACCAAACCTCACAGACCTTCTTTGTGCGAAGGTTTAGGATCTTTGCTGAAGCACAAGCACCGTAAGGGCTGCCTTCCAGAAAGATCACGCGATCACCTTCTTCCATATTGAAACAATACGTCTTTGCCTCGTACTTTTCGCCATTGATGACGAAAAGATCGTCGTTGTGCGACACCTCAATCTCGTACTGGGTTGATGCGCTAACAGTAGATGCAACGACGAGTAACGCTGTAACGGAAGTCCAGCGAGCAGCCTTCTTCATGATGCGTCTCCCCTTGAGGTGTGCTGCCTAACTCTAAGTAGACCCCAGAAGTGGGGTGTAGCACGGAGTATTACCCCACATCCAAGGAGTTGGAAAGGGATGGCAGGCCTTTCAGGTCAGTGGCTTGGCCGCTGCTGGAGGGATAAGCGCGCACGACGCTCCCCCGCAAAACCCCCAATTTTGCTGGATAAGCACCTATTAGCCCGAGAGCGGGTGATAACGCCGGGAGGCCACGGCATTTTTTAAAGAAAAAGCCCGGCGAATGCCGGGCTTTTTGACAATCAATCAGCGGTCACGATCACTCGATCGGCTGGTCCAGCATCAGCTGGCGGGCGAAGCGCACCGGCGGGGCGCCGTAGGACAGGATCTGGTCGTGGTAGGCCTTCAGGTTGAAGTTGGCGCCCTGCTTTTCTTCCACGGCCTTGCGGGTGTCGAAGTGTTCCTGCGCGCCGACAAAATACGTCGGCAGCTGCGCGGAGGTGAGCTGGGCGCGGATCCATTTGCCCGAGGCTTCGCTTTCCTGCTGGAAGGCGTCGTGGGTCATCAGGTGCATGGCCTGCTCGCGGCTCCAGTTGTCCACGTGCACGCCCTGGTCGAGGATGGCATTGGCAATGGTGCGCAGGTAGAACTTGAGCTGCACCAGGTGGAACAGCGGGTCGTTATCCAGATAACCCTGTTCCTGCATCATGCGTTCGGTATAAACCGCCCAGCCTTCAGCAAACAGGCCCGAGCGCAGCACGGCGCGCAGGGTGGAGGGGAATTTGCCGGAGTGCCAGCCTTCCAGATAGTGGCCCGGCGTGCCTTCGTGGATGGAGAGCAGGTGGATCATGCGGCTGTTGTATTCGCGCAGGAACGAATCGACCTGCTTGTCGTTCCAGTCGTCGGGAATCGGCGAGACGGCGTAGAAGGTCTTGAGATTCTTGTCCAGCGGGCCGGGCGAATCGCAGTAGGCCACGGCTACGCCGCGCTGGAATTCGGGCATCAGGATGATGTCCACCGGCGAATCGGGCAGGGTCATCAGGTCGTGCTCACGCACGAACGCGGTGGACTGGTCCAGTGCGGCCTTGGCGTCTTCGACCACCTTGTCGCGGGCCGGTTTGTCGGCATAGGCCAGTTCCAGCGCCGCTTCGATCGCCGCCTGCTGCTGGGCGTCGGTGGGATTGGCCGGCATCTGCGGTGCGCCGGGCTTGTCTTTCAACACCACCTGGGCGATGCCGTACATGTCGGTGCGCACGCGGGCCAGTTCGGCACGGGCGCGCTCGCCGATCTCGGCGCGCGACAGCGAGGAGTTGAGCGAGAACTTCAGCTTCTGGTCGTACTTTTCCGCACCGATGCGGAACTCGCCCTTGGCGTTGGGTACCAGGGTGCTGTCCAGCCAGGTCTGCTGCTCTTCCACCGCCTTGGTCAGGCCGGCGATGGCGGTCTTCAGGCGCTCCTGGTCGGCCGCTTCGAGCTGGCCGAGGTTGGGCACGATGAAGGTTTCCACCAGACTGAGGATGCCGCGGTTCTGCTTGGCGACGGTTTCGGCATGGATCTTCGGTACCCGCGCCGGATCGAGGTTGGCGCGGGCGGCGGCGAAGATCTGCGGGATCTTCTCGATGCGCGCGGTGGCCGATTTCAGGCGCTCGGGCAGCGGTGCGAATTCGCGCGCCATCAGGCCGTAGATGGCGCTGCCGGCCAGGCCGCTGTAGACCTGCGGGTCCCACTGCCAGGACTGCAGGGTCTCGTTGGACCAGATGTCCGACTGCAGCTGGTTGCGCAGGATGGCGGCATCGACCTGGTTCTCGCGGCCGAGCTTGCTCACGTCGATCTTCTCCAGATCGGCCAGCAGCGCCTTGCTCGCTTCCAGGCTCTTCTGTTGGCCGGCGGCGCTGACGTCGTCCAGTTCGGCATCGAAGCGGTGATCGCCGATCTGCGTGGCGCTGACCGGGGACAGCTGCATCCAGGTGTCCAGGGCCTTCTTGGACAGTTCGGCGAACTGGGCGTCGGCCTGGCTCTGCCCGGCCTGCTCGGTGGCGGCGGACGGGGTGGTGGGGGCTTCGCCACTCTGGCAGCCGGCAAGGCTGGCGAGCAGGGCGGCGGCGAGCAGGTGCTTGCGCATCGGTGATCCTATGGGGCGATTGATGTCGGCCAGCATAGGTGGCTGTGGTGGCGGCTGCACCTGCCGTTGGTTGGTGTAGCGGTGCTGGGGCGGCCCGCAGGCCAACCGGCCGCTGCCCGGGAGCCCCCGCGAAGCCAGGGGCATCCCCGTGGCGGCATGACGCCGGTATTGCCGCCATGAGCTGGCGGCGCGGTCAGCCTTCGTCGTGCTCGTATTCGACAAAGACATCCAGCGTCCGCGCGAGCCGCTCTACCGCCAGATGCACGTTCTGGGAGGTGGCGGCGTTGCCGACTTCGATTTCCAGCTCATGGATTCCCGGGCCATGTTCATCGGACAGCCCCGCCGAGCTGGAGTCCTCATCATCCAGGTGGGGCATCAGATCGTCGGTTTCCTCGATGTGTTCGACGCCCTCCAGGCTGGACAGCAGGTTGCTGATGGCACGCGCGTCGTCGGCGCTGCCGGTAATGCGGATACGCAGGATAGGCATTGGGAACCTCCGGGCAATGGAGCGCCAGCATAGGTACGGCGCGGAAAAGGACGGGTGAAGCGCACGTGGGAAATCGCGGCGCTTCATACCGGGGTGTTTGCCGGGCCCGCACGCGGTGCAGGCGGTTCTGACCGGTGCCGGCCTGTATGCGAGGAGCCTGTTGCAGTGCAGTGCAGTGCAGTGCAGTGGACGAGCGCTCGCGTACGTTGGGATGGACGCCTTCAGGCGTTTCCCCATCCGCCTGCGGGCGCAACCGCCGCGCTGCGGTACACCCATGCCGGACCAGACGCCGCGCTTATCCTGCGGCGGACGCCAGTGGCGCGAAACGGCGCACCGGCTGGCCCTCGATGACCACGGTTTCGCAGAACATCGCGTACGGCCGCACCCACAGTCCGCCTTCACCGTAGAGCGCACGGTAGACCACCACCGGCTCCAGGGTTTCGCTGTGGCGGGCGACGCCAAGGACCTCGTAGTCCATGCCCTTGTAGTGGCGGTAGCGGCCCGGGGCCAGTTCGGGAGCGGGGGCGAGCTCGGACATAGTGGTTCTCAATCGGTGGGGGAATTACTTCACGGCGCTGCCAACGCGCACCGGCAGCGGGATGTTGCACAGGTCGATATGGCCGGCGGCGCGTTTGTAGAAACCATCGACGCGGTTGCGGCGGGCTTCCACGGTGGCGGCGAAGGTTTTCGAATCGGTGCGCAGCACCTGCAGCGGTACGCGCTGCTCGACCGGCAACGTGCTGCCCAGGGTGATGGCCTTGATCGGTGTGCGCTGCGCGGCATCGTCGTAGAAGCCCATCGGCTCGGGGCCTCGCTGGATCGCGCTGAGCAGCTCCATGCCCTTGAGCACACGGCCGACCAAGGTGATGTTGCGGTCCAGCTGGCGCGGCGACTGGCCGATGACGACATACAGCTCGGCGCCGAGGCTGCTGTCCTCGGCGTTGTTGCGTCCGGCCCCGAGCGCGCCATAGCAGTGCGCCAGCCAGCTGTGCTGGCCATCGCTGCCCACGGCGAAGTCACCGACAAAGCCGGTCTGTGTGGCCCAACCATCGCGGTCGGGCAGGGCGGTGAAGGCCAGGCCTTGGGCGGGGCGCTGGAATTCGGCCGGCAGGTGGGTTCTGGCGCTGCCCATGGACCTGGCCTTGGCGGCGTCATCGGCCTCGGCATCGC
Organism: Stenotrophomonas sp. STEN014; assembly: GCF_056760315.1. Classification (NCBI taxonomy): domain Bacteria; kingdom Pseudomonadati; phylum Pseudomonadota; class Gammaproteobacteria; order Lysobacterales; family Lysobacteraceae; genus Stenotrophomonas; species Stenotrophomonas sp. STEN014. The sequence continues at coordinate 13,194 of NZ_JBRREN010000005.1, read as the reverse complement.
CGAACTGGACCACGAAATTGTCCTGCGCGCGGTAGATGCTCAGCCCGTCCCAGAAGTGCTCGCGCGCCAATGTGCGGATGTTGCCGACGTGTTCGGGGGCGAAGTCCGGCGCCAGCTCGATGATCACCCGGCCGCCGTCCACGTCCATATAGAGGAGGTTTTCCGGCGCCGGCGTGTGCCAGTCGCTGGCCGGTGAGGCGTCGATGATCTCCTGCGCGCTGCGGTATTTGGCCGGTGCGTCGGCGGCCAGCAGCGAAAGCGGAGACAGGGCCAAGGCCAGGGTCAACAGCGAACGGCGAAGCGTCATCGGGCACTTTCCTGAACGGGTGTGGGGCGATTCTGCGGGATCGCCGGGCCCCGCGGCCAGTCCATGCGCAGGATGGGGTGACTATCGGCACATTCACTATAGCGAACTAAACACTAGTGTTGCCTTCAGGCTAGTGTGCAGGAGTGAGGGCCATGAGTGAGCTTGATGCCCAGCTACGCAAGTTCCAGAAAGAACTCAGTACCGGCACGGTGTCGCTGGCGTTGCTGGCGGTGCTGGCCAAGGCGCCCGAGCCACTGTACGGCTACCTGATCGCCAAGGAACTCGAGCGCGTGGGCGAGGGGGTGCTCAGCGGCAAGCAGAGCGCGTTGTACCCGGTACTGCGCAATCTGGAAGGCGCCGGGCTGCTGGAAAGTCACGTTGAACCGTCGGTGGCCGGTCCACCGCGCCGCTATTACCGCATCAATGACGACGGTCGTGCCGTTCTGCGGCAGTGGATCGCCGCCTGGAAGGCCACCCGCGACTCGGTCGAGTCCGTACTGGAAGGAATCAACTGATGAACATCGAAAACACCGCGCGGCAGCTGCCGACGACGATTCCCGAATACCTGGAGCAGTTGCGCACGGCGCTGGCCGGCGCGGACCCGGCGATGATCCAGGACGCGCTGTACGACGCCGAGGAATACCTGCGCTCGGAACTGGCCGAGCAGCCGGGCAAGAGCGAGGCCGAGGTGATTGCCGGGGTCGCCGGCAGCTACGGCGCACCGGAGGAAGTGGCCGAGATCTACCGCGAGACCGAAGTGACGGTGAACCGCGCCCTGCGCACGCCGCGTGCCAGCGCTGGACCGGTGGTGCCGGTGATGGCGGCGGCTGTGGCCGCAGCTGCGGCACCACCGGAACCGGCTTCAGCGCGAGCCGCACAGGCCGAGCCGCCTGCCGCGCCGCCGCGTTCGCTGCTGATGCGGCTGTTCGGGGTGGTGCTCGATCCGCACACCTATGGCGCGCTGTTCTACATGCTGCTGTCGCTGGTGACCGGCACCTTCTTCTTCACCTGGGTGGTGACGGGCATGAGCCTGTCGCTGGGCCTGCTGATCCTGATCATCGGCATCCCGATCCTGCTGCTGTTCCTGGGCTCGGTGAGGGTGCTGTCGCTGCTGGAAGGTCGCATCATCGAGACCCTGCTGGGGGTGCGCATGCCGCGCCGGCCGGCCTATACCGATCGCAGCCAGGGCTGGCTGCAGCGCATCGGGGCGATGTTCTCCGACGGCCGGACCTGGCTGACGATGCTGTATTTCCTGCTGATGCTGCCGCTGGGAACGCTGTACTTCACGCTGGCAACGGCCTTGCTGTCGACGTCGCTGGCACTGGTGTTCGCACCGTTGGCCGATCTGCTGTTCGGGCAGCCGGTCGGGATCTGGATCGATGGCGTCAATATCGGCTCGCCGTTCTGGATGTGGCCGTTGACGGTGGTGGCCGGCCTGCTGCTGCTGCTGGGCACCCTGCATCTGGCACGCGGCATCGGCAAGCTGCACGGCGCGCTGGCCAAGCATCTGCTGGTTCGCCTGTAAGCCGTCCGGGCAAACAGAAAGGGCGGGGTGCTCGCGCATCCCGCCCTTTTGCGTTCCACTTCCGGCGTCAGCGCTGCGCGCGACGCCGCAGCGGGGTGACGTTGCTGCCGGCGGCGGCCTTCTTGCGTGGCTTGGCAGCAGTGGTCGGCTGCGCATGGCGGGCCAAGAAGTCGCGCACGGTGGGGTAAACCACCTCGCGCCAGCGGCGGCCACTGAAGATGCCGTAGTGGCCGGCGCCCTCGACGATGAAGTGGCTGCGGCGCGAGGCCGGAATACCGGTGCACAGCGCCTGCGCCGCCTCGGTCTGGCCGAGGCCGGCGATGTCGTCCAGCTCGCCTTCGATGCTCAGCAATGCGGTGTTGCGGATGGCCGACGGATCCACGCGCTCGCCGCGCACATACCACTCGCCGCGTGGCAAGAGGAACTGCTGGAACACCACCTTGATGGTGTCCAGGTAGAACTGCGCCGGCATGTCCAGCACCGCGTTGTATTCGTCGTAGAACTGGCGGTGGGCGTTGGCATCGTCCATGTCGCCCTTGACCAGATCGGTATAGAAATCCCAGTGCGACATCAGGTGGCGGCTGGGATTCATCGATACGAAGCCGGCATGCTGCAGGAAGCCCGGGTACACCCGGCGGCCCTGGCCGGGGAACGGGGCCGGCACGGTGTGGATGACGTTGTTCTCGAACCACGACAGCGGATTGCGCGTGGCCAGGTTGTTCACCGCGGTGGGGCTGCAGCGCGCATCGATCGGGCCGCCCATCATCACCAGCGAACGCGGGGTGGCTTCGCCGCGGCTGGCCATCAGCGAGACGGCGGCCAGCACCGGCACGGTCGGCTGGCAGACGCTGACCACATGCACGTTCTCCGCGCCGAGGTGGCGGATGAACTCCTGCACATACTCCACATAATCGTCCAGGCCGAACTCGCCCTGTTCCACCGGCACCATGCGCGCGTCGATCCAGTCGGTGACGTAGACGCGGTGGTCGCGCAGCAGCGTGCGCACGGTGTCGCGCAGCAGCGTGGCGTGGTGGCCGGACAGCGGCGCCACCACCAGCACGATCGGCTGGGCCAGCAGTTCCTCGACCTTGGAAGCCTCGTTGCTGTGGCGCTTGAAGCGCAGCAGCTTGCAGAACGGCTTTTCCACCTCGGTGAGCTGGGCGATCGGCACGATCTCGCCGTCCAGTTCCAGCTCGTGGATGTTCCACTCGGGCTTTTCGTAGTCCTTGCCGATGCGGTGGAACAGCTCGTTCATCGCTGCCAGCCGATCGGCCCCGGGCATGGATGACCACCAGTGGCCAGGATTGTTGAAGAACGCCGCATTGGCCTGGGCCTGGTGAACCCAGGGCGCGAGCAGGTTGCGGGTCAACTCATGCAATTGATAAAGCATGGATCACTGATTATGTATGGTCATATGTTGCTGCGCAGCATAGCGCACTCCAGCGCTGGCGGCGTTAAAAGCGGGCGTCGAGGCTCAGCGGCCCTGTTCCAGCGCGGCGACATCCTCGTCGAAGGCCGGCCCGAGCCAGCAGTGCGAGCCCACGGACTGGAAGCCGGCGCGACGCAACTGGCGGCGATACCAGCGGGCCGGACGCTGCTGGAAACCGTCGTGGTCGCCATGGAAGTCGTCTTCGGCGGTGAAGGTTTCCAGGAACGCGACGCCGCCGCACAGCTCGGCCAGGCCTTGCAGCCCCTGTCGCAACTCGCGGCTGGGCACGTAGTGCATGACATCCGAACACACCAGCAGGTCCACCGGTGCGCACGGGCGCAGCCACTGGAAATCACCGAAGCCGGCCAGATGCAGGTTGCGGGTGCGGCCATAGCGGCGCACCGCGTACGCGCTGCTGTCAAAGCCCATGTACTGCAGTTTCGGCCGCAGCTTCAGCAGTGGCGCGCGCCAGGCGCCCTCGCCGCAGCCGATATCCAGCACGCTGCGGACCGGACGTTCCAGGTAGTACTCGGCCGTGGCCACGGCCAGCTGCACCTTGCGCGCCAGGCGCGCGGGACCGCCGATGTCATCGCGCCGGTACCAGCGTTGGAAGTAGGCGGCGTCGTACTGTTTGTCGTGCATGTGCGCAGGGGAGGTGGATCGGTGAAAATGGCGATCATCCTACGCCGCCAAAGGGGCCAGTGCATGCAGTCGTACTTCTGGGTCAAGACGTTCCATCTGGTGTTCGTGGTGGCATGGATGGCGGCCGTGTTCTACCTGCCGCGCATCCTGGTCAACCTCACCGAAACCGCAGGGCAGGCCGCCGTGGTGGAGCGGCTGCAGCTGATGGGCAAGCGGTTGTACCGCTTCGGCCACATCATGTTCGGCATCGCCTTCCTGCTTGGACTGGTGCTGTGGCTGGGCTACAAGGTGCTGCCCGATTTCCCGACCATGGTCGCACCGGGGGCAGCCGGCTGGCTGCATGCCAAGCTCGGACTGGTGGTGTTGCTGCTGGTCTACTACAGCGTCACCGGGCGCTGGTTGAAGGGCACGCTCAAGGGCAAGGCGTTGCCGTCTTCGCGCGCGCTGCGCTGGTTCAACGAGCTGCCGCTGGTGCTGTTCATCGCCATCGTCTACCTGGTGCTGGCCAAGCCGTTCTGAGGGGATCAGGAAATGAGATGAAAAGGCCGGCATTGACGGCCTTTTTGTTGCACACCCCACGCCGCAGCGGACGTGCTCATGGCACCGGCGCGGTGCCGTGGCGCAGAGCGGCGACGAATTGCGGGTGCCGGGTGATGTCGCTGTGGTCGGCGTCGGCGAAGGTGATGACCTCGGCAAGGCCTGGGCGGAAATGACGGGCCAGCTGCAACGAGCTGTCGTTGGGGATCACCGTATCGCGGCCGGCGATGATCAGCGTGCTGGGGGCGCGGATGCGGCCGGCGAAGCGCCAGGACTCGTAGTGGTCGCGCAGCAGCCAGCGCACCGGAAACAGCGAGAACATCCGCGCCGCCAGCCCGGCGATGCTGCCGTAGGGCGTGACCAGCACCAGCCGGTCGGCAGTGCGCGCGGCGGCCAGCTGCACGGCGACACCCGAGCCCAGGCTGCGGCCGATCACGGTGATACGACCGGCATCTGCGGCGAGGGTGTCATACAGCGAGAACGCATCGGCGATCAGCGCCGACTCGCTCGGCATGCCCGAGCTGCCGCCGTAGCCGCGATAGTGCATGGCATGGATGCCGGCATCGGGGAAGGCGCGCTCCAGCAGCGGCAGCGTCTGCGCCACGTCCTCGGCGTTGCCGCCGAAGTACAGCACCAGATGCGGGCTTTGCCGCTGATTGCTGCTGATCAGGATCCGCGCATCGTCGCGTTGCAGCGTCCAGTGGGGCGTGGCGGGATCACGCGGGGCAGGGTGGTAGAGCAGGGCGCGGGCATTGACGGCCAGAAAGCCGCAGGCCAGCAGATAGATGCCGGCGACCACGGCCGAGGCGCTGGCCACCACTTTCGTTCCGGTATTCATCGCCTTGCCCTTGACGGGTGCTGGTGAGGATTGTGGACCTGGCGGTGTCGTGTGGGAGTCAACAAAAAGGCCGGCAATGCCGGCCTTCTGTCAGAGCGCGGTTGCGCCGGCGGGCTCAGGCCGCCTCGTAGGCTCCGTAGCTGCGCAGGCGCTTGTAGCGCTGCTCCAGCAGTTCCTCCACGCCCAGCTTTTCCAGCGCGTCCAGCTCGTTGAGCAGCACGGCCTTCAGGCGCTTGCCCATCTGCGTCGGATTGCGGTGGGCGCCGCCGATCGGCTCGCGGATCACCTTGTCGATCAGACCCAGCCCCTTCAGGCGCGAGGCGGTCATGCCCAGCTGCTCGGCCGCATCCTTGGCCTTGCCGGCGTCCTTCCAAAGGATCGAGGCGCAGCCTTCCGGGCTGATGGTCGAGTAGACGCTGTATTCGAGCATCAGGGTACGGTCGCCCACGCCCAGTGCCAGCGCGCCGCCGGAGCCGCCTTCGCCGATCACGGTGCAGATCACCGGCACCTTCAGCTCGGCCATTTCCATCAGATTGCGGGCAATCGCCTCGGACTGGCCACGCTCCTCGGCGTCGATGCCGGGCCAGGCGCCGGCGGTGTCGATCAGGGTCAGCACCGGCAGCTTGAAGCGCTCGGCCATCTTCATCAGGCGCAGCGCCTTGCGGTAACCCTCGGGCTTGGGCATGCCGAAGTTGCGACGTACCTTTTCCTTGGTATCACGGCCTTTCTGGTGGCCGATCAGCATCACCGGGCGGCCGCCGATACGGGCCAGGCCGCCAACAATGGCCTTGTCATCGGCGAAGGCGCGATCGCCCGCCAGTTCCTGGAATTCATCGCAGAAGATGCGGATGTAATCCAGCGGATACGGGCGCGACGGATGGCGCGCCACCTGCAGTACCTGCCACGACGTGAGGTTGCGGAAGATCTGCGCGGTACGCAGGCGCAGCTTGTCTTCCAACGCCTTGACCTCGGCATCGACATTGACCGCCGGCCCGGCGCTGGCACTGCGCAGGTCCTTGATCTTGGCTTCCAGATCAGCGATGGGTTGCTCGAAATCGAGGTAGTTCGGGTTCATCGGAAACCGTCATGAATTCTAAAGGGGGGAAGTGTAGCCGAACGCGTCAGATCAACCCGTACGCGTGCGTCCGGTCAATTGGCCCACGGCGGGCTGCATTTGACCTTGACCGTGCGCACTGCGGGATCTTCGCGCAGTGCATCGATCAGTTTGGTGCTGACACGGACCGCACCGCTGCCGCCCAGATCGAGCATGCCGGCGATGCTGCCGGTCTTATCCTTGAGCAGCAGGTCCACACGCAGCGGTGTGCGACCGGGGCGATGGGTGTCCAGCAGTGCATCGATGCGCTGCCAGACCGGGCCGTCGCGTGCATCCACGCGCAGTGACAGGCGGATCGCATGGTCGGCGCAAAGCTGCTCGTAGTCCCAGCACTGGCGGATGCGCAACGCATAGCCGCCGTTGAACTCGTCCTCGCGCAGGCCACCCTTGACCACCAGGATGCGGTCCTTGGTCATCAGGTGGCCGAACTCGGCCAGGCCATCGGTGAACGCGCTGCATTCCACGCGGCCCTTGCCGTCTTCCAGCTGCATGAAGACCTGGCTCTCGCCCTTGCGGCGCACCCCCACCACCATGCCGGCCAGGATCACCGGGGCTTCCTGGCGCCAGGCGCGCTTTTCGCCGTCCTTGCCAGGACGCGCCGGGGGGATCAGCTTTTCCAGCCCGCCCAGATCGGTGCCGACCAGCTCTTTGACGTCGTCGGCAAAGGGATCGAACGGGTGGCCGCTGAGGTAGAAGCCCAGTGTCTCGCGCTCGCCTTCCAGCAGCTGGCCCAGTGCCCATTCCCTGCTTTCCGGCAGGTCCAGCTGCAGCGCGGTGTTGACCGGATCCGGAGCGCCGAACAGCGAATTCTGTCCGGAGGCCTTCTCGCGCGCCATCTGCTCGGTGGCCTTGAGCACTTCGGGCAGCTGCAGCATCAGCGTGGCGCGGTTCGTGCCCAGGCCATCGAGCGCGCCGCAGTTGATCATGGCTTCCAGCGTGCGCCGGTTGAGCTTGCCCGATTCGATGCGCGCGCAGAAATCCAGCAGCGAGGCGTACTCGCCGTTGCGTTCGCGCTCTTCGACCACCGCCTCGCAGGCGCCCTGGCCGACACCCTTGATCGCGCCCAGGCCGTAGCGGATGGTGTCGGCGTTGGCGGCCTCGAACATGTAGGCCGATTCGTTCACGCGCGGCGGCAGCACCGTCAGGCCGAGATTGCGCACTTCGGCCAGGAAGCCGACCACCTTGTCGGTGTTGTCCATGTCCGAGGACAGCGTCGCGGCCATGAACTCGGCCGGATAGTGACGCTTGAGCCACGCGGTCTGGTAGCTGACCAGCGCGTAGGCGGCGGCGTGCGATTTGTTGAAACCGTAGCCGGCGAACTTCTCCATCAGGTCGAAGATCTCGTCGGCCTTGGGTCCGTCGACGCCGCCCTTGGCCGCACCTTCGCGGAAGATCTCGCGGTGCTTGGCCATTTCGGCCGGCACCTTCTTGCCCATCGCACGGCGCAGCAGGTCGGCGCCGCCCAGCGAGTAGCCGCCGACGATCTGCGCCATCTGCATCACCTGCTCCTGGTACACCATGATGCCGTAGGTGTCTTTCAGGATGGCTTCGGTGCGCGGATCGGGATAGATGATTTCTTCCTGCCCGTGCTTGCGCGCGTTGAAGGAGGGAATCAGGTCCATCGGGCCGGGGCGGTACAGCGACACCAGCGCGATCAGGTCTTCGAAGCGGTCAGGACGGGCGTCCTTGAGCAGGCGGCGCATGCCCGAGGATTCGAACTGGAACACCGCGCCGGTGTTGCCGTTGGCGAAGATGTCCTTGTAGGTCGGCGCGTCGTCCAGCGGAATCTGGGTGATGTCCACCGGCGGGATGCCGGCGCGCTCGTGGCGCTTGTTGATCGCCTTGACCGCCCAGTCGATGATGGTCAGCGTGCGCAGGCCGAGGAAGTCGAACTTCACCAGCCCGACTTCTTCCACGTCGTTCTTGTCGAACTGGGTGACCGGATTCTTGCCCTGGCCGTTCTCGTCGTGTTCGGCGTACAGCGGGCAGAACTCGCTCAGCGGCTCGGGGCCGATCACCACGCCGCCGGCGTGCTTGCCGGCGTTGCGGGTGAGGTCTTCCAGCTGCAATGCCAGATCGATCAGGTCGCGGACATCGTCCTCGCTCTCATAGCGGGCGATCAGCTCCGGCGAGGCCATTTCCGAATTGGCGCCTTCCTTGCCCATGCCCAGCGCATCTTTCAGATGGATGCCGAGGATGTTCGGAATCAGCTTGGAAACGCCGTCGACCAGCCCGTACGGGAAGCCGAGCACGCGGCCGGTGTCGCGCACCACCGCCTTGGCGGCCATGGTGCCGTAGGTGATGATCTGGCTGACGCGCTCGCGGCCGTACTTGCGCGCGACGTAGTCGATCACCTCGTCGCGGCGGTCCATGCAGAAGTCGATGTCGAAGTCGGGCATCGACACGCGTTCGGGGTTGAGGAAACGCTCGAACAGCAGGTTGTAGGGCAGCGGGTCCAGATCGGTGATCTTCAGTGCCCACGCGACCAGCGAACCGGCACCGGAACCGCGGCCCGGGCCGATCGGAATGCCCTGGTTCTTGCCCCACTGGATGAAGTCGGCCACGATCAGGAAGTAGCCGGGGAAGCCCATCTTGATGATGGTGTTGAGTTCGAACTCGAGCCGCTCGAAGTAGTCCTCGCGGCTCATGCCCGGCGCCAGCGGATTCTTCTGCAGGCGCTCTTCCAGACCGTCGCGCGACATCTTCTGGATCCAGGTGTCCAGGGTCTCGTCGTCGGGGACCGGGTAGTTGGGCAGGAAGTAGGTACCCAGCCGCATCTCGAGATTGCAGCGCTGTGCCAGCGCCAGCGTGTTGTCGATCGCGTCGGGGATGTCGGCGAACAGCTCGGCCATCTGCTCGGGCGATTTCAGGTACTGCTCGCGGCTGTACTCGCGCGGACGCTTGGGGTCATCCAGCACGCGGCCGGTGGAAATGCACACGCGCGCTTCGTGCGCGTCGAAATCCTCCGGCGACAGGAAACGCACGTCATTGCTGGCGATCACCGGCAGGCCGCGCTGGCCGGCGGCCATCAGCGCGAACTGGTTGAAGGCCTCTTCACCGTCGCGCTTGGTGCGGGTCAGCTCCAGGTGCAGGCCATCGCCGAACACGCGCTGCCAGTCGGCCAGCTGCTGTTCGGCCAGGTCGTGGCGGCCTTCGGCGGCCAGCCGTCCGGCCAGGCTCTCGCGGCCGGCCAGCGCGAACAGGTTCTGGCAGCCGTCCTTGAGCCATTGCGGATGCACCGCCACCCCGCCTTCGGGGCGATGGCCTTCCATCCACGCCCGGGTGAGCAGGCGCGACAGGCTCAGGTAGCCTTCGCGGTCGCGGCACAGCAGCGTCATCCGCCACGGGTCCTGGCCTTCCTCGGCGATGAGCAGGTCGGCACCGGCAATCGGCTTGACCCCCACGCCTTCGGCGGCCTTGTAGAACTTCACCAGCGCGAACATGTTGTTCAGGTCGGTGACGGCCAGCGCGGGCGCCTGCATCTCTACCGAGCGGCTGAGCAGGTTGGCCTGTTTGGCTTTCTTGGGGTCGGCCTGATCGGGCTTCGCCGGGACACGGATGGTCGAATCCGCCAGCGAAAACTCGGTGTGGACGTGGAGATGGACGAAACGGGAAGTGGACATGCTGTGCCAGAATGATGCCCGGGCAGGGTAGCGGTGGGGGCCGGTGGGGACAAGGCTTGACATCACCGTGGGCGGTTGCCGGCTCGTGGTCCGGGAGCCGGACGACCGCCCGGCGGCGCGCTGGCGACCGTGCCGGTACGGGCGGGGATGGGCCTCCTGTACCGCGGCGTGGGGTCCGCAGGCGGTACAGGACCATGTGCATGTGCCCGGGTGGCCGTCCGGGCGACGGACGACCCGGCCAGGCAACCGGGGCCAACCGACATCCCGGCAGTGTCAGTGGACGCGGAAGTAGCGCATCGGCTCGGGAGCGTAGCTGTTTTCGCGGACCCGACGCTGGTGCTCGTGCAGGCGCGCTTCGATCTCGCGCAGCTCCAGCCAAAGGCTGCGGCTGAATGCGATTTCCGTGTAATCGCGCCCCTGGCGTTCGGCCTCGATGCGGCGCAGGCGCTGGTAGTCCAGGAAGTTGGCGACCTCACCGGCCAGCTGCGGCCATGCCGTGTCGATCACGATGGCCTGGTCGAGCTGGCCGACCCCGGGGACCGAGTCAGGAATCAGCTGGCGGTTCTCATGCAGATAGCCGAGCACGCAACGGGCGCAGCTCACCGCTTCGGCGACCGGTTCCCAGTCATCGTCCTGGAGCATCTGCTCCACGAGCCGGGCCTGCTGCAGCCGCTGCCGGATGCAGGCCGACGGAGCGGTGTTGCTGCTGCCCAGGATGCGGGCAGCGGTGGCCAGCTGGTCGACTTCCAGTGGCCGGGTGCGGCCCAACCGGGCCAGCAGCTGGTTGAAGCGTTCGACTTCCCGCGGAAGCAGCACAAAGTCGTTCACATGGTTGCGGCGGTGGGGATTGCTGCCGGGGGACTGATCGAGCACCTGCGGAAGCGGAAGGCGGCCGTCGAAGGCGGTGGAGTCGAAGGTGGCGTACATGGTGGTGCTCCAGGCGGGGAAGGGGGGGCGCCCGTGAAGAACGGTGCAGCACCAGCATCCGCTTGGGCGTAGCATGGGTCATGATGGCAGGCGGAGCCTTCAGACAGTCATTGCGCTGGTTTCTGAGGTTTTGATGAGGGCTTGCCGATGGGGTCGACCGGAGACCCGGGTAACACTGGTCACGCGACCGAACGCTACCGTTTTGACGGCATCGTGGTCGACGCGGTCGCGCATACGCTCAGCCGCGACGGCCAGTTCCATTCCGTGGAGCCCAAGGCGTTTGCGGTATTGCTGCTGTTGCTGCGGCACGCCGATGAATTGCTGGAGCGCGACCAGTTGCTCGACGCCGTCTGGGGCCACCGGCACGTCACCCCGGGCGTGCTGACCCGCGCCATCGCCCAGCTGCGTGCGGCTCTGGATGACCACTCGCACGAGCCGCGCTATATCCAGACCCAGCACGGATTGGGATACCGGTTCATCGGCAAACTGTTGCCGGCCGAAGAGCCGTCAACCGCCACGCCGGCCCTGACCGAGCCGCTGCCACCCGGGACCGGGCTGTCCACGCTGGCTGAGAGCGCAGCTGCGGCGCAGTCGCCCCTGATGCTGGAGCCGGCGCCCAGGCCGGCATCGCGGCTGTCCGGGGGGCGTCAGGCCGCCAATGTGCCGCTGCCGTTGTGGCTGCGCTCGCGCGGGATGCTGATCGGGACCGGGCTGGCGCTGCTGGTGCTGGCTGCCGGCGGATGGTGGCGGAGCCATACCACCATCGGGCAACCGCCGGTGGCCGAGGCCTCCATCGCGGTGATGCCCTTCAGCAGCCTCAGCGACAACGCCGATGACCGCTATTTCGCCGATGGCCTGGCGGTGGAAATGCACGATGCACTGGCCGATGTGCCGGGCCTGAAGGTGGCGGCGCGGCAGCTGGCGGCGCCGGCCAATGCCGAGGACGAGGACGATGTACGGCGGATCGGACGCCGGTTGGGGGTGGCCACGTTGCTGGATGCCAGCGTACGCCGCGAGGGCGGCAAGGTGCGGATCAGTGCGCGGCTGTCGGACACCACGACCGGATTCACGCTGTGGACCGATACCTATGACCGCGAGATCCACGACGTGTTCGCCTTGCAGAGTGAGATTGCCGGCCAGGTGGTGCATGAACTGCTTGGGCACCTGCCCGGGGAAGTCCCGGGGCTGGCGCAGCGCTTGACGCCCACCAACGACGTCGACGCCTACGATGCCTATCTGCGCGGACTGGCATTGCTGCAGCGTCCGGTCGGTGAGACCGGCAATGAACGGGCGATCGCCAATTTCCGCCAGGCGCTGGCGGCCGATCCGCATTTCGCCCGCGCCCAGGCTGGCATCTGCCGGGCGGAAATCGCCCGGCTGGAGGGAGTCAGCGATGCGGTGGCGTTCGAGCGGGCGCGGCAGGCCTGCGCGCAGGCCCAGGCGATGGATCCGGGGCTGCGCGAGGTGAGCCTGGCGATGGCCGAGATCGCCCGGGTCAGCGGCCAGAGCGCGCGCGCGCTGACCCTGTACCGGCAGGCCACCGACGACCCGGCGCTGCGTGCCGACGGACTGGTCGGGTTGGCCCGCACCTATGGCGCGCTCGGGCAGGAGGCGCGGGCGCTGGACTACTTCCAGCAGGCGGTGGCGGCGCGGCCCAGCGACGCGCAGATCTACCGTCTGCTCGGCTATCACCACTGGCTGCGCGGCGAGCTGCCCCAGGCGATCGAGGCCTTTGTCACCGCCACCCTCCTGCAGCCGGAAGACAGTCGCCTGTGGAGCAGCCTGGGCGGTCTGTATCTGGCCCAGGGTGACAGCGCCCAGGCTGGCCGGGCGTTCAGCATGTCGTTGTCGATCGAACCCAATGCCGGGGCGCTGACCAATCTGGGCGCGATGAAATTTGACAGCGGCGAATACGCCGTCGCTGCAGGGTTGTTCCAGCAGGCCACGGTGCTGGAGCCGGACGACTATCTGCACTGGGGCAATCTGGCCGATGCGCTGGCCGCCTCACCGGACACCGCCGCCCAGGCGCAGGTGCCATACCGGCGCGCGGCGCAACTGGCGCAACGTTATGTCGACGTGCGCCGCGACGATGCGTACGCGCTGGCCTTGCTGTCCTGGTATCGCGCCAATCTGGGCGAGCGGGCACGCGCCCGGGAGGACCAGACACCCCCCCGCCAAAAAGGCACCCCCCCCGCCCCCGGGCCCCGGGGGTGTTGGGACCACCAGGCCCAGCAACGAGGAACGCAAAATGA